>NZ_JBBOWX010000001.1:4040625-4350000 GCF_038007285.1 Sporosarcina sp. FSL K6-3457
ATTCCTTGTGCAATCGCATTGAAAAATGATGCGGTCGAAACGCCGCCTGCAATATCAACTTCACCTGCTGCAAGTGCCGGCAGCATATCATCACTATTGGCGAATTGGGCGAACTCTACTTCAATATTATAGTCTTCAAAATACCCTTTTTCTTTCGCGATATAGAAGCCGGCACCCGATGCCGCACCATCTTCCGCAATAACGACTTTTACCCGGTTGTCGAGTGGCGCCAAATCACCCGAAGGATAGTCCTCTGTCACTGCATTCGGCACCTTATCTTCCGGCACTGGCTGCACTGTTTCTTTTGGAGAACAAGCCCCAACAACCAATGCCACTGCGAATAACATCATCAACCATCCGCTTTTCATCCACTTCGCCATGGAATCTCTCCTTATCATTCATTTTCCTGCCTGGACCGCTGTACCTCTTCCTGAAGATGCTGCCATATTTCAACAAACTGTTCGGCCATTACCGGATTTGCCCGGATATCCTCCATTTTTCGCGGACGTGGCATGTCGACTTTAATTTCCCGAATAATTCTTCCTGGTTGAGAACTCATCAGTAAAATACGATCGCTTAGTAATAACGCTTCGTCGATACTATGGGTGATGAAAAGAACTGTCTTGCCCGTTTCTGACCAGATGGACAGCAATTCCTCCTGTAAGATGAATTTATTCTGTTCATCGAGTGCAGCAAATGGTTCATCCATCAGCAAAATTTCTGGATCATTGGCAAATGCCCGCGCGATACTTACACGCTGCTTCATTCCGCCAGATAATTCTTTTGGATAAAGTGAAGAAAACCGTTCAAGTCCGGTTTTCTTTAAATAATACGCCGTCCGCTCTTTGACGACTTCTTTCGGCATATGGCGCATTTTGAGGCCAAATGCTACGTTCTCCTCTACGGTAAGCCAAGGAATGACACCTCTTTCCTGGAATACCATCGACTGAAGAGGACGGTCCTCCCCATCCGTCGCAATGGTAAATTCACCAATGCTCGGATGTTCAAGGCCCGCTAAAATACGCAGAAGTGTTGTTTTTCCACAGCCACTTGGACCAACAAGACAGACAAATTCTCCATCCTCGACAGTCAAATTAATATCGTCAAGTGCCGTAACAGATGCTTGTTTTTTATAAAATGCTTTCGTCAAACTACGAATGATAATTTTAGTTTTTTTCCCCATCTATCTGCTCACCTCCACGGTAACATCTTCTTCTGAATTCCCCGGAGCATCAGCGAAAACAGATAGCCAAAAAATGAAATGAGGATTAGCCCTACATACATTTCTGGCAGTAAAAATGCTTTGTATGACGTCCAAATCAGATAGCCTATTCCTGAAGTTGCTCCCATCATTTCCGCAGCTACAATTGTGAGAAGCGCAATCGCCTGCCCCATTTGGATACCTTCAAGCATGACTGGCAGTGCCCCTGGCAAAGCGATTTTCAAGAAAAAATTCACTCTTCCTGCTCCGTAATTTTTCGCTACATCCAAATAGATTGAATCGATATTAATGACACCTGCCGCTGTATTGATGACAACAGGAAAAAAGACACTTCCTGCAATTGTCACAACTTTCGACAAGTCCCCGATTCCGAAAAGAATGATAATAATCGGAAGCAAGGCAAGTGTAGGAATCGGCATTAACGCCATCACAATCGGGGAAACGAAATGCCGGATTGGCGAATAGAGCCCCATCAGTAAACCGATGATGACACCCGGTATCACGCCGAGTAGAAATCCAAGGAAAATCCTATACAACGAAACCCCAATATGATTGGCCATTACACCACTGGCAATCATCTCGAAAAACGTACTAACGATAGTGGAGGGCGGTGGAAAAAAGCGAATATCTAGTATTCCCGTCCTCGACATAAATTCCCATAATAACAGTAGGAATATCGGCGAAGCGATTGTCAACATTTGTTTAAGCCGTTCCTTCGTTTGCCTCTGCTTCCATTCACGCTGCTCGATCTCATGTGGATCATACCGCACAGCCCTGTCATCTCTTTTCAACGTTCACCACCTCTTCATTCAAATAGTATGTGTCTGCCTAAAAAAGTGTGTTGGGCAAGCGCGGAGAAACGGCAATCTTCGGGATTTTAAAAATAAAAAGGGTAAAGGTATAAGGAAGGAATTCCTGTTAATTTTCTGCTACTCTCAAGTGATTTGTTGTATAATTCACTCAACAACAATATACGAGGGGGTATAACATTGAAAATGACACAACATTCGCAGGACACTTGGAATGCCAATTTATATGATACACAACATTCATTTGTTTCAAAGTACGGGGACCATTTACTTGATTTATTAGCTCCAAAAGCAGGCGAGAAAATTCTTGATCTTGGGTGTGGTACGGGAGATTTAGCGAAAAAATTATATGATGCTCAAGTGGATGTTGTAGGTGTCGATAGCTCTGCAAATATGGTGGCACAAGCGAAAAAGAAGTATCCCGCCATTCCATTTGAAGTTCAAGATGCGGCAGAGTTAGATTTCCATAACGAATTTGATGCTGTATTCTCTAACGCTACGCTTCATTGGGTACAAACGCCAAAGCAAGTTCTCACTGGGATTTATCAGGGTTTGCAGCAAGGAGGAAGATTTATCGCAGAATTTGGTGGCAAAGGAAACGTTCAAACTATCATCGATGGGATTATTCATGGTATTCAAGAGGCTGGGTTTGATTACAACGCAGAGCAATTCCCTTGGTATTATCCGAGTATTGGTGAATATACAGCTTTAATGGAGGAGGCTGGATTCAGGGTCACTCTTGCCCAACACTATGACAGACCAACTCCATTGGATGAGGATAATGGATTGCGAGACTGGATTATCATGTTCGGCAGTGCCTTTTTCACCGGAATTGCTGAAGATAAGAAAAATGACATCCTCACAACAATCGAGCAGCAATTACGTCCCCTCTTATATACAGATGGCCAATGGGTCGCTGATTACAAAAGAATTCGTGTCATTGGGATTAAAGAAAAATAAGAGGAAGGCTCCCTCATGGGGTTCCCTCCTCTTATCCAAAAACAGCATCCGCATAAAAGACGCTGTTCTACAATCAATAAAGGATGCGGCTCTTCTTTGCATCAAACAGCAACTGTTCCCGGAACGCGGGATGGGCGATGTCAATGAGTGCCTTCGCGCGTTCAGCAACCGACTTGCCATAAAGATGAGCAATGCCGTACTCCGTTACAATATGGTCCACGTCATTTTTTGATGTCGTCACGACAGAACCAGGCGACAATTGCAGCTGAATACGCGAAATCGTATCATTTTTCACAGTCGAATGCATGCAGATAAACCCTTTCCCATGCTTCGCAAAGCGAGCCCCGCGCGCAAAGTCTGCTTGTCCACCTGTGGATGAATAATAGCGACCACCAATCGTTTCAGAGGCACACTGCCCATACAAATCCACCTCCGTCGTCGCATTAATCGACACGATACGCTCTTCCTTCGCAATTTCACGCGGATCATTGACAACGCTAACTGGTAAAAATTCAACAGAAGGGTTTTTGTCTATGAAATCATACAATCGCTGTGAACCATATGCAAACGTCGCAACTGTCTTCCCTTTATATGTGAACTTTCGTGTCCCATCAACTGCACCCGCCGCCACCAAATCTACAATACCATCCGTCAGCATTTCCGTATGAATCCCTAGATGACGGTGATCCTTCAACATACTCATAACCGCATTCGGAATGGCTCCAATACCAATTTGCAGAGAATCACCATTATCGATTTCATTCGTGATGAATTCGGCAATTTTTAAATCCTTCTCTCCAATTTCTGGTGCAAGTACCTCCGATAAAGGCATATCACTGTTAACATAGCCCGCAATCTGACTAATATGAATCTGATTTTCCCCATAAGTACGCGGCATATGCTTATTCACTTCCAACACAAATGGTACATGACCAATGAATTCAGAAACATAATCTGCTTGTGTCCCCAATGAAAAATAACCATGCTCATCCATCGGCGAAGCAACTGTCATCACCATCGATAGCTTCGTTATTCTCTCCAGTATACGTGGTACTTCATGAAAGACATTTGGAACAAGTTCAATATGCCCCTCATGGTATGCCTTGCGTGTTGCGCCACTTAAAAAATACGACACATGCGATAAATGACCTTTCATCTTACCCAAAATATAATCCCGCTCGCGTAACGCTAGCATTTGATGAATCTTAACATTTTCTAATTTCAAATGATTGTCTTCCAATATATCAAGTAAATGTTGCGGCTCTCCGTTGGCAATCGGAATGATAATATCTGCCCCTCGTTCAATTAAGCCAATAATTTGTTCGTCAGCTAATCGTTTTGTCACGTAGAATTCACTCCAATTAAATCATATGTACCTTAATTGTACATCAGACTGAACGCTCGCTCAACTTGTCGTTTTAATTTTCAGAACCTATAATAAGAACATGACAAACTTAACTGCGGACCAACTCAAACAACTAAATATGTACAGCATCTATACAGAGCCTCCTGAGCGACAACTATTCACGTTGGCAACTCTCCTCGATGCGAATAAAATCGAAGATACATTGAATATCATCCAAGCAGTGAGTGGTAGTCCAAATCGGGTGGTTGCCGCTTCGTATTTCATGCGTCGTCTAGGCATGTTCGTCGCTATACAATTTACCAATCTAGCAACATACGATGAAGTATGGAATGGTGATACAAACCGTCTTACTTTCGGCGCTAAAGAAGAATACGGAAAGTTGGCCATCAGCACATTTGCTTCGGCAGAAGATTGGCGGTATGTCGAGGATATTGAACGTCGGGATGTGATTCGCCACATTTTAGTCGAACAATGTAGCGCAGTTATCAAGCAACTTCGCTCCGTTGCATCCGTATCCCCGCTAACCTTGTGGGAAAACATTTTCGGCTTCCTTCTCTGGCAATACCATGTGCTATTGTCGAACCCGGGTACCGACGATGAAGCCCGCTCCGATCTTGGCACACTGAAAGACGACACACTGTGGGAAGGCATCGCACCCCGCTCATTATTTGCCACCTATTTAAAAGGATCCGAACCAGCTGCGCTGTTGAATACCGAAGTCCGAACAACATGTTGCTTCTCGAAGGATGTTCCTGGTCTCATGCAATGCGGATTTTGCCCGTTGAAATAAAGTTATTTCGTACGATGAGTGGTATACCAAACCTTCAGCGAATAAATCGTCCCACTCGCCGCACCACCATAGAAAAACCCCATGAAAATACCGGCGGGTAAATTACCTGGATGGCTGATGAAAATCGATAAGATAAGTCCAATGATTGTTGCTGCTGTTGAAAACCAACTTTCCCGAAGTTTGAACAGTACTCTCAGCAGCAAGATGCCTACAAGTATAGCGGGAATCGCCCAAAAGGCATCCCAAATATTTGTATAGATAGTCGGAAATTCAGTCCACATGACGTCAATCCTTTTTTTCAATAGCTTATCCAATTTGTCAGTCATTCCATACATGTTTTAATTATTAAGGGGGGAGTTATCTTGCTAATTAAAGGCCAAGTCATTCGTGGAAAAGTCCTAGACGAGGAAACACGTTGCATACATTACCATTCCGAAATCGACCGCATCGCGATAAAATTCTATTGCTGCGACACTTATTATCCGTGCTATGAATGCCATGAAGAGGATGGATGTGGCGCTCCTGCTATCTGGCCAAAAGAGAAATTTGATGAGAAAGCGGTGCTGTGTGGAGGATGTGGGTATGAATTAAGAATTGGAGAGTACTTGGATTGTAAGTCGGTGTGCCCTAAGTGTTCCGCAGGGTTCAATCCGGGGTGTGGTTTGCATTGGGGGCTGTATTTTGAGGTGTGACCATAATAATCGTATATAAAATTACTATTATTGCTGGATTCATACCCTTTTGGTATACTTGCGTTAAGAGCTGGATATAGTAAAAACAATCATTAAACTCACTGCTTCAAATATCGTCATTTGCATCATCTCCTTTCCCCTCTCGCATGAATATGCAAGAAGTAATGGGAATCGCAGATGTGCTAACCGCCTATGAACACACACTATTTTATTACATCTCTATTATATCAAGCAGATGCTATACAACATTATATAAATACTTTTAGGGCCGGTCGATTCCATCAAGGGAAATCATCGGCTTTTTTGATGCTTGACTTGGACGTGTTTCTTTGTAATACAAGCGCCACAAGGAAGATTTTTCATTGATGCGATTAAAAAAACAAGCCCCTGACATATTTTTGTCAGGGAGCTCACTTCACTACACATTCTTCGTCGCAGCCAACTTAATTTCCTTACGCCTATCATAAATATTTTTCACAACAACTTTCCCAACTGCATACGCCGGGATAGACAAGAGAATACCGAGGAAACCAGCAATATTTCCTGCCGCCAAAATGACTGTAATCACTGTCAGTGGGTGAATATCGAGCGTTTTCCCCATGATGTTCGGCGTAATGAGGTTACTATCCGTTTGCTGTGCAACAAGCGTAATGACACAGACCCAGATGACCATTTTTTGCGGGTCCGGATCCAGAAACGCGATAATCAGTGCTGGTGCAAATGCAATCCATGGGCCGATGAACGGAATAACATTCATAAAAAATGCGAAGATGGCTAATAATAGTGCGTACTCTAAACCAATACTTAAATAACCAACAAACATAATGGAGGCTAAAATAAGGCTAATCAATAGCTGCCCTTGTATATATGTGCGCAGCACTGTATTGATATCATGTAAGGTTTTTTTAATCCACACTTGCTGTTTGCCTGAAAAGAAGTTGTAGATAAATGGTGCGAACTTCTCGTGGTCCTTCAGTAAGTAAATAAAGAAAAACGGCACAAGAATAAGAGTGAATGCTGTTTGGAAAACTGATTGGAAAAACTGAACGACTAATTTTCCAAATACGAGGGCAATGGATTGAATAGAATTGATAGCTTTATCAATCATCTCGTTTAATTGTTCCGGGAAATTTTCTCGGTGTTGCAATACATATTCCGTCTGAATCGTAATCTCTTTTGCAATAGATGGTGCATTTTTAACGAATCTATTCACTTCATTAATAACCGGTGGGCCAATAATTGAAATGAATAGCCAAACCACTGCCGCAACACTGATAAGTATCGCTAATATACTCCCCCAACGCGGCATTTTACGCTTTTCCAAAAATCGCTGCAATGGTTCTGTTACATAGAAAAGGACAGCACCGAGTAACAGTGGTATAAAAATAGTTTTCGCGATGATGACAAGCGGAGTAAATATTCCATTGATTTCCATAAAAAACTTCATAATGAGCAAAGCTAGTAAAATCCCAACGCCTGCTTGGAACCATAATTTTTTCGTCAACAAGTTCACTCCGTTTCGACATAATGTATTTTACATTCGTTATTTTTAAGTATACGTTGTTTTACGTATGACGTCGAAAGAAGTTTCATAATTTTGATGCCAAGCGAGGAAAACTGGACCATAACAGTTGAATAAGGAAGTTTTTCACTCTATAATACATCGTATATACAGATATATTCTGATTAACAGATGTAAAAGGAGCGTTGACTATGCAAACTAACTCAAGAACCATAAATGACTATTGGACAGATATTTACTATCATCTTCATTATCCTCACACTGAAAAAATTACACACCAAGTGATTCGTATTCTTCAACACGTTCAAAAGCAAGATAACGTCGGAATTAATGAGATTGCTAGCTATTTGGACATATCACAAAACACAGCATCTGATCATATAAAACGAATCATTAAAAAAGGGTTGCTGCTTAAAAGAAGAGATCCTGCGGACGAAAGGAAAGTCATCCTTTGCCTAACAACTGAAGGTAGAGATGTTGTCTATAGAAATACAAGCCTTAATGAAGAAATGTTAGATACTATTTTTCTAAATCTAAGCGAAGAAGAAAAGAAAACCCTATTAAAATCATTCAAGCTATTAAGTGAGTGTGCGAAGCAATGTATCTAATTATGAAGGTAATCGCTTCAGCTGTAATTATTGCGATTGTTTCCGAAGTAGCACGAAGATTTCCAACTTATGGGGGAATTATTGCCACCTTACCTTTAGTAAGCCTATTAAGTATCATTTGGCTTCATGTTCAAGGAGAACAAACAGAAACATTAAGCAAATTTGCTTTAGGAGTACTCTGGGGATTCCCTGCAACCGCCATGTTACTGTTCATCGTTTATTTATCTTTAAAAAACTCGTTTCCATTGTTTCTTTCCATTGGATTCGGCATAGGCGGTTGGGTCATATTTTTATTCATTCAAGACTTTGTGGTGAAGTTATTAAGAATTTAACTCGTTGTAGATAGCAGTATAGGTGAAACCTTTCATGTTACAGAACGTAAATGACTAATATGGGACCAGGTTGATTATAGGATTATCAAACAAGATGATGCGAACTATATTAAAAAGTATACAGAAAGTACGAGGGATTAAATGAGCAAGATGCGAATGATGACAGGTGCTTATCTTATAAATGAAAATAAAATCTTAATGATGAAGCGATCTAAAAATAGAGACTTAGCTCCTGATTTATGGACAGGGATTGGCGGGCATGTGGAAAACAATGAACATAATACGCCCCAAGAATCTTGTTTAAGGGAAATATTCGAAGAAACCGGTATTACTGGTGATGAAATAGAACAACTTAAACTTCGTTATATACTATTTCGGAAAAGTGGCGATGAAATTCGACAGCATTTTATTTATTTTGGACATACCCAAAAAGAAAATTTTATAACTACGGATGACGGATGAAGGAGAACTACATTGGATAAATCTATCAGATATATTCAATTTGGCAATGCCTTTAACAGTTAAACATATGCTTATACATTATTTGGATAGCCCAAATGAACAAACCGTGTTTGTAGGAACAGTCAATAAATCACAGATTGAATGGTCTCATTTGAATGAGTAATTTTTAAATTTTTAAATCTAAAAAGAAGAGGTATACATGTATAGACTTTGCAAAGAAACCACCTTAGCTCTAAAATAACTTTGAAGATTTTCCCTATTTCAATATACTTACTCATAAACAGGGACTAGCAGCCAATACAGCTACTAGTCCCTGTTTCGATTTACAATTCCTCACCCAACCCGCAACACAATTCGATTGCCAGAAGGATCTTCCACTAGAAATTCACTGCCGCTAGCTACCACTTTCACCCCTAGCGCCTCTACTTTCGCAATCGCCTCACCCAACACTGCCTCAGTCGGATAAACAAGCGCAAAGGATTGAAGCCCCACACTACCTTCAGTAGGACGCGATGCTCCTACGCCATTCCATGTATTCAAACCAATATGATGATGGTATTTGCCATTCGACATGAACAATGCTTGTGGATAATTCGTAACAACTTCGAAACCGAGCGCATTATAGAATGTTTCCGTTTCAGGCAAGTGAGCTACGTGCAAATGAACATGGCCCATAACTGTCCCAGCCGGAAGTCCATCCCACATCTGATTTCCACTTTCCGCAACAACACTGTCACCGTCCAGTGGATCTGTACTCATCGCGACTTTTCCAGCATCCCAACTCCAAACAGCAGGATCACGATCAATGTAAATTTCAATGCCATTACCGTCCGGATCTGACAAATAAAGCGCCTCGCTCACCAAATGATCCGAAGCCCCAATTCGTACCTGATGCTGGATAAAATGCTTAATAATTGCCCCTAAATCAGCTCGCTTCGGCAGTAACAATGCGAAATGATACAAACCAGCTTTATGTGCCTCTTTCGGCGTAACATGTTCCGGTTGTTCAATAATGAGCAACGGTGTCTTGCCGTCTGCCGTTAGTACAACCTTATCTGCCGCTGCCTCAAGTACTTTAAATCCAATCACTTCTTTGTAAAACTGGACTGATCTTTCCAAATCCAAAACATTGAGATGTACTTCCCCTGTGTATATATGCGGTGCTGTATGAAAATTCATGTATATTCCTCCTGTTTTTCATTTTCGTAAGTAACTTACTTTATGTAACTAACTTTATATGTTATAATAACTATTGTCAACAATAAAGTTTACAAACAAAAGGAGTTGAATGTAGATGAATGAATTTGAACTATGTCCACGCTTTGAAAAAGCCGTCTCTATCCTAAGCCAACGTTGGACCACCCTTATTTTGTATCAATTAATGACAGGACCACAGCGTTTTTGTACAATGACTGACAAACTTGGTGTCAGCGGCAAAACATTAACAGAGCGATTGAAGGACCTCGAACAGCAGGGCTTTGTCATCCGTACTGTGTACCCAGAGACACCCGTACGAATTGAATACTCCATAACTGAAAAAGGCATGTCACTTACACCGATTATGAAGGAAATTGAAAGCTGGTCAAAAACGTGGATTGAGCAAGAAGCCATTGTAAAAGACTAATGTCGAAGCTATATGTGATGCGTCTTAAAATAAGTAGAAAGCTTCGCCACTTCGATAAGTCAAAGGTCACAAAATGACGATAACTCCTTCCAATTGATCGATAACTCATGGCAAATGATTGATAAATTTGCCCAATTGATCGATAACTCATGACAAATGATCGATAAGCCTGCTCAATTGATTGATAATTTTTCCATCAGCCTTGTCGTGACAAATGAAACAGGGGTACTCCAGATTGTTAATTTAACTAACCTTCTAGACTGCCCCTTAATTTATATATATGTATCCAAAAAACCTTGAATCTCACCTTGCGTTTTCAAATAATGCACAGTCTTTCCTTCTTCCGCATAACGTCGCATTCGCTCCATCATGGCCTTTTTACGCGCGCCATATGTCGTGACGATGAATTTTAGAAACGCCTTGTCTATCTTTTCCTTGCAGCCATCAGCAATATCCTGCCGCGTTTTCCCATGATATTGCACTCTCCGTTTTAACACCCGGTACAAGCAAACCCTCAATGGAAGTTCTAGGTAAATAACGGTGTCTGCGTGCGGCTCGCGGATATGGACTGTCCCCGTATAATTCCCTTCCATAATCCAGCGTTCCTGTTGAACAACCTGTTGCTGTGCTACTGAAAACTCTTCAGACGGGGCCTCTACCCAATTCGGCTTCCAAAACAACCGATCCAAATGCGTCACTTCAATACCCGTCAATTCACCTAATCGGCGCGCAAACGTCGATTTCCCAGCACCAGCAGATACGCCAATGACCATGATTCTATTCATACTTTTGCTCCTTTCTTCTCATAATTCATGAATCCATTCATGTCCAGGAACGTGAACCCAAAGCGCCTTCTGTAACCACTCTTTATCTTCCACCTTCAGCAAATCCTTCACTGCATTAAAATCAGCATGATCCTTCTCACGTGCATTTTTCGCTTTATATAGCAAGACAACTGCTGGATGCAGATAAGGGATTCCTTCTTTTGAATCAAGAAAAAGTGAACTTTCCGGAAATGAAATCGATGATTCCCTTCTGAAAATCCACCTATCATCCTTCGTTTCATTCAGCAATACTTCTAACCGTTCACCTACCTGTTTATGAACACCGTGAATCTCATGAACCGGCAATTCCAGCCATTCTTCTTCCCAAGTGATCAATTCACCCTTTACAGCTTTTTCAAATGACCAACCTGGTAACGCCTTTTTCAGCATATGTTGATTTTCTCGAAATAGGGCAACTTCTATGTCCAAATGGATACGTGTTTCTTTCCCTATGAATAAATCAATCGCCCAACCACCAGCGACTCCCCATTGTCCGTTAAATTCCGACATCCATTCATTTACTTTAATACATGTAGCGAACATGGTTACACCTTCCTCATCGTCTGAAACTCAGCTGAACCCGTCGTAAACTCCATTTCCTTCACAAATCCAAACTTCTCATATAGATGAATGGCTCTTTGATTAAACTTCGCGACGGTAAGACGAACTGGTACATTGCCGTAAGTTTTATAAAGCGACTCCAATACAAATGAAAAGAAAGTAAAACCATTGCCCTTACCTGTTAATATAGGAGTAATACCTAACCCGACGTCTATGATATCTTCCGTATAGGCGCCCACCTTTGCACCTGCTGGCACTTGAGCAGAAGAACCTGCACAATAAAAACCAATCAATTCATCGTTGTCATTCACAACGACAGAATAGTTATCCTCCAACAATTCCTTGATTGCCTCAGCATCATGCTCATTATTATAGAAATCATAAGGCGGATCATATCGCCAGTTTAGAATTTGTGATGCAAATCCTTCATCCATTTTTATTGTCGTTAATTTCATCGTTGTTCTCCTTTGCATAAAAATCCATATATAGTTTGTCTTCTTTGTAGTAATCAAGCCGGTCTTGCAGTGTCCCAGAATGAAATTCTAGTATTGAAACTAAAACAAATTGATTAGGAAACAATTCCCTCACCTTTTGCCACTCCATACAACATCCCTTCTTGACTATTCCTTTACATCTCTTATAATACCGATGCATTCAAAATCACAATAGAAAATGAATTCATACTTTATCGTTAAAAGAATAACCCGGGCGTCAATATCAATCCCTATACCCCCGAACAATCTCTATCCGAGTCCCCACATTGTCCAAACTCGCCCGAATAAAACTCCCTAGCAAAAAAATCGTATCATTCTCAATAACAGTCAATTTTTCTCCGTCAGTAAAATAGAATTCATATTCCGGCGGGGATTCTTGGTCAGGTACTTCAATATAGACCGCCCTTTCTACTTCACTCCAAGGATAAATACGTTCTTCTTTCAAAAATATCTCCCTGTATGCAATAGAATCATAGCCTAAAGACGTATAATTTTGCGCTGCAACGTAGAAGGATAATCCAGCCAAAAAGACACACACTAGGCTAATGAAAAACGAGATTTTACGCATATTTAATAAAAACAGAACAAACAAAGATAGCAATAAAAATAAAAAACCAACACTATACATAAGATAACTGGCGCCCGATACAAATACATACCAATTTTCAGGCGAGAAGTATAAACCTTCAGCAATAAAAGGAGGTAAAACAAATACAAAAATTGGCGATAATAACAAGACAACGAATGACAACGCCATAAAAATATGCCTTTTTTCATAAAAGCTTTCTCCATAATGCTTTATTTTTTTCCCCTCCCATTCAACAATAGATAACCAACCACAACCAATAAAACCATCGCGACCAACAACACAACGCCACCAGTCAACACATGAATACCCGAATTATTAAGCAACGTCGCCACTTCTCCATTCGTAATTTTAGCGACATTCAAATAAGTGAAGGGCGACAAATGTGCCATATCCGGTAGCAGGTGGACACTCGCAAAGTACCCCGCACTTCCAATTGCCAATACTGTAGAAAAAACACCTAATGGACTACGTACAAACAATGAAATAAAGATCGACAGCACGATGAAAAACACTAAAACGGCCAATAAAAGCACAACACTTTCCACGACATAATCGCCTAGAGAAACAAAGTGAAACCCTCCCTCTATAGCCCTTATCCCCGTGTAAGTCGGTAATTCTGTCACACTTTTGCTATCATAATGTAAAATAGGATAATTCCAATCACCAAACCGATTCAAAACCGTCGCGACAAGTACAACCCAGCCAAAAATCCCCGGACCTCCTAGTACTACCGTCAATAACGCATGACTAATCTTCCCGAGAAAAATATGCTTCTCCGCAATCGGCTGCGTTTTAAGTAAACGAAGGGTCTCCCTCTTGTCTCTCTCCCCCACAAACCCTGCTCCTACCAAAAAGAATAGCAGAACCATCGGCACAAAATAGAGATAGCTGTCAAAATAGAGGTACAGCGAAAACAACCCGCTGTTATCAACCTTTCGATTCGCCTCCTGCCACTGCTTCTTTTCCTTCAGATTGTCACCCCAATACTGATAAATCGTCGGGATATAGGCTCCTGAAAAAACAGGCTGGATATGATGCGCCTTCAGCCATTCTTTCTCCACCATACTTGCCTTCATTGTAAGAGCGCCATAGGTATTCACCGAAAGGTTGGAGAACGTGTCACTATTAAATTCCCCATTATCATATTGATTCTGAAACAGTTGATAGTCGTAGAAAGGCTGCCATTCTTGCTCATCATAAGCCGTGAGGGCCATTTGAATTCTATCTACTAGTGTATGGAAAAACTCTACCGTCTCGTCTGACCCATCAGCCAAATAAGTAAAGTTTTCACTCATAGCCTCGTCACCAGATTCATCGGCTACTCGTGCTGTTTCCCTATATTCAGCTGACATCTCTTCCAACATCGCTATCAACCCATGCTCAGTTTGCTCAGCCTCCCGTTGCAAACTATCTATATAAGCAACCTCCTGCTGTTGTGCCTGTTGACTAATAATCAAGTACCCAATAACAACGAACAACAAAAGAAGTATCCCTAACTGCTTCATCAAGCCCTGGCGCTTCATTTTTCGCCATTCAAAAATTATCATTTTCACGATTGGATGAGACTTCGTTTTTATTTCTCCACCACGAAACGGCTGATTGTTTTTCACAGACTGGAATAATCCCGTTTCTCTTTCAGGTAGTAAAATAGCCCCGACAAGAAACAAGCCACTCCACAAAATAGCTCCCAGTAAATAGATGCCATCCGTACTTTGTGGGATCACCTCCAATACTTGCGAGAAGCGTAAATACTGAAAAGGATTGAGAGCAAATTGCAATACTGGATACGTCTCCGTAATCGCAAAACCAACTAACAGAATAGCCCCCGTCAACACCATCGTGATAAACGAATTTTTCACCCTCGTGCTGATCAATAAAATAAGGCTGAACACCACGATACTAGCACAAACAAATAATAGAATCGCTCGCGTGACATAATGAGCTGTAGATATAAAAATAAATGCATCCCCAGCCGTCATCAATTGTGGATACTGAAAATTCATCGTTTGATAACCAAAAGCTAAAGGAATAAGCAGTCCTACACCGAGCACAATCGCTAGAAAAACAACAAGTACAACAAGTAAACTAATGTATTTCCCAACAATCCGCCGCCTGTTCGTCATTGGTTGTGTCCGAAGTGTCAGCCATGTCCGTTGCTCATGTTCTACCGTAAGCGTTGCGCCAAACAGCAATAGCAAAACAACAACACTCGCTACCCCAAGAAGAATTGCCGTGCTTTTCTTGATAAAAAGAGCTGGTGCTAATGAGCTCACTTCATCCTCATAAGCAAGATCATGCGCTCGAAGCCAATCATTTTTCTGAATAGCTTTGTCTCTGTCACTCCCCTGTAAAGCCCGGAACATACCGCCAACCTGTTCAAACTGCTGTACATTCGTTAAAAATTCATATTCATAACCCGGAATCTCCTGCCAGCGCTCATCATAAATAGCACTTTTCCACTGAAAAAATGCATTCGCCATACTGTTGACATGCTCTAATTGCTTAGCTTGTAGCTCATCTAAATTGCCTTCTCTTTCCAGTAATTTAAGATCTCGATATAAATCATCTGTCTCTTTAACCATCGGGGCTATTTGTTCCTGTGCCCGCTCTTTGACAAGCGATTGCTGCGACAAATTTTGCGCCCAAACAACTCCACTACAAACAAATACTAGCAAGAACAACCAGAGAATTTTCTTTTGACGCCATAATTTGCGTAATTCAAATCGCAACATACTCATCGGCTGCCACTCTTTTC
Source organism: Sporosarcina sp. FSL K6-3457 (assembly GCF_038007285.1). Taxonomy (GTDB): domain Bacteria; phylum Bacillota; class Bacilli; order Bacillales_A; family Planococcaceae; genus Sporosarcina. The sequence goes on from NZ_JBBOWX010000001.1 coordinate 4,056,236, forward strand.
ACCGAAAATCGTACGATACCGATCCTCAGAGCCCAATACCTTTTTCTCCATATCGAGCACCACAATTTCCTGCTGCTCAAAAACAGTCAAAACAGACGCCAAAGAAGCCCTATCACTGTAAATCTGCAAGTTGTCCCCCACAGTTTCTACAGCAATAGCAGCCGCCATTAAAGCATTTTCCGCTTTCTCCACATCCTCCACGACAAACGCATAACGAATTTGTTCATACGCAGACATATCCTCTTGTATTAATAATCCACTCTTAAGAAATAAAATTTTCGACGTCACACGGTCAATCTCCGCTAAGTTATGAGAGGATAACAAAATCGTTGTCCCTTGTTCAAATAGCTCCAACAGCAATTCCCGCACGTGAATCGCACTCGTCGGATCCAATCCGTTGAGTGGTTCATCCAATATTAATAATTTCGGCTCGTTGACCACGGCCATCGCCAATAATAAATGCTGCTTCATTCCCAACGAATAGTTCTTCACTTTTTTATTCAAATAACCACTAATACCAATGCGCTCCGCCGTATTCAACAGCTGTTGCTTCGACAGCCCCTGCACATCCCCAATAAATTGCAGGTGATCATAGCCCGTTAAATAATCGTACAGCACCGTGTTATCCTGCATAAACGAGATCTTTTTAAAAATATTAGGATTCTTATTACTCTTACCCAAAATCGAAACCTCACCGCGATCAGCAGTCAATAGATTCGTAATGATATTGAGCAAAGTAGACTTACCAGAACCATTCGGACCCACCAATGCGAGTATTTGCGGCGTCTCAATCGCAAAGGAAATCCCTTTTAGTACTTGTTCTTTACCGTACGATTTATGTATGTCATTGACGGATAGAATCATCAATTATCCCCCCCACACAATGGATATTTTAACATTCAGTCTATTACACCATATCGAATGGGTTGTTTGTTAAATATTGGATACCCCAACTTATTCCATTTAACACCAATTTAATGGTCCAAAAAAATCAATCACATTTCCAGTATATATATAAGCATTTAGAACAACGGTAATATGCCTTTCACTATCTATAATCGTCATGTACTAGAATCGCCTATTTGTTACGCTACCCAAAATTCCACCTTCACTCCATAAAACAGTACGTAGTTCCTCTTGCTCTAATTCCTCGATATCAATATCACGCCAATAAGTACCTAAACCCCACTCTTCAGCACGATATTTCAAATGCTCATAGGCTTTTTCATGCGCTTCCCAAGAATTTAAATTCGGGCGATGATAGCTAAACTAGTAGAAAATAGTGAGGATGAGCATAATTACAAGGATCATTTGTTTTGAATAGACGATGAACGGCGTAAGGTTTTAATCGGTATTTAAGTGTTGACCTAGAATGATTAAATAATATAATTTAGCGATAATTACTCGTAGCCTCGCCAGCCGTTTTCACTAAATTTTTAGGTCAATTTAAGTAAAGACCTGATATATAATTATTTAACTAGTTGATGCATATCTTTTAATGCCTTTGATCCATTGTATTCTTACAATCCAAAACATAATAAATGTGAAAATTAACAATGAAATTAAAGCTGTTATATCAACATTTCCCCTCAAAAAATTAACAGGGGTGTTTGTAGCAGATACTACAGGAATAATAAATACAATAACTATTTGTAAATATTTTGGATATACTGATCTTGGTCTACTAGCCAAGTCAAATAGATACTCTGGTAATCCAATTAATTTTCCTGGTCTCTCAATCCAAAAAGAAAGTGATACAAAAAATTGATTCAAAAGATAATAGAATAGAACACCAATAAATAAAAATAAAATATATTGGACAAAATAGATAGCATGAATATTGTTATCCAGATTTTTTATTGAATAGAAAATTAAAGCAAGGGGAATAATCATATTAATTAGACTAGGTATATCTAATAATCGAAAACTGCATAAAAGTTGCGAATCGACAGGTCTAATTAAATCATAATCCAATTCTCCCTCTATAACTTTATCCATAAGCTCTTCGTGTTGTAATATAAATAAAAATTGGTAAATGTATTGAATTAATGAGAATGTACCAATTAACAAAAGAAAGGAATTTTTATCCCATCCAAATATATTGTCCGTGTAACTGTAATAAACAAAGACACCAATAACTTCTCCTAAAGAAAATAATGTTCCAAACACCACAATAAAAATTGAAGTTGTTCTATATGCTAATGTTTGAGAAAAACTTTGAGAAATAAACATGTTAATTATTCTACATAACTTAATCATTTTACATATTCACACTTTCATAATTTTTTAGACCTAATCTCCATGTTATTATATAAATAATAGTAAATATCAATATCCAAGTAATAGATGCTAACAAAAAATATGATATTTGTTCCGTACTTAAATTACCTTGTATCAATTTTGCATTTACATATCCAAATAAAGAAAATGGTAAAACTTCAATTACTTTACCCAAATAGTTTGGTAGTAAATCTAATGGAAAAAGCCCTCCTCCCAAAATGGCCATTAAAGATCCATATAAAGGCTTCATAGGCCACATTTGAATAACCCAAAAACTTAAGTTACCTAAAGTTGCACCAAAAATGAAGAGAAGGATAAAATTCGAAAAAAGCAATAAGATATCTAAATAACTCGGTAAATTAAACTTGAAATTCACAAAAAATATCAATCCAATTATCACAAAAATAAGTATAAGAATTTCAATTACTTTTTTTCCAAAAAAAACAAAAAAGTTTTCAATATGAAAAGAATAAGGTCTGAAAAGTATATTTGTTAGTGTCCCATTTCTTACAAGGCCAGATGTACGAAAGATATGTTCCGAAGAAAATATGACACCAATAAGGGCTACAATTATTATATATTCTGTCATTGTATTCAATGAATAACTTTCTACACTTCCTCCTCCCATAAATATAGCCCTCCATACAAATAAAAACGTTATTATTTGAAAAAATTGAACGAAAAACCCTGAAATAATATTCCATTTATAAGTCAACGATATTTTTATTTGATTAGTAAAAACACTATTGTATTTATTCATACTACTGAATCCTTTTCTGAAAAAATTTTATATATTATCTCCTCTAAGTTTACTTCTTCTATTTTAATGTTTGTAAATTCAATTCGATTTTCTAATAAGTATTGAGCCAATTCGGTTACCTTTTCTCTATCAATATTTAGAGAGAGAATATTATTTTCATATTCAATTTGAATATTTTTAAAAGGAAATATCAATTTTTCATAGGTTTTATGATCAATGTTAAGTTTAATTGATACCTCATCACTATTATATTGTTCCGTCAGTGCACTTGTCTTTCCATCATAAGTTACCTGACCATCTAAAATAATAACTAATCTATCACATAGTGCTTTTATATCATTCATATAATGACTTGTAATAATTATTGTAGTATTTTCAAATTTATTCATTTCTAATAAAAATGAATAAATTGACTTTTGACTTGCCAAATCTAATCCTATTGTTGGTTCATCTAGTAGTAACAGCTTTGGTTGATGTAAAAAAGATGCGATTAGTTCACACTTCATTCTCTCACCAAGTGAAAGTTTTCGGACTGGTGTATTGATCTTTGTTGAAACGCCCAATTGACTAACTAACTTATTTAATCTGGTTTCATAATCTTTTTGATTAATTTCGTAAATCTCTTTTAACATTCTATAGGTATCGACCGGGGGGAGATCCCAAATTAGTTGACTTTTTTGACCTAAAACAAGTCCTACATTTTTTAGAAACGCACGTTCTTTTTTGTAAGGGACTTTACCCATCACATGTAATTCGCCAGATTTAGGGTATATTAATCCAACTAAAATTTTCATTAAAGTAGTTTTACCAGCTCCATTGGGTCCTAGTAATCCGATCATTTCCCCAGGATGAATATTTAAATTAATATCTTTTAATGCATGTAATTCTATTTTTTTTCTTGAAAAGAAATCTTTAAAAGAAGCCCGTAACCCCTCCGACTTTTCATAGCTTTCATATGTATAGTTGATATTTTTCGCATAAATCATAATAATCCCCTATCTGCTTTCTAATGAGTTAATTTCATAATTCCTATCCCTTTGGTATCATGGGTTTCAATCCAATAAAAATGAGACACCTCCCCAAATTCGGTATAATGGTAGTGACCAAACAACCAATATCGAATGGAGTGAATGCCTCATGACCATTATAAAACAAATTAGCCTGTTTGACATCCAACAATTATTCGAAATGGAAAGCTCACATCGTTTTGATGCGATTTTTGCCACTTTCGATGTACAACCAATCTTTCATCTCTTTTCCCAAAAGACGCTGCGTGGTGCTCCGCGTGAATGTAATTACGGTGCGATGATTCAGTCATTGATGATTCGTATTGTCGAACGCATCCCAACCGTAAAGGATTTAAGACAACGTTTAGTCAACGATCCTTTCTTCCGTCTAGATTGCGGATTTCTTGTCTCAGACTCAGTCCCTTCGGAGGCTACTTATTCTCGCATAATCAGTGTGATTAGCCAGTCTGATGTGCTGGATAACATGCAGGATGAACTGATTCAAACTGCCTTTTCAGAAGGCTTTCTTTGTGATGAACACCTTGCCTTCGATGCGACGCATTTCGAAGCACGTGACGCATCCATTCCTTCCGAGAAAAAAGAAGCGAAGCCACCGAAGAAACGTGGACGTAAAACAAAAGAAGAACAGGTAGCTTGGCTCGCTGAACAAGCTGAAATCGAAGCGAATTTATCCACCTACGAAAAGAAACTGGAAGCCCAGTTGTCAATTTCAGCTGAAACACTTTGGCAAGACATACCGATCCAGCCGAAGTGGGGCGTCAAGAAAAATAGTGACGGTAAAAATACGTTCTGGTACGGCTTTAAAGGACATCTGGCTGTTTCATCGAAAAGCCAGTATATTGTAGGTCGCCTTATGTCTTCAGGTAATTTATCTGACAGTAAAGCGGCTATCCCGCTATTGAAAAAAATAGATGCCATCCTGCCAAACCAGTTTACGGCAGCGTTATTCGATGCAGGTTATGATTATGAACCCATCTATAAGCAGGCAGTGGCGCAAACGATGCGTGTCGTGATTCCATACAATGTGCGAAATGAAGGTGAATATATAGGATTCGATGACCATTTTCGCCCCACTTGTGTACGTGAGCACAGCTACTGTTACGATAGCTTCGATGAGAAATACCGTACATTAAAATTTACACGCCCGAAAGAGTGTGAAACCTGTCCATTGCGAGAGGATTCACTGTGTCAAAAGGTGTTTAAAATCAATGTGAAACGGATATTCGAAAATATACGTACCCAGCACGCGGCTCAGAATTATGGAAGAAACTTTATAAAGAACGGACCGCAGTAGAACGCGTCAACGCCTATTTAAAAGAATACTTTCAATTGAACAATGTCCGTCACCGAACAGGTGAAAAAGCAAAACTGCATTTCAACCTTGTGACGTTTATTTATAATGCCTGCAAATTGGCAGTGGATCGAATGAATGCCTTATTACAAACACAAAACACAGCTGCTTAATTTTTAAAAACGTAGTTTTTGATAGAGGAGCAGTCTACGCTCTTGAAAAAGATGATTTATGAAATTGATTCAATAGATAATTAATATCTATTACTTCCTCATTGGTTTTAAATATTTCATATATCATATTACGTACTAAGTTTTCCGTGAATTCAAAACTTTCTTTCGGTGTATATCCACTTTTAAGTGATCGGCAGATAATAATTGCTTTGGGTTTACTTTTAAAGTTAATTAAAAATCCTTTTAATTTCTCCACTTTCATACTGATATGATCATAACCTTTTTCTTTGTTCTCTAAAGGACCATCTATTTCACGATAGGTTAAGAAGTATTGATTATCTCTTCTTTCGAAATTTACTTTCCTTCCAAAATGGAGCTTCCACTTATTATATTTATTATGGATATGTTCCTCATAGGTTTTTTTATTGATTTCTATCTCTGTATATTCTCCAGCTTCATCATCACAGGAGAAATAATCCAAATCAACACTGAGTATCCAGTTATCAAGATTAAAATCTATGATATTACTCTTATTTAGTTCAAGTAATGTTAGTTCGAAAGTATTTTTACTACTTTGTTTATTTTGTTCTTTTCTTAAAGTAAGAATTAAATCATTATAGTAAGATTCCTCGACAACTTTAAAGCTCAATGTTTTAGTACTAGAATTATTATTAATCCAGAACACTTTATCTATAATATTTTTATAAATTAAAGGTAGAATATAATCTGATACTCTAAGCTGTTCATAAGTTATCTTTTTAATACTCTGTATATCATTTTGATGTAACATATCCTTATTAACAATCACTCTTCCTAAATCGTGATGTTCATCTATATGTAAAAGACAACTTTTTTTTATTATTCCCTTTAGGTGAAGATAAGTAATAGCTAAATATGCTTCATTATGCTCCTCGATTGTGATTAACATAATAGTCCTCCTCCCTATTTTCGAGTAAAAACAATATAAAATCGTTCTTTTGGAATCCTAGCATCGAAGTGTTAGGAAGCGGAAAAATCTTACTTTTCATAAAAAGGTTTCTCCTCTACTGGATAAAGGTAATCCTACTCCTGATCTTACTAAATGAAACTTTTCAAGTCCCGGTACTATTACTTTTATACAGAATAAGTTTTCGGACTTGTAAATAGTTTTGAAAAACATTTTATATCCATTTTTATTCAAAGACATATTAATCTTGTCCAGTTGGTCTCTTAAAGTTAAATTTTCTGATTCAATTGGGTAGTCACGAAAGTCTATCAACTTTTCACTGCATTCATAATTCAACAGAAGACAATTTAAAAGCGGCTTATATTTTCCTAGTTTATCCAGGTTTGTTCGATCTTCTTTTTCCAAAGTTTCATCATGTAAATAGTACGATTGGAGGCATTCTAATAAAGCTCTTTCCAAAGCATATTTTACAGATATAGATGAACCGGTACCTACTATAGGTAATTCATTCCCTCTTTTATTTCCTTTTACTAAATAAGTTGGAATAGATAAATCGCTTGTTATATCAATGATTTTCAAGTTTTCCAAAGTGGTATTACACTCATCTATTAATTTCTTTAGAAAAGAAGGACATGAATCTTGATTAATGACCTTTATCGTATTTTTTTTCGATGAAATAAAGGTTTGAATAAGATGAACTGATATAGAGTCTCTTTCAATAACTTCATTTATCCCATGTAATAATGCCTCTTCTAAATTTAAGCCTACAGAGGTCCCATTATTCGTTGAATAGAGCCTGAGCTTTGAACCGTTTAAACTTTTTTGTGAATACATGGGATGAGTTAAAAAGGCCGGGTAGAAAATTTTCGAACTATTTGATCCATATTCAATAAAAGTTTCGCAATCCACTATAAATTCAGGGTTCTGTTGGTAAAGCATTTTTATAGGATATTCATTGTTTACATTTTCCTGACAATAGAGCTGGGAGATCTTTTTCGGTATTACTGCTCTGGCGATGACATTAGGGGAACCCAAATAATGTTCTAGGGCTTCAAATAATCCACTCGCTAGAGATTGTTCTCCAATCCCTTTCCCATTACCTCTATAATTTTCGTTAGCTAAATCTACTTTATCTAACTCTATAATAGTCGTCATATATGTTTCACCGTACTGAGAAATTTTATATGAAACATTTATGTTCCTGAATTCATTCATTGCATTATTAATTGCAACATCAACTGAATTGTCTCTTTCAAAATTCTTCACATTAACCCCCCCATTGCATTTTAAAAGAAATAAAGAAGTTATTTAATAAATCTGTATGCTTTTTATTTTATTTAATAAATTTTAAAAAGCCGCTTAAAGCGGCTTTTTAAAATTAAACTTCTTCATCCACGGCTTCGTCGACCTCTTTGAAGAAAAAATCAAGCTCTGTCTCAAAGTCTTCTATTGCAAAATTAGTGGGGTTATTTGTAACTTCACTACGTCTACTTCCCATAATTAACAACTCCTCCTTTCTCATTCTATTTTAAATATTACCCTATTTAAAATTAAATTGAGTGAACCCGGCCGGATCTCTCACCTCTCACGATAAATCAGACAACTCAGAAATTCAACAACTTTCGGTTGGGAAAGTTAATGGAAAAACAGCAATTATTTCATCATTTATTTTCTAACTTTCATTTGGCCTATTTCTATAGATTTCTTTTATTTTTATGGTAAAGTTGAACTATACGGAAAAGTATGGGTGGTGAAATAATTTGGAGATTGGACAGCTTATACGAATGGAACGGCTGAAACAGAACATGAAGCAGGAAACTCTAGCTTATAACATTTGTTCTACTTCGCATTTGAGTAAAATTGAACACGGTACAACAGCTCCTAGTGACTTTGTTCAACAGCAACTTCTGCAAAGATTGAATATCTCGCTTGAAAGTACGGTAAACAACTCATCCCCTGCACAATTCATACAGTTTCGTGAACACTTTCAAGGTGTCATTAATCGACGTGATAAACTAGCTGCGGAGTCACTTTGCCGGGAAATCCAGCACTATATGGAAACACATCCACTCTATGACTACAGATTTGACTTGTTGCTAATGGAAAATCGCTTGCTGTTAATGACTTCAACTGATGTACTAGCTATCAAGGGGAGCCTAGATATTTGGGTAGCCACAAAAAATGAACTATCGAATAATCAGCAATTCCACCTATACATAATCCAAGGGATTATTGCCTATAAAGAAAATCGTTTTACAAATGCGCTGACTATATTCAAAGATGCCTATAAATTATCACAAGAATCTCGGATGGAAGATTGGGAAATGGCAGAGCTTCACTACGTGTTAAGCCTCGCAGCCTTATCCGATTACCGCTACATTTTGGCGATTGACCATACGCAGGAGGCTATTGTCTATTTCAATACACACATGCTAGCAAAACGTTCCATCGAGGCTTTACTCATTCTTGGAATTGCTCAAAAGCATAGCGGGGATGTGGAGGATGCACTTGTAACGTTTAAACGCGCAAAAGAGATCATGCGAAATACGGAGATCTCTACGTTTAGTGGAGTCATTGAACAGAATCTTGGCACCTGTTATTCACTATTAGGAAATAGTGAGCGCTCTTTGCATCATTTCAATCAAAGCATTCACGCAAATGATACGTCCGAAAACCAGGTCATTACTATTTTATCTATTGTAAAAGAGTATAAAAAAATAGACGATATCGAAACTGCAAAAGAGTGGGTACAAAAAGGAATGACTTTACTCGAACAACTGCCTAAGCACAATGAAAATCCTTACAACCATCATTTCGCAATTTACAAAGCACTGTTATTTAATGAAAACAATCTTGTTGCTATCTTCAAACCTGCGCTTCACTTTTTTGAAGAGAAGCAAAATTACTATCGCTGTTTTGTGTACTGCAATATTCTAGCTGAAAAATTAGCGCAGAGGAACCAATTCAAATTAGCGACCACCTTTTATCAAAAAGGATTTGAATACCATTTAACACATCGAAAAGTAAAACAATGGGAGGAATTAACATGAAAAGTGTCTTATTAGTTTTTGCATGCCTATTGGGCTTTGTCGTATCTACTACTTTTTTAGGAAATGACATGGCTGACGACGCAAAACCTGAAATCACATCTATCAATCCAGCAGATAACTCTATCTAATCAACTAAACCACTGCTATCTCATTTGAACTTTTAAATGAGATAGCAGTGGTTTTTTATTATAATCACCCAGCTTATTTCAGCATCTACAACACAATCCTTCGTGAATTCCCCCTTTAACATGGGACTCCGCTTATTTTAGCTAAGGTAGATAACTCGTTGATTTCGACTTCCTCTAAACGTAAGCGACAAATCTCTTTCCTTCAATACAAAACGACCATCCACAAGGACATCGCAGTAGCTTAATAACTCCCTTTTATACGGGTCTGTAGAAGTCAATATTTCTTCATGCGTAAAGCCACTATACGCCCAAATATTTTTACCCATTTCTTTAATCTTTCTCGCTAGCTCACTAACCTCTTTTGCTTGAATAAAAGGCTCACCGCCGGACAACGTAACATTGGTCATGGGATTACTTTGAATTTCCAGCAAGATTTCATCCAACGACATCTCAACACCATTCGACATTTTCCAGCTAGCAGGATTATGGCACCCTACACAGCCATGCGGACAGCCTGCAAAAAAGATAACCGTTCGCAAACCCTCTCCATCGACAACAGAATCGTGGAGGATATTCATAACCTTCATTGGTGACGCACGCGCTGGCTTTCTTCACTAGATTTCGCGGAATTCCATTTGCTCATATCCCCAACAAGATAACCCGTAATGCGTCGAATTCGTTCAATGTACTGCTCATCTGCATTATGGCAATTAGGGCATTCTACATCGATAATGCCTGTATGCCCGCAGCATTTACAGCGGTCAACGGGATGATTAATGGAACCGTAGCCCATATTTTCAGCGGCCATCGCCTTCACAATCGTATCGAGTGCCGCAATATTTTTAGAAACATCGCCATCACATTCAATATACGAAATATGTCCCGCATTGCAAAGTCCATGGAAAGGACCTTCCTTTTTTATCTTTTCAATCGCTTTCAATTGATAATAGACAGGAATATGAAAGGAATTCGTATAATAGCTTCTATCTGTAATGCCTGTCAGTTTACCAAATTTCTTTTGATCTTGCCGTGTGAATTTCCCCGATAAGCCTTCCGCGGGAGTTGCGACTAACGTGAAATTTAAATCATGCTCCTCAGCCGCCCAATCCATCTTCTCACGCATAAAGCGAATAATGGACAGACCAGCTTCATAAGCCTCTTCACTTTCCCCATGATGCTGTCCCAGCATCGCAACTAATGCCTCTGCTAGCCCAATAAAACCGACACTTAGTGTACCCTCCTTGAGAACTTCCTCTAACGTTTCCTCTGCTAATAATTCCGTACCATTTTTCCAAACACCTTGAGCATATAAAAATGGGAAATGCTGCGCTTTTTTCTTTATTTGAAACTGATAGCGATCTACTAATTGCTGAATGGCTACGTCCATATAATAATCTAATTTACCAACAAACGATTCATAACTACTAGTGGTTAGTGCGATTTTCACTAGGTTAATAGATGTAAAGGACAAGTTCCCACGGCCGATACTATTTTCTTCCCCATGCAAATTAGCCATTACTCTCGTTCTGCACCCCATATAAGCGACTTCTGATTCAGGTGAACCATCATAGAACGGTAAGTTAAACGTTGAATCGATAAAGCTAAAATTCGGAAAAAGTCTTTTCGCTGTTGTTTCCAAAGCCAGTTGATATAAATCATAATTAGGTTCATCATTATCAAAATTAACGCCTTTTTTCATTTTAAAAACTTGAATTGGAAAAATAGGCGTTTCTCCTTTTCCTAAGCCAGCCTGCGTCGCCAATAAAATATTTTTAATAACCATTCTTCCTTCACGCGAGCAATCCGTTCCGTAGTTAATGGAAACGAATGGAACCTGACCGCCACCCCGACTATGCATACTATTGCAATTGTGGATAAATGCCTCGCAGGCCTGGTACACATCTCGGTCCGTTTCCTGCCAAGCTAGTTCAATTTTTTCCTCGTCTGTTAAGGTAGTTGGGTAAGCTGCTATCCGCTTGTTATTTTTCTGAAACGTTTTTTGAACATAAGGCGCCAAATCCACATCGAACATCGGATAGCTTTGACCACCATGCTGCATATTTTGATTGGACTGGAAAACAATAGAGGCCAAAGCCATCGCACTGCTGATATCATTGGGCTCTCTCATATGTCCATGTCCCGTATTAAAGCCACTCTTTAAAATAGATCCTAAAGGGATTTGACAGCATGTTGTCGTTCCCGTTGCCATAAAATCCAAATCATGAGGATGAAGATAATTTTCTTCGATTGCTTGTTTAACTATAGGGCGCAGCAAAAATTCCATTGCATAATGCTTGCTGCCTTCCGATGCAAATTTGCCCATTTGCCCCATAGGTGTTTTGCCATCTACATTGGCATTTTCCTGAAGGAGATCTTGATTCTCAGCCTCAACAATGTCTGCAAATGCGGCCAGTAATGCTGTAGCTGATGACTTTTCCAGTGTTAGGTTGTCCATGCTATTCCTCCTGTTCTTTTTTCACTTCTACAAATAGTTATTATCCTACAGTTCAAATCAATATGTAGTGATTAAAATCACAAATTACATCTATATGTAGTTTTCCGCGTAATTAAATACCAATTAAATGGAAATAAACGTAGAATGGAACAATCTTCTTACCCATTTTTCGATTAGCATCTCAGAACACGGGCATAGTAAGATGATTCAAAAATACAAGGACAAGGAGATGACAATTCCTATGAACAAAATAGCGATGACGGCACTTGGACTTGGCGCGGCCTATTTAATGAGAAATAAAGGAGCCAGAGACAAATTGATGAAGCAATTTGAATCACTCGCACCAAAAAGTGGCATGCAAAAAAATTCTTAAAGTAACTAAAAAGTCGGCAGCCCGCATTTAGGGTGCCGACTTTTTATAAGGTTTCATTCGCAACCGCACTCCGTCGCTCTACATACATTACGATATAAATACTCGCTTCATACAACAATGCCATCGGAATAAGCACAAGGAGCTGACTGACAAAATCAGGCGGTGTAATTAAAGCCGAAACAATCGCAATCGCAAGATACGACCACTTACGGACTTTTCTCATGGATTCTGCAGTGAGTAAGCCAATTGTTGCCAAAAACAGCGCAACAATGGGGAGCTCAAATAATAGACCAATGGGCATCGTTGTCATCAGCAGAAAACCGATATATTCCTGTGCTGATACCATCACATTGAAATTGACCGCTCCAAGTGCAACGAGAAATTGATAACTGAGTGGATTGACAACAAGATAACCGAATGACACGCCTATAAGGAAGAGCAGTAGCATGATTGGGGAATATAAACTCAGAAATCGACTTTCTCGTTCGTTCAATCCCGGCTCTACGAATTGCCAAAGAAAGTGGCTAAGGAATGGCAATGTTAACCCAAAGGCCAAAGCTGTTGAAATGGACATATAAAATTTTACAACTTCCAGCGGACCAAGAATAATTAGCTCATGGCCCCTAGTGACATAAGGAAACCAGAAATTGATGGTCGAAAAGATTACGATAAGAAAGAACAGAAAAACAGCTGCACCTTTAACTAGCTGCTTCCTCAAATCGGTCAGATGATCGACTAGCGAGGGGTTGCTGTTCAAATCCAGTTCGGGTTCTTCATGCACTACTTCGACAACACTTTCTTTTACTTCAACCAATTTTTCCTGCTTCTCAACAACGACTTTATCCAATGGACTTAAAATTTTCCGATTATGGTCGCCATAAGGATCCATGCCATCACCTACTTATCGATGCGCTTTTTTTCTAAGTCCTTCGAGGCTAGCTCATCATCCTCCATAATATCCCGTGCGGACCTTTTAAATTCTGCGAGCGTTTTACCAACCGCCGCACCCACTTCCGGCAGCTTTCTCGGCCCAAACAAGATGAGAACAATCACAAGGATGATAATTAAACCAGGTACACCGATACTTGCTAAACTCATTTCGAATGTCTCCTTTCATACTTATACGAGTGAACCGCCATTTTTACTGTAGCTGATAATTCCTTCCGCTGCTCGATAAGCAAGTGCACCAACCGTTCCCGTTGGATTGTAACCACTATTATGCGCGAAGTTTCCAGCGCCTACTACAAAGAGATTATCGGCATTCCAATGCTGTAAATAATTGTTGACGACACTGTTATCGGGGCTTGCCCCCATAATTGTTCCCCCTGTGTTATGTGTTGTCTGATAAGGAACGATATCGTAGTTTGTAATGGGACTTCCCGGCATCACCGTCTTTGCACCCATTTCCTTCATAATAGCGCTCGTCTTTTCCGTGATATACTTGTGTAAATTTCGGTCTTGGTCGGTGAAATTGTACGTCAACTGGAGTAGCGGCACACCATACGCATCCTTATAATCAGGGTCAAGTGACATAAAATTTTCCTTATGAGGCATCGATGCACCTTCTGTTGAAACATTCAGCGTTCTTGTATAGTTATAAATCGAGGCTTTCTTAAATTCAGCTCCCCATGTAGGCGTATCAGGTGGGATTGGGTTTGTCTGAATTGGACGAGTACCTGTCTGAGTCATCGAAATACTTCCCCCATGAATGAAATCTAAATCACTATGGTCAAAGTTATCCCCATTGAGATCGTCAATGGTCATACCAAGGGACCCAGCCCCCATAAAAACGTTCATCTGCTCATCAAAAAAACCTGTAGCACCCGGGAGAACCTGGTAGGCGTAGTTTTTGCCAAGAGTCCCTTTTTGCGTCTCGGGATTATACTGCTCTCCAATGCCTGACACCATTAACAGCTTTGCGTTATTCATGACATAACTCGTGAGCACAACAACTTCCGCTGGTTGTATATATTCTTCTCCCGTTTGGGTGTCAATATACTTTACACCTGTCACTTTATCGCCCTGCTTCATAACTTCCACAACATTCGCATGGAAACGAATATCAAAATTCCCTGTTTTTCTTGCCGTAGGAATGACCGTTATTTCCGGTGACGTCTTCGCACCATATTCACACCCGAATCGTTCGCAAAACCCACAATATTGGCATCCTGCTATAGATTCGCCATCAGGATTTGTATAAGCCTCCGACAAATTTGCCGATGGTAGCATAAAAGGCGTATATCCTAGGTTACTGGTCGCCGTTTCAAACTTCTTCAAGATAGGTGTTTTTTTCATAGCGGGTGTTGGATAGGGGGAAGAGCGTTTTCCTGCGAATGGATTTTTATCCTCCCCCGATAAGCCAGCTGTCTTTTCGAATTTGTCGAAATAAGGCTCCAGTTCATCGTACGTAATGCCCCAATCTTGAAGCTGATAGTCAGCTGATAGCTTGTTTTTGCCATATTTTTTATCCGTCATCGATTTTATTTCAAAATCATACGGTAAAAAGCGCCATGTTTGACCGTTCCAATGCGTGCCTGCACCACCAAGTCCTTCACCAAGTAGAAAAGACCCCATTTGCCGCATTGGTAATGCTCGCATCTTTCGATGATTTCTAAAAGTAATGGTCTCTTTTGATAAATCCTGCATTAAATCATAGCGCATGGCATATCGATATTCATCATGCACCATTAAAAAGTCGGCTGTGTTACGGTCTTTACCCCGTTCTAATCCGACGACCTTCAGTCCCGCTTTTGCACATTCAGCAGCAATAATACCGCCTGTCCAGCCGACGCCAACCGTCACGATGTCTACCTTATCCAATGTTGTGGCCATTTGTGATTCCCCCTTAATGTTCCATACTGCTTAATGATTTTGGTTCATATTTCACAAACTGATCATTTTCAATTTCGGCGATATACGTCATTTGATTCCCCGGAAACTCCTTCATGCGCCAAGCATCCATATTCACATTGCCGTTATAAATCGGATCCGCATAGGCGCCTTCCAATGTTGCCTGCCTCAGAAGCTTGAAGAAAAATTCTGAGGATACCCCTTTCATATCGACTTCATTTTTTTGAAATGCTGTAATGATTTCATCCATTTGTTGTCCCTCAAGGTCGACAAAGTTTTTCTCAAACCGTCCCTTCGCCTCCTCATCCATTCTGACCATCCCTTGCCTGAAAATCTCCGCCCGTGTCAGCCTACTTTGATAGCCTTGCGTCGATTCACCTGCAAAAAAGGGACCTTGCATATACTCTTTCACATTGCTCCCGTAGTTTCCGGCTAGTTGATTGTCGATAAAATACGGAACGCCCAATCCAATAGCACCCGGTCCAAGGTCATCTTCCGGGAATATCCGTTCAACCGCCTGAGCCAGTACATTGAATTCAGCCATATTCGTGAAGAACATTAAGCCGCGATTGTTAACAGCTACTGGCTCACCATCCGCCCCTTTATGTCCCCCTGTTCCCGCAACTTGACCTTCCTTTTTGACGTTATAACCAACAAGTCCACCAATGAGCCCCCCTCCTACGAGAGCCCCCGTCGCAATCCCAGTTGTCTTTAGGAAATCCCGCCTCGACAACCCCTTCTTATCTTCTGTCATGTTCATCCTCCTCCATACAACTACGTATATATAGAACAAAGCATGCCAATGTTAACCAGTTTTCATACCATGTAGGGCTATTTTGTTGAATTTTTATAGATGAAGCCCATAAAAAAGAAGCCTCCCATTTACGGAAAGCTCCCCATATTCACTCCATAGCCTCTGCCACCAATGCCACATCAGCCTCTATCTCACCGTCCATTCTCCAAATTTTCTCTTTACCTCTAACTCTAATTCTTCCAACAACATCTCATGGTTCTCTTGGTCTGGCTGCATCTGGAACCAATTTACTTCACCGTCTTTATAATGACCTTGGTATTCTCTACCATCTAGCGTCAGCTCGAAGTGTAATGTTTCATATTGAGTATCTTCAAACAATTCTTTCCGGACATTGAAATTTTCGATCATTCTGTTTCCTCCATTCCGATTGCTTGTTTTCTTATTTACTATACCCATTCCTCTTATTTCTTTAACATTTCCAAGGACTTCATTTATCGATGTGCACAGTGTCCCTTTTCAAAAATGTATACCCTCAAATCCAAGGATTGGAACTCGGTCTTCTTCTATTTTTATTTCCTCTAAAGGAACTTCAATTATGTATTCAAATTTGCCATAAGGACGTACAGCAATCTTTTCTTTCACAAATGGATTGACTGTCACAAGCATAACTTTTTCCGTTTTTTCATCATACCTAGTCACTGCAAATCGGTACCCCAAAATCATTACATACGGAATAATCTCATACGCATCTTCCAATTCTTCAACTAAAATGGGCTTGATGAATGCTTGATCACTATTCTTCATCTTTCTAAAACCATATTGCACATCAGTTGGATTCTCTGACCGCAAATAATAGCTTCGCTGATAAGATATAAGTTCAAACTCCTTACTATCCCATAAAGCAAATCGACCTTTTCGTATCATGCCATCTCCTCCCCACTGTAAAGAACTCTTCTACAATATTATACATAATATTCGGATTCTTTGATACGAATTTCATTCAAAACATAATTATTACTTTCATAACAAGTGTTCTTCAAAATTCATACAAAAAAAGCAACTCCCTATCCACATCAATAGGGAACTGCTTTTTTAATCGATTCTCATCAAATCGAGTGGTGTAATAATCCCAAGCAATTTCTCTTCAGGCCTTCCATTCTCCGTAATAAGAAGTGCCTCAAGACGTTTTCCACCGACAACGGCCTTTTTGAAATATTCCTCAGCCTCATAGACAGACAAAGTTCTTTCAATGAAGCGGTACGTATTCTTCTGCTTCTCATGGTAGTGAATGTCGAGGAGCGTCGGAATTTCCCGGGAAATGATTTCATCTGTCCCTTTATCCGCCAGCCAGTACGTAATACCTGCTGCCGTAATCAGTCCAACAAACTTTCGATTTTCATAAATAGGAATTTGGTTAAATCTCTTATCATGAATCAGCTTTAAGCCTTTCGCAAGCGTATCAGAAGCCCGTAGCGTATGCACTTTTCGCTGGAACAAATCTCCGACTATGACGGGTTTCGACAGTTCCCGTTCAATATATTCGATAAGCTCAACGACATTATCATGTGGTTCAGCAATCGCGTAATCGACATCCGTTCGTCGATGGACAATCGCATTGCGCAAATCAGCACATTCTCGTAAATCCACTTCAAACTTGCGGATCACCGCATTTATATTTTTTGTTTTATCAATTAATCGTGAGAAAGGCATATAACTGCTTAAACCGCTAATCTTCTCCATCAATTTCTCAATACGATTAAAGGCGATAATGAAACGATCAGAATTGCGTTCAACCATTAGAATTCCTCCAGTCAGTAGAGTCCTTTTACGGATTATACCACGGGAGCATAATTACACAGTTGTTTTCGCTGCATTACGTTTCGACATAAAAATGCCAAATAGCAACAGTAAAATGATGACGATGACTGTTACGCCAGCACTCATCCATAAATCTGACAGATCCGCATCTACTTGAAACCAGTATGTTGCATAAGTCGCTAATTTCCATGGCGACACCGCCCAATACACACCAATGAGTGAATCAATAACTGGATAAATAAGTGTAATCACAATCGCCAAGCCTGCCGCACCACCTGTCGGCAACCATGCACTAAGCGCTAAAACAACCGTAACAACAAAGATAAGCCACAAACTATACGTTGCGATAAAGCCAAATAACAATCCGACATCAACAGAATTGAAGAGAATCTCAATATAATACCACGCTGCCATGAACCCTAGACATGCACTGCCAAGAACAAGGGCATTGACGACAAGCCATTTACTTAAAAAGTACGCTCGAAAAGACATCGGGCGAACATATAACAATGTCGCAGTGCCATTTTTCCGTTCACTTGAAATTGTCCCCATACATGCAAGAACGATAATCAGGATACCGATGAATTGATACTGCCCAAGTAAAGAAATGAAAATATCCGAGCCTTGAAATTCCGGCCATAAGAAATCCATTCCCTCTGGCATGTTGCCAACACTCTTCATAATTTCTGGTAAAAAGTGATTAGTGATTGGTTCCAGGACACCTAAAATAATAAAGACAAGTGGAATCCATAACACTTTGAAGTTTCGAGTATGTTCACGCCATTCTTTTTGTAACAAGACACCGAATCCAGCCATTAGACCACCGCCACTTTCATAAATATTTCTTCAAGGCTTGCCGTCTGCCGCTCAACTTTTCGCACTGAAAATACACCTGCACTTAACAGAGTCAGCACTTCCGACATGTCAACCTGCTCTTGGCGAACATCAATAGAGACCGTCAACCCTTTTACATACACTTGCCACTTAGCCCCTGCTGTAAAACGCTGTAATTCCTCCAACCGTTCAAATTCAATCATAATCCTCGGTTCTGCATAACGTGAACGCACTTCATCGAGTGAACCGTGTTCGACTAATTTTCCTTGGCGTAAAAACAGTAGTTGATCGGTCATTTCTTCTGCATCATTCAAGATGTGTGTCGAATATAAAATGGTCGTTTGCTGTTGCAACTCCTTCAACAAGTCCATTACTTGACGACGCCCCACTGGGTCAAGTGCCGATACTGGCTCATCGAGCAATAACAATTTTGGCTTATGAACAATCGCCTGTGCAAGCCCCAGCCGCTGCTTCATACCCCCCGAAAAGGTGCCCGTTTTCTTGTTTAGTGCCTCTTCAAGACCGACAAACTCCAGTGTTTTTTTTGCTTCTACCCTTGCCTGTTTCACGGCTACACCACTCAAGCGTGCTGCCATCTCAGTAAATTCCAGTGCAGATAGCCATGGAAAAAACTTTGGATACTGTGGTAAAAATCCAATGATGGACCGGATATCTTGCTTAGCATCCCCTTGAAACTGAATCGTTCCGCTTGTCGATGACACAAGCCCCGCAAGCATCGACAGCGTTGTTGTTTTCCCAGCCCCATTAGGTCCTATCAATGCGGTGGAAGTATGTTCTTCTAGCTCAAAAGAAACCGTATCTGCCGCCGTATAATCTCCATACCTCTTCGTCAACTGATCTACTTGTAGCAATAGCGTCATACCTGCCGCCTCCCAAAAATAAAGTACAAAATCGGTCCAATCAAATTACCAAGGACAATGATAAAAATCCACATTATAAATGGACCATTCGTCCGCTGATGACGAATAACGTCAATGAGTGCAACAACCATTAGGATAAATTGAAGAACAATAATCGGTAGAATAAGATTCCATGGGATACTTGCTAATTCAGACATTCACTCCACATCCTCTCTTTATTTTGCTATATACTAAGTATAACAGCTCTGTTCTATATTGAATAGAACAAATTAAAAAATAACCATTCAGCAAATCTAGAAGGAAGTAACTCATCCGCTACTACTAAGTATTCAAAAAAATCCTCCTTATGTAAAAAGGAGGATTTCATCATCATTCTTCTATTTCTTCAAGCCTCGGCATTGCAGACAATGCACCTGGCTTTGTCGCACAAAGTGCGCCGAGTTTATTGCCAAATGCGATATAGTCAATCCACTCATCACGGTTTTTTGGCTGACCTTTTAAATGGATTTGACGCAAAATGCCTGCAATAAATGCATCGCCTGCTCCGGTCGTATCGACAGGTACAACCGGCTCAACACTAACATGCGTTAGGATGCCATCAATGACAGCATATGTCCCCATTTCCCCAGCTGTGATAAGAATAACAGGTATTTGATAGGACGCTAACTTGGAGATCCCCATCTCAAGCGTCGTTGTTTCAGTTAAGAAAAATAGCTCTTCATCCGTTAATTTCAATACGTCAGTCCCGACAACAAATGACATAATCGTCTCGCGGCATAGCACTTCACTTTCCCAACGAAGTGGCCGAATATTCGCATCAAGCGACAGTAATAAATCTGTGGACTTCGCCAATCGAACGGCTTCTTGCGTGGTCTTTAAGGCCGTCGGTTGAAACATTGTCCCTGAACAAATATGAAGCACGGAAGCCTCTTGAAATGCCTGTTCAGACAAATCAGAAGGCTCCACTTGGATATTGGGTGTCTCATCGACATAACTGTGAAAAACGCGGTCATTTCCTTCTGTCAGATGCACGTAAACTCCACTCACTCGCTTGTCATTCTCCAGCTTCGCAAACGACAAATCAACGTCCTCTTTGCACAATTCATCCCGCACAAATTTCGAAGTCTCGTCATCCCCAGTTACCGTAATAAATGCAGAAGCCGCACCTAGCCGCGAAATACCTGCCGCTACATTAACCGTCGCTCCGCCAAGAAACGTTGTAAATGTCGAGTTCGACTGGTCTTCCGCTATATAATCGACGAACGCATCTCCATAAATCAACACATGCTTTTTACTCTTATTAGTCATCATTGTACTCCCCTATCAATCACGCCTCGGCGTGATTGCGTCCGGATTTTTTCGAGCTTGGGCTTACAGGAAGTAGGTCATGTAGTGGGGAAGGATTGAACTTACATCCTTCCTTGTTGCGACAGGACGTCGCGCACTTAGACTGCCTTCTTAAGCTACCCTAAAAAAATCCGTGACATCCGCCGGAGGCTTTATCTAGATTCAGCAACTGCAAATGCAGTTGCTGAATCTAGATAAAGTCATTTTTCCTATCGTATCATGGAACATGACTTATCGGAAGAGGTCGGACATCAGACGTGCTTACTTCCCCCAAACCGTGCTATACTAATCGAATGGAACAGGAGGATTTTTTATGAAACAATGGATGTATCCTTTATTAATCGTTTTTGCTGCAAGCTGTTACGGGATTCTTTCGACAATTATTAAACTAGCAATCCGAGATGGCTTCACCGCTGCGGAAGCCGTAACAAGCCAATATTTCGTCGGATTTTTCATAGCTCTTATTATTTTTATCATCGTGCGTCATAAAGTCCCCAAATTCGGAGGTGGCTATACGCTGCTTCTTGCGGGTTTATTTACAGCAACGACAGGAACTGTCTATGGCCAAGCAATTGAATACATGCCTGCTTCTCTTGCCGTTGTCATGCTATTTCAATTCACTTGGGTAGGTATGTTATTTGACTGTATCGCAAGGCGGCGCCTGCCGAAACGGATTGAAGTCATTTCACTACTCTTCCTTTTCGCTGGTACGATTCTTGCGGCAGGTGTGATTGATGCAGATCTTAGCGGGATTCCTTGGCAAGGCTGGGCATGGGGAATGGCTTCAGCTGTCAGCTTTGCGTCATTTGTCATGATTAACCAGCGACAAGTTGCAGGCATGGATACAGAAACACGTCTGCTGTTCACATCGTTCTTTGCAGCAATTGCCATCTTCTTTTTCCAGACACCAGAAATCGTCTGGAACGGGACATTGTTCGGTGGGGGCTTGTGGATATATGGTTTGATTCTCGGGTTATTCGGGATTGTCATTCCAATTTATCTGTTTTCAATTGCCGTACCAAAAGTGGGAACAGCGATGACTTCGATTTTAAGCGCGATGGAATTGCCCGTGGCTGTCACTGCATCCGTCATTTTGCTAAGCGAAACACTTACAGTTCTTCAAGTTGGCGGTATCCTCGTTATCTTAGTCGGCATGATATTACCGACTTTGGCGCAACGGCGAAAAATCAATCACGCCTCGGCGTGATTGCGTCTAGATTTTGAATTGCGTCCACGCAATTAACTCCCTTCAAAATCTGTGACATCCGCCGGAGGCTTCAACATGATTCAGCCAGGGTTGCCCTTCGGCTGAATCATGTTGAAATATAATCGATAACCTAAACAGCCCATTGCATTTGCAGTGGGCTGTTTACTTTTCTTAAATGCAGTCATTTTGTTACAATAATAATGACAGGAAAAGGAGAATCCCACAAATGACAATGACTATACGACAAGCCCAACCAGCTGATGCCATAGCTGCCGCGCCCCTCATTATCGATGCCATTGGAGATATCGCCAAACGAATGACAGGAGAAACGGAATGGGATTTGGTGAATCAAGGGCTTTGCGAATTATTCAAGCGGAATGACAATCGGCATTCCTACCTCTATACATATATTGCCGAACTAGACGATACCGTAGCGGGAATCATGGTCTTATACCCAGGTAAAGATGCTCCTGCACTCGATCGAAATTTAAGTGATTGGCTTGCTAAAAAAGGTGCAGCAAATACTAAAGTCGATGCTGAATCACTGGCTGATGAATTGTATATCGATACGGTCTGCATTGATCCTGCCTTTCGTGGTAAAGGAATCGGCTCTCAATTATTTGCCTATGCAGAAGAAGTGGCACAACAAACAGGTTTTTCCAATCTTTCTTTGAACGTCGAAATTGAAAAAGAACCTGCCATCCGTCTCTACAAACGCCTCGGCTACGAAATCGTATCCCCGTGGACAATCATAGGTGAGCCGTTTCATCATATGGTGAAGATGGTTTAGATCAACATAAAAACCGCCTTATTGATTTCTCTATTAGAAACCAATAGGGCGGTTTTTCATCATAAAACAATTACTGTTCTTTAGCAAAAGCAACAAACTTGTCAATAACGGCATCTACAAATGCCAGTGTAGCCTCATCAGTCAGCTCACCATCGGTAAACTTTTGCCCCGCCGCTCCGATAAAGATCTCATTGCCCGCAGGCGGCATAATTTTTGCATTGACGCCCATGCTCATCAGCACTTGGCGCAAATGTAATTGTGCTCTTACAGTACCAAGCACCCCTTGAGATGCACCCATCGGTAAAACAGGCTTGCCAACAAGCGGACGCTCCACTCTTGAAGTCCAATCCAATGCATTTTGCAGCACTCCTGGCACAGACCAGTTAAATTCAGGCGTACTGATAATGACAGCATCCGCCTCTGCAATCTGCTGTTTAAATTGCTTCACTACTTCAGCAGGGTTCTTTTCATCATCCTCATTATAATGTGGCAAAATGCCGATATCCGCAATTTCTAGCTCGAACAGATGACTATATCTCTGTTCAATCGTCTTCACCAGTTGCATATTGAATGAACCTTTTCGTAAACTTCCCACAAGCGCTACAATTTTCATATGTATCTCTCTCCTGTAATTTTTTTATTCATAACCTTTATTCTACACAACTTCATCCATTAGCATACGATTTGATGCTCAGGCGATAAAAAATTTACCTCCTCGAAAACTTTTTCAGTCTAATAAGGGTAAGTATAGTAAGAGCAACAAAATGCCGTTGTTCTGAAAGGAGTGAAGGTAAAGTGAATACAAACGACTGGATCCGTAACATTCAGGCTGGCGATAAAGAGTACTTTCGCCATTTTTATGAGGCCTATGCGAACTATGCAATTCGGACAGCTTTTGCCATCACACGCAACCGTGAAATGGCGAAAGATGCTGTGCAGGAAACATTCATCCGTGTGTACCGACAAATTAATAGCTATAATCGAGAGCTACCATTCGATCCATGGTTTTATCGAATTTTGACGAATGAATGTCTGCGATTATTGAAGAAAGAGTCGCCTCTTTCTAAGTTTGAACAACCTGATTTAGAAAATGACCCAGCCCTAGCTGAACAATCCTTTGATCATCTATCCGATTTATACGATACGATTCAATCGTTAGATGATTTGCATCGGATTCCGCTCATTTTAAAATATATCAAGGGTTTTACCGAAAAAGAAATTGCAGACATTCTTGATTTGAATCACAACACCGTGAAGTCGCGATTATTCAAAGGAAGGAAACGGCTAAAAGAACAGCTAGATTTAGTGGAAAAGGAGGGTGATTCACAATGAACTCTGTCGATAAACGAGCAAAAGAAGCTTTGGATAAACGTACAGAACAACAAGCGCACAGCCTAGAGGACGAAATTTGGAATGGACTAGAACAAGAACTATTTAGCGAAAAACCAAGACATAGAGGAGAAGTAAAGAAAATGAAGAAAAAAAATCGTATAGTTCCGATTATCCTAACAGCGGCAGCAGCCCTTGCCATCGTATTCAGTTTCACAACGGATACGGGAACGGCATTTATGAAAGGCATTAAAGATTTATTCGCCCCTGAAAAAGAAATTATTCAAAGCATTGAAGGTCA
Organism: Sporosarcina sp. FSL K6-3457; assembly: GCF_038007285.1. GTDB lineage: Bacteria > Bacillota > Bacilli > Bacillales_A > Planococcaceae > Sporosarcina. Next base: position 4,080,831 of record NZ_JBBOWX010000001.1, read on the forward strand.
AGATGAAGAAACCAACGTTCATTTGAATGAAGGAACAAACGCTGATTACGTGATTTACCTTGATGAAACACGCTATAAAATGATGAACAGCGAAGATAGCGACATCATCACAACAATCGAACCACTTCCAGCACAGTATCCGGAAGTAACGATGGAAATTAAACAAGTTGCAGATGAAACACCCGAAGATCTCGTCAGTAAAATAGAAACTGAATTAAAAAAAGACTTTCCAGGGCTGCGAGCAGTCGAAACAGTGACAGAACCGGTTGAAGGGTTCTGGTTGCATGGCGTGGCCGGCAATGATTCAAAAAGTAAAGTCGTCACAGCCTATGTCATTAGCAACGGCAAGCAAGGTAGCTTCGTCATTACAGAAAACTACTTCCTCGAAGCCGCGGAAGGCCACGGCGCACGATTCCATCATATGTTGAAGAGCTTTGAGATCGTTGAATAATTAACAGAGGGGAACTGCCATAATCGGTTCCCCTAACTCATTTATGACCGCTACGGAGAACTTTATAACCGCCTTGGGTCCCTTTATGACCGGCATCAATAGGATTATGACCACCTTGCACAACTTTATGACCGCCACAGCCAAAGGAAAGAGTTTGAGTATAGTCATGCATAATAACAGAAATCCTTGGGTATAAATTAAGTAACTCATTTTTTCCAAGGAGGTCATGATAGAGATGGATAGATTCATAATCGTCATCGACTTACTCGTTATCCTATTTTATATACTACTGATTGCTGTACTTTCTCCTTATATGATGCGATTTGTCAAAAAAAGAAACAGTGATGTATTTTTTCAGCTACTCCCCATCTTGTCCCTTATTATGATTAGTAGCATCACGATTTCCATGGGCTACGGCGGATTTTCAGAAACACTGTTCTTCCAGCTAACAAGCATCCTCTCTTTTATCCTTTTGCTGTGTCTGCTATTTTTGACACTACTTATGAAAAAGGTATGGCCTGAGAGGTATGAGAATTTGATTTCAAAGCTCTCCCTTTCTATCATAAAAAAAGAAGCTCAGCAAAAGCCGTTCGATACATAACGAACGGCTTTTTGCTAGATATAAAATCATCTGTCAGCAAGTTTATTGGCGCTTATACGCTGGATATTGTCGTTCGTGGGCGACTTATTGGCGCCAACTACCTAGATATTGGCGTTCACAGACCATTTATTGGCGCTCATTCATGAATTATTGGCGAATCAAGACTTTACTCCTACTTATTATTCCTTATTAACGTCTTCAAATACCTAAATATCATTGACAAACGACCTTACTACGTTTTCTATAAACTAAAAAAGAACACAACCTATATGAAGGATACAAGCGAAATTTCATTGTGTTAAAATGATAAAAATAACGAGTGGGAGACGATGTCATGTTAAAAGAACGGTACTATTACGTAAATCCATATTGCAAATCGTTTACGGCACGCATTACTAAAGCAACACAAGATGCGCAAGGGCAGCCCTATGTCGTGTTAGACAATACAGCTTTTTATCCTGAAGGTGGGGGCCAGCCCGCTGATATGGGGTCGTTGAATGGCATTTCAGTGCTTCATGTGGAAGAGGTGGATGGTGAGGTCCGGCATATGGTGGCGGAAAGCCTTGATGCCACAGGTGAAGTGGAGGGTGTCATTGACTGGGAGCGACGCTTTGACCATATGCAGCAGCATGCAGGGCAGCATATTTTGTCAGCGGCGTTTGTTGAGTTATTCGGATTTCCAACGATTAGTTTTCATTTAGGAAAAGAGATTGTTTCTATTGATTTGGACGTGGAAGAGGTTTCATCCGAACAATTGAAAACCGTAGAACGATTAGCGAATGACGTCATCCTTGAAAACAGACCCATTGAGACTAAATGGGTAACGGAGGGCGAGCTTGACCAGTATTCACTTCGGAAGCAGGTGACTGTGACGGATGAAATTCGATTAGTTATCATTCCGAACTTTGATGATAACGGCTGCGGAGGGACACATCCAAGTTCAACGGGACAAGTTAGTGCTCTGAAGATTTTATCGACAGAAAAGCAAAAGCGCAAAGTACGCGTACATTTTGTTTGTGGCGGACGTGTGTTGCAGCAATTACAACAAAAAAATCAGCAGCTGACGGCAGCCTCCCAATTGTTAAGTGCACCTGAAGATGGCGTTGCTGGAGCTATCGAAAAACTGTTAACTACTAATCATGCACTTGAAAAAACGCTAGAGGAAGCACAAGAAACGTTGTTAGCATTTGAAGCGAAGGAACTGTTGAATACGCGGCATCAAGGCGTTGTAAAAGCCGTATTTACAGGACGTACTGTTCAACAATTACAAAAACTCGCTAAGTTGCTGGTGACAGACAATGAGAACGTCATTGCACTTCTCGTTGCTGATAATGAAGACAGACTGCAGTTTGTCGCGGCGCGCGGATCTTCCATCGCAGTGAGCATGAAGCAGGTTTCAGCTACTGCACTTCCCCTTATTAACGGCAAAGGCGGCGGCAATGATGCGTTTGTTCAAGGTGGTGGAGAGAAGCTGGTAACCGCCGAAGAGTTAGTACAAGCAATGGTTGAGCAAGTAATTTGAACTGCCAAATAACGAGGTACTCAGTATTTAACATGCTATAATAATTGTAACTTGTCGACAATATAAAAGGAGGCACTCCCCGTGCATAAAACAGCAGAAATTGTAGAAGCAAAAAATTATATTCTTAGTAAAACAACAGCTATTCCTGAAATCGGTATTATTTTAGGATCTGGATTGGGCGGTCTTGCTGATGAAATCGAAAATAGTGTTGTCATTCCCTACGAGGACATCCCTTTTTTCTCGAAATCAGATGCAGTGGGTCACGCCAATGAATTGGTCATTGGTCAATTAGAAGGAAAAACTGTTGTCGCTATGAAAGGGCGTTACCACTTTTACGAAGGCTATTCGTTAGATGAGGTGACCTTCCCTGTGCGTGTGATGAAAGCATTAGGCATCGATAAGCTAGTGGTTACGAATGCTTGTGGAGCAGTTAATACAGATTTTAATCCAGGTGAGTTGATGTTAATCACCGATCACCTTAATTTGGTCGGCATCAATCCGTTGATTGGTAAAAATAATGATGATTTAGGGACACGCTTCCCTGACGCTTCCGAGGTGTATAACAAAGAGTTAAGAAACACAGCGCTGCAAGTTGCCAAAGAACATAATATTACACTGCGTGAAGGCGTTTATGGTTGGTGGAGTGGCCCTGTTTACGAAACACCTGCTGAAATTCGCATGATCCGTATTTTAGGTGGAGATGCCGTCGGAATGTCAACAGTACCCGAGGCTGTTGTCGCGGTTCACGCAGGATTGAAGGTATTAGGTATCTCTTGCTTAACAAATATGGCCTCCGGGATTTTAGACGAACCTTTAAGTCATGAGGATGTTATTGCAGTGGCTGCCAAGTCCCGCGATACATTCATCCATCTGATTAAAAATGTTTTGAAGGAAATCTAACAAGGACGTGGGGGAAAAATCATGTTAAAAAAGTATGCAATTTTTCTTGTCATTTTCATGGTACTTTACTTGGCTCTTCAACTTTCAGTAGGAGCCGTTTTAACAGCGATGTATCAACCAGACGTCACTTCCGTTAAGAATGATGTTGTCTATAAACTAGGTGCCTTCACACCAGCATTGACGATTATTGCAGCAGCTGCCATTTCTTATTTCCTCACATATAAATTAGGCAAAAAAGTAAAAGTACGGACGAACTAAAATGATTATTTATGATCAAAAGGGCCATTCGTTGGCCCTTTTTTGTTCCTATAAATCATTTACCACTCACAAAATTACAAAAACAATAATCCCTATCAATCGGGCCGTCTGGTGCTTGTTGACGAAGATTTTTCGTCATACTACCTATTCGGCTAACCTTATCACTTTTATACATTTTTCATACATTTCGAAAAAACTTCATCGAATCGTATTCAATGCATCCCTCGCCTGCATAGCCTTCGCTTCAATAATTTCTTGTATCGTCCCTTTACTCAACGACTCCCAGTCTTCCAGGTGTTCAGCCATATAAAATAGATGATTGCTCTGGATCACCATCACTAATCCCCATTTTCGTAAATGTATTTTCAACTTGTGGTGTGTTCATGACCTAATTCCGCTTCTTCTGTCGAATAGAAAACATCCTGCACAAAAACACTACTTTCGTTGATTTTTTCCTCGATTAACAAGCATACCTAACCAAATTCGTATAAATTAAACGGACCCCCATTCACATCGATTTAGCCATTCCAATAATTTCTTCCCTTGTGAGTTTCCCATCAATGTGAAAATAATAAGTTTGTGTCATCCAAGTTAGCCTTCGGGTACCATCTTTAAATGACAGCATATTTGCTGTTTGGCCATTTATCAAAATTTCTTCTACTATTGTATCATCACTATCCGCTACTCCCCCAAAAGCATATTGCCCAACTAGCTTCTTCTCAGCTACTATAAATTCTCTCTCATCGCTCACATAGTTTAAGTAAACTTCGTTACTCATTTGATCTACTTCTCGCATTACAATAACCTTTTCCAATCGGAACTCTGCTGGTACTGTTGGTATATTAATCATGAAATTCGTTACTTTCTGTGCTTCTTCTAAGTCCATCTCTCCCACAATAGGTCCTGAATCCTCAATGACAAACATACCAGAGGCACTGCCTTCAGTGTCCGTAGACTCACCAGAACCTCCAAACACTTGCACAACAGAGCCTTGCACCTTGTGGAATATTTCACTCCACCGACTATAAGCCCCTCCTTCTTGCGGGTACGCTACGACAATAAGTACCATGAAAATAGAGGCAACAGCTACGATAATCTTTTTCGAAAAATAATTTCTTCTAGGGGAATGGGATGCTTCTTGATACCCACCTTCCATCTTTCGCCATGCCTCTGTAGCAGATAATCTTGGTGGAGGAAATTCCTCCACTTTTACATCTAACACTTCCCGAATCAGTTGATCTAAGTTCTGTTGTTTTGGTTCAGACATGTGACATCACCTCCATCAATTCAGGCTGTTGCTCAATCGATTCTTTCAACTTCTTTTTCGCGCGAAACATTCGTGTTTTCACTGTTGAAAGTTTTACATCTAAAAGCTCGGAAATTTCCTCGTACGTCAAATCATGATGATAGAACAGTATCAACACTTCCTTATGATCTGGCTTCAGCTTATCAATCTCCTCAACTAACAATTCCTTCACATAGGCCTCTTCCAATCCAGTTTCAACCGTTGAAATGTAATCAGGATGAGCCGCGTCTGACTCTGTATCTATATAGACGTCCGAAGTCGTGAAATCATTCCATTTGCTCAAACGACGAAGATGATCGATTGCGGTACGCGTAGCAATGACAGATAACCAAGCACCTAGCTTTTCCACGTCATGCACAGTATGTAAACTTTTAAATGCTTTCATAAATGTTTCTTGTACAATATCCTCTGCCAATCCCTGATCTTTAATAACCCGGTAGGCTGCATAATAGACACGGTTATAGTATTGCTCAAAAATGATTCGCTCTGCCTCTCTATCTTGTTGCTTGTTTTTCCGAAAAATATTTTTTAGCAACTCTTTCACTTCCTATCTGCGCATGCATGCCAGTATGTATACGAATCTCATAAAATAATGTTGCAATTATTCCCATTGTACACTTGATTATTGAGAAGTTGAAGCCTGTCGTCCCTTGTATTGTGGTGACAGCAATGATTGCGAGGCAAAAAATACGGGCAATGAGGGTGCAGTGGATGATTACAGCTGGAACGTTCGCTGCCAGTGTATTGCTTATATTGATAGCATTGTTTTGATTATCAGGGGTACAGGTCGAAAACACAGCTGACTTTGTCTCTGGCATCATTGCCTCGGTGTTATGTGGATTAGGTGCGGTACTCTGCACGATTTATTCGAAGAAGTTAAGCAATGCCGGCTGGACAAGCTCAGCCATTTTAGCTCATCGTTTTTACGGAATTATTGCCCTATCATTTGTAATGACCTATACAATTTTGCCGACATTTTTATTGCAAAAAGGGATTCAATACTGCGAGCCCTTCTTTGTCATGATGACCATCTGCTTCATACCTGTTTTCACATTCACTTTCCAACTATTCGATCCACGTATCGAGTGGTCTACCCTTTCGTTGATTGGCATTTTAATGTTATTTATATTGGGGGTTGCTAGTATTTTTTCGGAGAGTAAAGCGTAGGAATTTTACTCTCCATTTTTATATAATAGAAACAACAATCCTATTGAACTTTAGTTACTAACTGTTCCGTTGTAAGTATCGTCGCGAACTCCTCATGCAAAGTAGCTAATGAAATGGCGTGTAACGTCTCGGCACCATAATAAGTACCATTTTGATCCTCCAACCCAAAAGCTGCTGTTGCATCAGAAATAAGATAGGTATCGAAGCCTAAATTTCCACTCATCCGTGTAGTCGTTGACACACAATGCGGTGTTGTCAAACCAGCAATGACAACTGTTGTGATGCCATTTTCTTGTAAAACTCGTTCTAAATTTGTACCAATGAAGCTACTATTCACCTTCTTCGTAATGACAATTTCTTCATCCACAGGTGCGACCAATTCTTTAATAGCAAAGCCTTCATTCTTTGGATAAAACGAAGAGCTAGGATTATCGGACATATGTTGAATGTGGATAACTTTCCAGCCCTTTTCTCTCCACAATGTTAGTAACTTGCTAATATTATCCTCTGCTTGGGGATTGTTTCGCTCGCCCCACTTGTTATCCACAAAAGCTTTTTGAACATCTATTATTACTAAAGCCATATTTTCTCGATTCATAGAAATTCCTCCTAGCCTCTTATGGGAATAAGAATAACTTTACTACTGGTTCTACATTATCACATCTACCAGTCTAAAAATAATACATTCTCTTGCATGAATAGCTACATCTTTCCCGGTAATTTGACAATTCCTTAGATGACCTGTATTGTGAGTATGAAATTGATAATTAAATTAGGAATTCCTCGTTAGGTGAGGCTCCTATATGGAGATACGCTGCTGCCCAGAAATGTCGAAAGACACCAATGGGTCAACAGGAACCATCGACTTAAGGTGGTTTTTAATGTAGCTGGATGGATGTCATCCTATGCCATATAGTGCTAAAGCTCTACGAAGAGGGTTTATTCGATTATATCGTTTTTTTGAACACCCTTCTTTGTCGAGGGGTGTTTTTTCATATGTGAAAGGAGGTGATGGGGATGTGTAGTTCGACGAGTTCAGAACCCCCCAGTTGTTTAAGGTCCACAGCACTACAAATAAAAAAGAATGCGTCCATTCCCCTTCACCTCGTGAATAGGTGGGCGCACTAAGGAGGTCCACTTCTATGGACAACATGATCAACGGCGTTTTCAAGCATGAAACGACCGGAACACTTATGAAAAAGGGGTATATCGCCCTGCAAGAAACGTATACAGCCGAAAAAGCTATTTCACATCTTCGACAAAACGTGCAAGGTAAAACAAATATTCACTACTTGTATATTCTTAATGCGGATCATCAACTAACAGGCGTTTTGTCTATTCGGGAATTGCTTGGTGCCTCGAATGACGAGGTCATCTCGACGATTATGATGACAGATATCGTTTCATTTCCAACGGATTTAGATCAAGAAGATGCGGCTAAGATTTTCCGTGATGAAGACCTTGTGTCAATTCCTGTTGTGACTCGTGAGAAAAAACTCATTGGTGTCATTCACGTCGAAGATATTTTAGACGTTATACAACAAGAAGCAGACGAGGATATCGGAAAGCTTTCTGCTACTGGAAAAGAAATTGACTTTCAAACGAGTCCTTTCCTAGCGGCTTGGAGACGATTACCTTGGCTGATTTTGTTACTATTCATCGGATTGATTTCGGGTGGAATTATTGAAAGATTTGAAGCTACGTTAGAAGCAGTTGTTGCACTAGCCTTCTTCATGCCGATGATTGCGGGTATGACTGGAAATACAGGTACACAATCACTTGCAGTTGTTGTTCGCGGCCTTGTTTCAGAGGATCTTGATTTCAAAAAGTCCATAAAGCTGTTATATCGGGAATTGATTGTTGGCATAATCATTGGTGTAACATGTGCGATTATCATTGCCGGAATTGCATTTGTTTGGCGTGGAAGTTTAACGCTTGGTCTTGTCGTTGGCACTTCGCTTCTTGCGACACTCATTATCGGAACACTCGCGGGTACCATTATTCCACTTCTATTATACAAATTTAAAGTAGATCCTGCCGTTGCATCAGGTCCACTTATTACAACTATTAATGATATTTTGTCTTTGCTCATTTATTTTGGGATTGCAACGATGTTTATTTCGAAATTGATGTGATTTAAAGTCCTAGTTTATCTTCCGCTTTTGAAATCCAGCGAACGAGCACAGTCATACTTCCCAATTTACTATTTCCTTATATAGGATATAGTAAGGATAGATAAAGTCTTCAAAGATTTAAAGTAAACCCGTATGACAAAGGTGGGGACTGTTATGAAGGAAATTTTATATATCGAGGATGACATAGAGATTGGCACTATCGTCAAAGAAGACTTGGAGCAGCGTGGCTATGTAGTACACTGGCTCACTTCTGGCGAAAAAATTGGAGAAATGCTCGGCGATGCAAAAGTCGTGATTTTGGATGTCATGCTTCCTGGACTGGATGGTTTTACAGTCGGGCAACGCTTGAAACACAATCATCCCGAAGTATCGATTCTCATGTTGTCTGCGCGAACAGCTGTTGACGATAAGCTTCAAGGGCTACGTTTTGCGGATGATTATGTAACCAAACCTTTTCATCCTGAAGAACTCGCCGCAAGAATCGATGTTTTATTCAGAAGAAATCAACATACAGTATCTACAGAAATTCAACTGGGCCATATAACCGTCCATACGACAGAAAACCGTATTGTGAAAAACGATGGTGAAGAAATCTTTTTGACAGCTAAACAACATCAGATTTTCATGTATTTACTACGCCATCCCAATCAAATCTTAACAAAAGAGCAGCTGTACGAGGCGGTGTGGGGAGAGGCTTATATGGAGGGGGATAAAACCTTAATGGTTCATATCCGCTACTTGAGAGAGAAAATTGAAGAAAATCCGAGTGACCCTCAAATCGTTGAAACGATTCGCGGCATCGGCTATCGAGTGAAGCAATGAAAAAGCTAAAGAATTCTTTACTACTCCAATATTTGTTGATTATTCTGCTAGCAACGACGATTATCCCTATCGCTATTCCGGTTTTGTCGATTGTTTTTTACAACATCGCCAATCCAGAAGAGTCGCCCGATCGTTATTATAATGGAACAGATTTAGAAAATATGTGGCACCAGACAGCCAAAGGGCTAGCAGGTGCTTCCGATGAGCAAATCCATAGTAAACTGAAGGAACTAAAAAGCATTTATCAAGAATCGTCCATCTATTGGGTCGATAGCACGGGACAAACGAGAGATAAATTTCCGGAGTCCTTATCGGTACCGGATCAGTGGTCAGCCTCCTTTGCAATTGACTTTATAAAGAAAAATCGTGGCTATACGATTGATCCATTTACTGCAGTTGCATTTATAGGCAACAACCCTAATGATGGATTTATGGTTTTACAACTACCACGCTCAGATATGACTAATCCAAATAGCCTAGCGGTCCAAAGCTACTATTATATTTTCCCTATCGCCCTTTTATTGTTATTCATTCTTTTTATAATCATTTCTATGCTCTTCTTTTATCGGATTCGAAAAAGGCTTCTTCATTTACAAGAGGTGATGGCAGCACCTGAGGCAAATGGAATCCCATCAACCATCGAGGTGACAAAGGAAGACGAGATCGGACGCCTTGGCCAGTCCTTCAATCGTATGATTCACGAGTTAGAAAGCAGTCGAGAACGTGAGCAGGAGGAAGAAAAACTTAGAAAAGAGCTCATTGCGAATTTATCGCATGATTTACGAACGCCACTGACGACGATTCGCGGACATGCCTATCGCTTAAAGAAAGAGCCACTTAGTAGCAAAGGACAGGAGTCTGTAGACTTTATCGATGAAAAAGTAAGTTATATGGGAGAGCTTATCGAGAATTTACTCTCCTATACACTGTTGTCGACTGGGAAATATCCTTATTATCCAGAGAATGTCGATATCAATCGGCTCATTCGAACTTCCTTCGCTGCATGGTATCCTATTTTTGAGAATCTTCAGTTTGATATCCAATTGGACATTCCTGAGAAACAATTAACTTGGGAAGTGGATCCTCAAATGTTTCATCGGGTATTGGATAACTTCTTTCAAAATATTTATCGGCATGCGAAAAGTGGACAGTTTGTAGCCGTACGAATCGACAATGATACGATTATCATTGAAGATCATGGGCCTGGCATGAAAGCAAAATCGAACGAGCAAGGCATTGGCGTTGGTCTTTCTGTTGTTTCTCTTATGCTAAAGGAAATGCAGCTCGATTGGACGATTGAAACGGGTGAACAGGGGACGAGGATGATTATCAAAAAGTAAACAGGATGCTTCTCTACTTCGTTGAGTCAAAGGTCCTAAAATTATCGATAACTCTGTCCAATTGATCGATAATCTTTGGTAATTAATCGATAACGGCTTCGAAATGATCGATAACTCTCGGCAATTGATTGATAAGTTTCCAATCGTGCTTGTCGAGGGGGAGAAAAATAGGGTTGTCCAAAAAGTTAGTGAAACTAACCTATTGGACAACCTTTTATTCATTTTTAAACGAATTTTAAACTTCACCCTCCCATCGTTTTAACCTTCGAGCGGTAGGATTGTAAGTGAGGTGAGGAGAATGAGTGAGTTCATTATTGAAACGAAGAAGTTAACGAAGAAATTTGGTTCAAGGAGAGTAGTCAACCATGTGGATTTACAAGTAAAGAAAGGTGAGATTTATGGCTTTCTAGGACCCAATGGCGCGGGAAAAACGACGACCATTCGAATGCTTTTAGGGCTTGCACGACCAACGCAAGGTTCGATTCAGATTTTTGGCAAGGATATACGAAAAGATAAGCTGTCCATCTTAAGTAAAGTGGGATCACTTGTCGAATATCCTTCTTACTACGGGCATTTAACAGCCTATGAGAATTTGGAAGCTGTTCGTATTTTATTGGACGCACCGAAATCTAGAATTGAAGAAGTTTTGTCAATCGTCCGTCTGACAAAGGATGCGAAACGACCTGTAAAGGGATTTTCTTTAGGCATGAAGCAGCGGCTTGGTATTGCGACTGCCTTACTTGGCAATCCCGAATTACTCATTTTAGATGAACCGACGAACGGACTTGATCCATCTGGCATTATCGAAATTCGTGAGCTGATTAAAAGTATGCCAAAGGAGCATGGCATCACAATTGTTGTATCCAGTCATCTCCTGTCAGAAATTGACCAAATGGCGACACAGGTAGGCATTATCTCAAAGGGTCAAATGATTTTTCAAGATTCCATTTCGACACTCCGAGCACAATCTACCAGCAAAATTAACGTAACGGTTAATAATGCGGAGTCCGCTTGGAAGACATTATTAACGCATGGCTACAAGACAGATTTTATTCAAAACAAGCTGGTTATTGAAAATTGTGCAGATCAAAATGTTGCTGAAATTGTGAAATCCCTTGTTCAAAACGACTATTCCATTTACAGAGTGGAAGAAGAGCGTAAATCATTAGAAGAAATCTTTTTGGAGCTAACAGGTCAGGAGGGCGGATTGTGATGATGACGCGAGTTATGGCCTCTGAATTCCTGAAAATCAGGCGGAAAATGATTCTTTTTCTCGTCTTCCTTGGCCCGATTGGCGTCGTTAGCTTAGAGGCCGTCAACTTCGGGCTTCGATACGATTGGCTTACTGGCATTTACAAGGAGGATTTATGGGGAGGGTTGATTAGCGAAGTTACGATGCTATCGATTCCCACGATTCTCATTGGATTGACGATCCTTACCTCAATGATCGCCAACATTGAGCATCAGACAAATGCCTGGAAGCAACTACTTGCATTGCCCATTTCGAAGACGAAGGTATTTACGGGGAAAGTGCTGCTATCCCTGTTATTGCTGTTAACGGCTTGTTTACTATTAGCAGGCGGTACGATTTTACTCGGCTTGCTATTGAAATTCGGAACGGATATACCGTTTCTTTTGTTACTGAAGATGTGTTTCTTTCCATCTCTTGCTGCCCTGCCATTGATCATTTTACAAATTTGGCTTGCCATTACACTAAAAAACCAAGCGATTCCATTAACCGCTGGGATTATCGGGACGATTGTAGGAATGTATGCGATGAATTTTCCCGATTGGGTTCCATGGAAATGGCCACTGTTGCTTAACGAATGGGAGCAACCCATCTATTCTGTTTTAGCCGGTCTCGTCGTTGGATCACTTCTCTATTTCATGAGCCTTATAGATTTTAATCGAAGAGAGGTGAAATAATGGGGAGATTATTTCGTTCTGAATTTCTAAAATTACGTAAGTCTTCCATTTGGCTACTGATTTTTGTAAGCCCCATTTTATCATTGTTATTAGGTCTAAGTGAAGTAGGTGAATTGGAACAAAACCAGTGGACGGCTACACTAAGCATGATAACGATTAGCCATGCCATTTTCTTTTTACCGTTATTAACAGGAGTCTTTTCAAGCTTTATTTGTCGATATGAGCATGTCGGCGGAGGTTGGAAGCAACTGCTGTCCCTACCCGTTTCTAGACGACAGGTATACATCGTAAAAATCCTGATTGTTTGTCTACTTATCGCCTTAACACAACTGTTGTTTATTAGCGGATTGTTCCTGATTGGTTGGATGAAAGACTACTCTACTGCTATTCCATGGGGGATTATTCTCTCAAGTGTGTTTGGCGGATGGCTAGCGTGCCTGCCGTTAATCGCTTTACAAATATTTGTGTCCGTTGCATGGTCAAGCTTCGCCGCACCGCTTGCTGTCAATGTCATTTTTACGATGCCGAATATGCTGATCGTTAATTCTGCAACGTTTGGCCCTTTTTATCCTTGGGCACAGCCATTCTTAATGATGATGCCGAATTCAAGTGAAAATTTTGGCGCATTAAATGCTTCGACCGAAACACTATTCATCGTTATTTTGGGGAGCCTTCTACTATTTTTAAGCTCTGGGCTTAGTTATTTTATGAGAAAGGAAATATGAAAAACGCTCCACTCGACTATACCCGAGTGGAGCATTTTGACGCCCTTATTCAAAATGACTTAAATAAACATCTTCAAGATTCGGTTTAACCGTCTTAGACTGCCCAATCTCGGGTAGAACGTCACTCACTAAGCGTACGAAAATACCGTTCCGATCGCTCGTAATACTACTCACTCGATACTGGGATTGAATCGCCGGTAGTTCTTCTTCCGATACGCGCACTTCATAGACTTTCCCTTCCATCGCTTCAAGAATGCGGGCAGGCTCATCTTTGACGATAAGCTTCCCTTCCTTCAGCAGCAAAATTTCCTTAGCTATGAATTCAATGTCAGATACAACATGCGTGGCAATCAGCACAATTTTATTCAACGCAATGGTCGATATGAAATTTCGAATCCGAATGCGTTCTTTCGGATCTAAGCCCGCAGTCGGCTCATCCAAAATTAAGACCTTAGGATCATTGAGCAAAGCTTGGGCAATCAAGATCCGTTGCTTCATACCACCAGAATACGCCCCTAGCTTCGTATCCGCATCCTCCGTCAAATTGACAATTGACAGCAGATGTTCAACTCGTTCTTTTGTTTGTTTGGCAGACAAGCCTTTTAACGCAGCGATATACCATAGAAATCGGCGACCCGTAAAATCATTGTAAATGCCTTGTTGCTGCGGCATATAGCCAAGAATATCACGATATTTTTTGCCTAGTTTCGCAATCGGTTGTCCGTTATAAGTGATATTGCCTTCACTCGGTTTGAAATGGTCCGTGATGATATTCATCAACGTTGATTTCCCTGCACCATTCGGGCCGAGAATACCGTAAATGCCTGGTGTCAATTCAACGCTAAACTGGTCAAGCGCCGTTTTCTTTCCTTTGTTATAGCGTTTTGTCACGTTCTGAATCGACAGCTCCATGTGTCAATCTCCCTTCTGCACCTGTCTATTAAATAATCGCCAAGCCGCCATTCCCGCACCTATACCAATCACAAGTAAGCACCCGGTATAAAGGAGTCCGATAGAGGTGGCATTCGTAGAATCCAAAACAAAAGGTGCCATGAATACACCATTAAAGGTAAAAAGGATAAGTTGATCAAATCCTAAATACGTTAATACCAATGGTACGATAAGAATAGCCCCTTGTAGCAACAAACTAAGTGTTTGTTTTCGAACCAAAATAGATACTAATTGGCTCATATGAACAATCGCCAACACCCCGATAACCTGCAGTACCCCTATCATGACTAGATATTCCTTAATCGTGATAAGCCAAGGCAGATCACGATAAAGTGATAGGCTTTGAATCGGAGCCGACCAATCCATGACTGGGTAATACTGCTGGAGAACGATAAATTTAGGAATGTTTAGCAATGCTAACAAAACGAGTGCCGAACTGTATGCAATCATTAGCTTACGAACGAATAACTTTCCTCTTCCAAAAAGTGTGGCTCGAAGCAAAATAATCTCATTGTTTTTATAATCGATTGTAAAGAGCGTACTGAGTAACATTCCTAACAATGCAGTATACAGAATCGCAATCATAATATCCCGCGACTGCCTATCAAATAATTCATCGCTCGTTATCTGGTTGATAAACTTTACATCTATTCCTGTACGATTCCGTATATCTAGTAAGCCAGCATACTGCAATGCAACAATACGAAATGCCTCTTCTCTATTTTTAAAGGCATTCCATTCCGTTTTTTTCAGATTATACGCATCCTCAGAAATAATTCCTGATGTGTAAGCGTCTTCTCCTTTCTGTTCTTCCAATCCTATTTCAATGAAGTGCAAGTCTTCTGATTCTATAAACTCTTTAGCCTTCCCATCAACAACTCCCGAAAGTTGCTTCATATACTCGTTATAATTCGATTCAGTCATCGTATAGCTGCGCCAAGCAGATTGAAGCATTTGCACAGATAAAATGACAGCTAACAGAAAGACAATCCAGCCTCTTCCCGAAATAAATAACTTATACCACTCATGCTGAATAAGAAAGTTGAATTTCCGTTGGCGGTAGAACCACATACGAATACGATTGATTACGTTGCGAAATGGTATTTTAAAGGGTACTGACCATTGATGTGTATAAGCTATCGCGATTAAAACAAATAGGAATACAATTGATAGACCACCAACAATGCTAGAAAGCATTATTCTAGAGACGGGATAACCGAACAAATTGATATTACGATAATCTGCAAATAGTTGAAATACATCTAGGAAGGCAACAGGATTTATGTATTTCAAGCTATTCATATAAGAAGCAGGGTGAATCTGCGTATAAAAGACAAAGCTTGTTCCCATGCATGCAAGTAGTAACAAAAATACCGGAGTTGGGCGTCGGAATACCGAAAATAGCAGGACCATCAAGAGACCCAGCAATACGTTCACAAACGATTTTATGATGGTATATAACACCAGATACTCTTTTACCGTCACTAGTTGTATCCCCATCTTAAAGGCAGACATCGACTGAATATAGCGATTCACATCGCCAAATCCATACAACTTGTAGGCAACAGCAAGCAAAGAGCCATAAAAGAGCAAGGACACCAGTACGGTGAATAGAACCATAACGATCAGCTTGACAATGACCGTTTCCATTCTCCCTTTTTTAGTCGATCTGATAAGACCCAGTAATCCTACTTCGCGTTCATAATAAAAAAGATAGAATGCAAGCATATAGGAAATCACCACCATGCAAAGATCAACTGGTGAAAAACGAGTACTAGAAACGAGTCCGTTTTCCAGGCCAATTTGGAGTTTAATCGATTCCAGCGGCTTATAATCCTTCAATGTTTGCAAAATATTACGGTAAGAAAAAGAATTCTCCTTTTGAAAGATAGAAACCGACAACAAATCTACTGCTTTCTCCTGCATCTCATTAAGAAAGCTTGGATGATCTTTAATGGCTTGAAATTGAGCCCTCAATTCCTCATACAACAGCAAATCCTTAGACAGTAGCTCTTTGTCCTTTGCATAATCGCTTGCATTATAACGTTTAACGGCATCTGGATTCTCTCGCTTTTGTTCATCCAGCTTTTTCTTTAATTCTGGCACATGCTCTCCAAATAGCGCTTCCTTCGACATGAAACTATAAAAATTTAACTCATCAACAAGTATATTCGTCTGTTTCCATCCTTCTTCAGGGGTCAGATGCTGGTATTCAATTACCAGTCGATCTAATTCATCGATGACCGCAATTACATTCGAATGTTTTTTCCACTCCGTTTGCAGATATAGCCCACAGCTCGCTAGCAATAAAATACCAATCATTCCGAAAATAATTCGTTTCGTTCCTAATTTGAGGAGCTCGACATAATATAACTTCCTCATTGCACATCAAAGGACCTTCCTTGATTATCAATGGGTGTTTCAAGCAACGTTTTGAACACAGCTGTCCCGTTCTTTATGTCATTTTTGTCTAAGTATTGAATAAAATCTTTTTTGTCTCCTGTCCCGCGAACAAACATATAATGCTCATCTCCCGGATAGATATCATCTGGCATGGATAGATGCGAGGTGTCCACAGTGTAATAAAGTTTTCCATCCTTATATATTTTCATTTCATCCGGAATAGTTGATTCCCCTGAATCAGCCAACCTCCGCAATTGGGCTTTTATGGGACGGACGTATATATAGTCATCATCCACAAAAACTTTCGAGATAATCGACGATGCTTGAATAGCTGTTTCTTGAATATGACTTCCATCCAAATCTGATGTGTAAATTTTTAATCCTCGTTTATCTGTAATATCTGAAGTTTTTGTTTCCCGGTTATTATAGTAATAATACCAATGGTAGAGTTTTTTGTTATGAATGCCTTCGATATTCGGATACCCACCATCTTTCTGATCCCATAAGACAGATGTCTCTTCACTAGTCAAGTCATAGCGCATCACTTGGAACATGCCATTTCCTGGCCATTCTAGAAAGTACAGATGCGTACCATAAGGAACCAAACGTGAAATGCCTCCCTCCTTATTTGTACCTGCAAAAATGACTTCCGGTTCTTTGGTTATCTTCCTAAGGGAGTGCCGTAGTATTTGGTAGATTAACGTTTTATCCTTGTCATAGTCTTCTACAATATAATAGAGGTAACCTCGATGAATAACTGCTTGTACTAGATTTGCATTTAAAAAAGTCCTTAATACCTCACGTTGGGTTCCATCAGGATCACGCTTGACTAACTCGTAAACCCCATTTTTAAATCCGTTTGTCGGATTTTCATTTTTGGCTCCGTAATTATATTCAATTGTATATAAATTCCCTTGGTAAAATTGAAACAAAGTAGAATTAGGTCGTAACGAAACAAATGCATTACAGTTTTGAAAAGCATTCTCCTTCAAACACTCATTGTTAGGGCGATTGTCCAATAAAACTGGAGAAGTGCTGTCTTTGTCCATATAGTAAATATAATTACCGTTTAATAGATAATATCCTTGGTCGCTAGGTGTGATTCCTCCTTGACTGGACTCTGGGTGGAAGTTATAAGGATAATCCGTTTCTTCAATGTATTCATCGCCACCCAACGCCGAATCAGAATTACTGCAGCCAATTAGCAGGGCTAGTACTAGCGTTACATTTAAGAAAATAAAGCCAAGTCGTTTCAATATGTATTCCTCCTTTTTTAAAAAATAGGACTCTAAACAGGGATAAACTAATTTTATCCCTGCTTAAAGTCCAGATTAAATTGAAAAGCAGACACTGCTAGTCTCCAAACAAGTTAATAGTTTACAGCTGTATTCCTTGTCCATATATTTCCTAATGTCCAAGTGTGAACGGCATTGGCTCGAACAGAGGTTGAACCAAACTCAATTGGGTCTAAAAAAGCACTAACACCTGTTTTAAATCCACTATCCGAACCACTAATTGATTTCTCCCTCGTTGTTCCTGCTATTCCATATGTGTAAGTAAGATCCACCCTCATATAAACTGATTCAGAAGCGCTTGTACTTGCTGATGCATGATTTGCCCCTATATTCACCAATCCATAGAGATTAACGCCGTTCACCGTATCGCTAACACTAGAATTAGCAAATGCTGAGTTTGGAACAACAAGGAAAATAGAAGCCACCAACGTTATTATAAATGTAAAAAGTTTTTTTCTGGTTTTCATTTAAAATTCCTCCCTTTTTTTGTAAATTAGTAAAAACTTAGATGCATCGAATCGAACTACATGTTCACCTCCACCGCTTGGTTTAATAACACCAATCACCTGTTATGCAAACTAGTTTGCATAACAGGTGATTGGAATAATCATACTACCCGGACTAAGTGAAAAGTTAAAAGTGTCACAACATGCACTTTTTTAGTCTTATACGTTATAATTTGTCCTATTATTTACGTTCATGACTACGTGAACGTACCTTAACACACTCACGGTTACCAATATATGTATAACAGATGCTTCCCCACAGCCACCCAAATATCCAAATTACCCCCAACTATCATTCTATATTCCACACTCTAGCATCCGACGTTTATGATTGTTTTTTTTACGTTGACGACATCCACGCAGCTTTTTACTTACGCTTACACTCATTTTAATCACACTTGTGATAATTTCAACCATTATTCGAAAATTCGTTTACAATTAAATTCATGAATGCTTTTTTAGGGAGGATGAAATGAAGCTTACAAATGTAGAAACGAATTTACTGGGAATATTCACCGATGAAGTAGCCTTAGACAATCTTGAAAAAATAAAGTTAGTTCATGGATGGCGGTTAATAACTACAGAAGCTACAAAATTAGTAGCTATGTATTGTGTCGCTTTTCTAGCAGGATGTTTTTTCGAAACATTTCTAGTACATTTCTCCTTTTTCTTTTTCCGACAAGTCGCTTACGGTATTCATAGTAAAAACTACCTTACATGCTTAGTGATTAGTTGCATCACTTTCCCTTTCTCTGCCTTTTTAATAAATAATGGAGAAGTTGCACCATTGAGTATTTGGGTTATTTACTCTATTTCAGCACTACTATTAATGCTGTTAGCACCAATAGGCTCATCCATTAACAACATCAGAGGGCCTTTACATGCCCGGTATCTGAGAAGAAAAATGTATAGTAGACTTTGTATTTTGGGAGTTACTCTTCTATTCATCCCTAGCACCATTACTAAATTTTTAGTGGTTGGACTTTTAATAGAAACCATTGCCGTCATGGTAGCTTTTATAAAAAAGGAGGATTGAAAATGTTAAAATTAGTTGCGAAAGTGCTTATTTTTTGGGGAACTATTGGTAGTAAGCAAATGTGCCATGGTGTCTTTCATGAAATGGAAACACCGGAAGAATTGAAAAATATTGACTTTTAAATTCCATTTAGCCCTCAAACTAGTTATAATGACTATACAAGGGGGGGCACTTATGGATATAACAAACATCACTTTAATAATAAGCATTCCCTTACAATGTATCGCCATGTTGTGGATAAACTCTTTTTGGCTTAATTTTAAAGTATCTAAGCGGGAATTAATTATTTTTGTAGTAGGAGTTCTACTTCCAACAATGATACTTTTCAGCTTGGCAGGTGCCTTTTCCTCTGTTTATTTGATGTTCAGCTTAATTCTTTTTTTATATAAAATATCATATAAAAAAATTGTTATTTTAAATGTTTTAGTCTCCTTTTTAATCGCTGTCATAACCGATCATATAGTTTCCTTGATTTTTCTTTTATTTTTCCCCACATTTTTCTCGGAAATCATATTTATTATTTTGAGAAACTTGCTTTTTGGTTTACTATTAGCCGCTGAAGCCTTTGTGTATAAAAAACTACTCTACTATCTACTAGATAAATATATGATTTTCAAAAAAGGGTTTTATTTATTAATCGGCCTATTTTTCATTTCTCTTCTATTCTTTTATCTAAATATTTTTATGATGGCCAACAAAAACTCTTTGGATAACATTCAGTTCAATCTTTCAATATTCTCTATCTACTTTTTTTTCATATTGATTATTAGCGCCTCTATTATTTTTTTATCCATAAAACAACATAAAATAAGCTTGCGCGAGAAAGAATATGATACGTTCTTAAATTACACAACATTACTCGAACAAAACGTATCTGACATTAGAAAGTTCAAACATGATTATATTAATATCCTCTCATCTTTGAGACATTATATTGATAATGATGATATAAATGGACTTAAACATTTCTTTCACGAAAATATTATTCCAACACAAAAGTTTGAAGTTCATAGTAACTATGCCTTAGATCAACTAAACAACTTAAAGATTGAAGGCTTAAAAGGATTGTTAACAACTAAGCTTATCCTCGCACAAGAGAACGGAATTCCTATCTACTTGGAAATCGCAGAGGAAATCACATCCGTTCAATTAGATATTATAGAATTGAACCGCATAGTAGGTATTCTATTGGATAACGCCATTGAAGCTTCTAAGGTTATCAAAACTCCTGTAATCCGAATTGCTTTTATTACGCTTGATACGTCTAAAGTAATTGTCATTTTAAACAAAATAGATGAAAATACCACCATTTGCGTACAAGATATTTTCCGTGATGGGTACTCTACTAAAGGGGAAAACCGGGGATTAGGATTAACAAATCTTAAAAAAGTTCTACATGCAAATAATCAAATCATATTAAATACAAAAATAGCACAAGGTTATTTCACACAAGAAATAGAAATAAAGGACAAGGGGGTATGGTAAATGAATGTCGTAATTTGCGAGGATAATCTAGAGCAGTTAAGCGAAATCACAAAGACAATTCATAACTATGCGCTTATGGAAGATAACGGCATCATGATTGGACTCTCTACGACAAATCCTCTTGAAGTAGTGGACTATGCAGAAAAAAATAAAGTGGATTGCTACTTTATTGATATTGACCTCAATCATGAAATGACAGGCCTTAAACTTGCAAGCAACATAAGACAAAGTGATCCTATTTGCTGTATCATTTTCGTCACGACCCATTCAGAGATGTCTTATCTGACATTTACATATAAGGTAGCTGCGTTGGATTTCATTCTAAAGGATGAAGTAGATTTAGTAGAAGCTAGAGTGTTAAATGCTTTAAAAGAAGCACATCGACGCTATCAACAGATTGGACAAGACAAAGCTGTCAATCTCGTCAAACTAAAAGTAGGTTCTCGTACACGTAATATTGAATTTCATGATATATACTTTTTTGAAGCCTCCCCTAACCCCCATAAACTTATTATACATTTACACAATGAACAAATTGAATTCTCTGGTAGACTAAAAAACTACGACAAGTTAGGCGAACATTTTTATCGTTGTCATAAGAGTTATATTATAAACAAACAGCATATCCAACAAATTGATGTAGCAGAGCGAATGATTATCATGAGGAATGGAGAGACATGCCTCGCATCTAGTCGGTTATTAAAAGGCTTGCTTTAAGCCAAGTTTAAAAAACGCTCCACTCAATTGTACCCGAGTGGAGCATTCTCATATTCTTAATAAGCGCGGCCAAACCACACCGTGTGCTTCGATTCTTTGCCACAATTGATACAGCTAGATTTCTCCGCTGGTGGGTTGAATGGAATGTTGCGCGTTGTGAATTTTGTTTCTTCTTTCACTTGTTCCTCACAAGCGTCATCTCCACACCAACCTGCAAGAATCCATCCAGGAATTTCACCTTTTTCAGTTGAGTCTGCGATGTGTTTTGCTAATTGCTCAATTGAATCGACATGCGTATGCGAATGCTGTTCGCGGAATGCGCGTGCTTTTTCTAGCAAACGTGCTTGCATCGTCACTAATTCTTCTTCAATGCGCGCAACAATAGCAGAAAGTTCGACAGCTTCTTTTTCGCCTTCGTCACGTGCTTTGATGAGTGCTTGGTTATTCTCCAAATCACGTGGACCTAATTCAACGCGAACAGGAACACCTTTTAGCTCCCACTCATTGAATTTATAGCCTGGCGATTGATCGGAATCATCCAAACGAACACGAATGCCTTTCGCTTTCAACTCCGCAAAAATTTCATCCAACTTCTCCATAATCGCAGGATTCTTCTTCCAAGGTCCTACTGGAATTAACACAACTTGTGTTGGCGCAATACGTGGTGGCAATACAAGACCTTGCTCATCACCATGCGTCATAATAACCGAGCCGATTAAACGCGTAGATGTTCCCCATGAAGTTGTGTGAACAAATTCATGTTTGTTTTCTTTATTTAAATATTTAATATCAAAAGCTTCCGCAAATTTTGTCCCCAAGTAATGTGAAGTTCCCGCTTGAACCGCTTTGCCGTCCTTCATCATTGCTTCAATTGAATACGTATCGACCGCGCCTGCGAAACGCTCAGAAGGTGTTTTTTGACCGTCATATACAGGAATCGCTAACAGTTCTTCAACAACTTCTTTATAAATGTTCAGCATTTGCATTGTTTCTGCACGTGCTTCATCTTCATCCACATGAGCTGTATGCCCTTCCTGCCATAAAAATTCAGATGTGCGAATGAACGGCAGCGTTTTCTTTTCCCAACGGAACACGTTCGCCCACTGGTTAATGAGCACAGGAAGATCACGGTAGCTTTTAATCCAATCGGAATAAAGATGGCCAATCATCGTTTCAGAAGTTGGACGCAATGCTAGACGCTCTTCTAATTTTTCACCTGCTGCTTCTGTTACCCATGGAAGCTCTGGCGAAAAGCCTTCGATATGATCCTTCTCTTTTTCAAAAAATGACTCTGGAATGAGCATCGGGAAATACGCATTGCGATGCCCTGTCTCTTTAAAACGGCGATCCATCTCCGCTTGAATATGCTCCCAAATTTCGTAGCCATCCGGTTTGAAAGCAATACACCCACGTACTGGTGTGTAATCCATTAAATCTGCCTTTTGAATTGTATCAATATACCATTTTGAAAAATCATTTTTTTGTAGATTAGTCATTAATTTTTCCTCCTCTTAAGCGTAATAAAAAGCACAAAAATATCCTTGTATAAGGACGTCTTTGTGCTTGAATGGACGTGGTACCACCTTAGTTTAGCTCACCGAATTCGTAAGCCCTCTAAAACGTTTGATAACGAAAACGACTCGGTTATGTTGGCATAACATCTCCGTGGTTGGTTTCAATAAGAAGCGGTGGTCTAGCTCTCAGCAAATCGCTATACTCTCTGGTTCACAATTCTTATCTACTTGGGCACATCAAAGATTGTCTATTACTTATAATATAACAAATACTTGGTGTTTATACAATGACTCGATAGCTAGGCTATTTATTTTCAATCGAGGTTATTGAATAGTATGCTAAACTAGATTCAAAATAGTCGGAAGGGTGAGGATGACATGAAGAATGTTACACTAAATAACGGTCTACAAATGCCGCAGCTTGGGTTTGGGGTATGGAAGGTTCCCGATGAGATTGCAGCCGCTACAGTTGAACATGCACTAGAAGCGGGTTATCGTTCGATTGACACAGCTATGATTTATCGTAATGAAGTAGGTGTCGGGAAAGCGCTTGCAGAAACTAAAGTTCCAAGAGAAGAATTATTCATTACAACAAAATTATGGAATGCCGACCATGGCTACGAAAGTGCATTGCAAGCATTTGATGCAAGCCTCGAAAAGCTTGGCTTGGATTATGTAGATTTGTATATCATCCATTGGCCAACACCTTTACATGATAAGTATGTCGAAACATATAAGGCACTAGAAAAGCTCTATAAAGACGGGCGCGTAAAAGCAATCGGTGTCAGCAACTTCCAAATTGAACATTTGCAACGAATTTTGGACGAATGTGAAATCGTTCCGACTGTGAACCAAGTAGAACGCCATCCTTACTTACAACAAAAGGAACTTAAAGCATTTTGCGATAAGCATTCCATCAAGCTAGAAGCATATAGCCCTCTTATGAACGGGAAAGATGCATTACAAAACGAAGTCATTCAAGAAATTGCGGCTCAACATGACAAAACACCAGCACAAATCATTCTGCGTTGGCATTTACAAACAGGCGTCATTGCTATCCCTAAATCCGTAACGCCTTCAAGAATTAAAGAAAATCTCGATGTTTTCAATTTTGAGTTAACCGAAGAAAATATGGAGAAAATCGCTACATTAGATCAAAACCTTCGGGTAAATCGCCATCCTAATGAAGTGAATTAAAAAAAAGCGTAGGGCGCCTGCTCAGCACCGACAGGCATAAGACGGTTTGCGAGGATGGCGTACTTCAGCCACCACAGCAAAATGACTTTCAAGGTTGCCAACCTAAGGTCGCCACGTCCTGTGGCAACGGCTTCCTGCGAGCCTCCGAGGGGCTGGCGCCCAAAGACTAGACGTGAAAAACAGCCCTACAAGGAACATCTCCTTGTAGGGCTATTCAATCAGTCCTCTTCTAGTTCAACACGGTTTTTCTTGAACAGCTTAGACAATAGCTCGTAAACAATCGGAACGACAATCAACGTCAATAACGTCGAACTGATCAAACCACCGATTACGGTAATCCCAAGACCTTTGGAGATTAAACCGCCACCGCCGCCTGTTCCCATTGCTAATGGAATGAGCGCACCGATTGTAGCGATTGCCGTCATAAGAATTGGACGTAACCGCGTTACACCCGCCTCAAGAACTGCTTCACGCATTTTCAAACCTTCGCGTTCCATACGGATAATACGGTCTACAAGTACAATCGCATTCGTAACAACAATACCGATTAACATCAATAGACCCATCATGACCGATACAGAAATCGTTTCACCTGCGATTAATAAACCAACAAATGAACCAATGACTGCAAATGGTAACGAGAAGAGTATAGCGAATGGCGCGACCCCCTCACGGAATGTGACAACCAAGATGAAGTACACAATTGCGATAGCCGCAAGCATTGCTACAATCAGCTGTGTAAATGTCTCTGTCATATCCGCAGCTACACCCGCAACATCGATTGTAACACCTTTCGGTAACTCCAATTTCTCAATCGCTTTATCTATTTCAGATGTTGCTTTTGAAATGTCAGCATCCAGGATTGTTCCTGAAACCGTTGCATGGTATTCACCTTTACTACGAGCAAGCGCATTTAATGTTGTTCCTTCTTCAACTTCAACAAGCTCCGATAGTTTCATAGTCGTACCAAGCGCTGTCGGTACTTCCGTCGCTAATAAATCATCAATCGACTTTGGTTGCACAGCCTCTTCTTGCTGCACAATTACTTTCAAGGAATTACCATCTTTATCGATTGTCGTTAAGACATCTTGCGTGCGCATTGGATTTAACATCATGACAACTTGCCCCGTTGTTAACCCATACTGCAGCAGCTCATCTTGTTCTACCTTGAGTTTGTACTCAACATATGCATCCTTGGCAGTTGAAGAAACATCTTCAAGACGATTGTTTTCATTCATAACTTCTTCTACCATTTTCACAGCTTCGTTTAGTCTATCTAAATTCTCACTATAGAATGTATAGCTCACTTCATTAGTTGACATGCCCATTGAACTGAAGTTTTGGCTCTTCCATTCGCCCGTTTGGCCAATGTCGAATACATAGTCTTCAATTTCTGTGCGAACTTCCGGGAAGTTCTTCATGTCCGGGTCAAAGATGAGGAACATTAACGCACCGTTTGAGCCTCCACCCATCATAGCTGCCATTGGATCTCCAGCATCCGTAACGGATAACTGAACAATATCAATATCATCATGCTTTAACAGCTCTTGTTCCACTACTTCAATGTTTGCTAATGTGTCTTCCATTAGCTCGCCTGTTTCTGGCGTGTACGTTAAGTACATCACTTTCTCTTCTTCACTACCCATGAAGCTAAAGCCAATTAATGGCGTCAAAGCCACGCTTCCAGCTAATAACGCAATGGAAATAATTGAGGTAATGATTTTATGGTTAAGTGTCCAGGCAAGAATACCTTTGTACCATGTTGCTAATTTGCCTACCTCTTTGTGGTTGCTTTCTTTTTTCTCACTATAGAGCTTTTTCTTAAACAGGAAGTGAGAGAGTGCTGGCACAATTGTAATCGCAACAAGTAACGAAGCACCTAGCGCAAACGTCATCGTTAAAGCGAATGGCATGAACAGCTCACCGACCATACCACCAACAAAAATAAGTGGAGCGAATACCGCAACCGTTACTAATGTTGAGGACATGATAGGTTTAAACATTTCAATCGTCGCTTCACGCACAAGCGCTCGACCTGATAATTTCTCTGTTTTCAAATGCAGACGTCTATAAATATTTTCCACGACGACAATCGAGTCATCGATAACACGACCAATCGCAACCGTAATGGCACCAAGCGTCATAATATTTAACGTAATTCCCATCCAATTTAGTAGCAGTAAAGCCATGAAAATCGAAACTGGGATAGATACGATTGAAATAATCGTTGATTTAATATCACGTAGGAAGAGAAGGATTATTAAAATCGCAATTCCCCCACCAAACAACGCTTTTTCAATCATTGTTGAAACTGATGCTTCAATTGGCGCACCTTGGTCAAGTGATACATCAACAACAAGACCATCGATTACTTTCTCTTCATCTTTAATTAATTCCTTCACAGCATTTACAACATCCACTGTATTTGCTTGTTGCCCTTTAATAATTTGAATAGCGATAGCATTTTCACCATTTGTTCGTGAAACCGATTGTACTTTACCGACGACTTCAATTGTCGCGATATCGCCAAGCTTCACGAATGGTAATGGATTTGTTTCAGACGGTGTAGCAGGAATAAGCATCCCCTTTAATTCATCAGCCGTCATGAACTTGCCGTCTACCGCAACAGCCTGCTCGCCTTCTTCAAACTCATAAAGACCCAAAGAGACAGCTAGATCACTTGCTTGAATCATTTGCTTAACTGAATCTGGCGTGATACCAAGTTCAGCCATCTTATCTTCATCATACGTTAGTTGTACTTCTTCAATATGCTGACCTGTAATAGCAGCAGATGCTACTCCATTGATTTTCTCGATTTTCGGAAGTAAAATTTCCTCAACCGTGGATGTGAGTTCAACAATATCCTCTGTCGTACTACTGACGCTCAATGCTACAACTGGCATCATATTCATACTAATTGCTGTAATTGTTGGCTTTTGTGCTCCTTCAGGTAAAGACACTGCATCTAGTGCAGAGTCCAATGCACGTTTGGCCTCATCCATGTCTATACCATATTCATATTCCACTTGAATATTTGACATATTCGAATAGGAATTCGAATAAACGGATTTCACATGTTCAAGATTTTCCACTGCTTTCTCTAAAGGAATGGAGACATCATTCATAACTTGCTCAGGAGTGGCTCCTGGATACACATCCATAACCATTAAAAACGGAATCGAAATATCTGGAAGCGTCTCTGTTTTCATTTTAGTAGTTGAATAAATACCAGACACGATGACGATAATCGTTAGCAGCCAGACGGCTAATTTATTCTTCAAGACAAAATTGACTAAACCTTTCACTCTTACACCTTCCCTTATTTGACTAATCTCATTCAATTTCTTATACTAATGACTAACAAGTCAGATGTCAATGAATAAACCTAGGAGCGATAGTATAGAGATGATGAAAAAACAATTAATTATGGAAAAGGCTTTAGAGCTTTTTGCCGAAAAGGGCTTCGAATCAACTTCTATCCAACAAATAACTGAGCACTGCGGTATTTCCAAAGGAGCTTTCTATTTATCATTCAAGTCGAAGGACGAATTGATTTCGGCCTTGATTGACTATTTTATGATACAGTTCACCTCAGATATTGACTATATGGTCAGAAGCACAAAAGACGATGAAGACCTTTTATATAAATTTTATTACGCCATTTTCAATTCCTTTCATAAGCATGCGGATTTCGCCAAAATCTTCATGAAAGAACAAATGCGATCATTTAACGAAGATTTCATCATAAAAATGCGTTCCTATGATCGATCATTGGATAAAGTCATTTTAACGATGGTTGAACGATTATACGGTGATGAGATCGAACAGATAAAGCACGATGTCATTTACTGTGTGAAGGGCTTTATGAAAACATATTCAGAGTTATTTTTATTCTACGATTTGCCATTAGACTTAGATTTGCTAGCCAAGTCACTTGTAGAAAAGACAAATATACTTGCTAGACATATTACGACCCCATTTATTTCAACTGAGCTAGTCCAACTGCGTCAACTACCAACAAAGGAAGAACCAACGAAGGATCAGATCCTTGAAATCCTTGAACAAACTATGCAAGAAATTGAGGAGTCTATTGAAAAAGAATCTTTAATTCTTCTGAAGCAACAGTTACTTGAACCAACATTAAGTCCCGCTCTTGTAAAGGGATTGCTTGAAAATATTCGAACGCATCCCCATTGTAAATGGGTTTCTTATTTACTGCTGAATTATTTTGCAATCTAATAAAAAAGGTGTTTCAAAATCGATGATCGACTTTTGAAACACCCTTTTTAAGTTAACCAAAATACTCCACAGCTATCTGCACAATTAATAGCACTGTCACAACCCGAAGAATTGGTTTTACATGCTTCGCTTTCAGTTTTCGTGCAAGGCGAACACCGAGCTGTGCACCACTGATTGAGCCAAGCATGAGTGCAATGGTTAGCGGCCAAATAATTTTTCCTGTCGAGATGTAACTAATGGACGCCCCGAAACAACTTGAAAAAATCATAATACGTGACAACCCAACAGCTCTCAGATAAGAGATTTTCATTCTTGCATAGACATACAATGCTAAGGTTCCACTTCCAGGTCCAAAGACGCCGTCGTAAATCCCGATGCCATACAATGAAGCCGCACTTTTCTTCGTAACACGGAACGACTCACTGCCGTCAAAGTCTGCTTTGCCTAAAAACGAGGTAACAAATGCGAAAGTTAGTAGCACAATCGCAATGATAATCATCCATTCTTCCTTCAAATAGGAGGCAATCACTCCGCCTGTAATTCCCCCAGTTAAGCTAAGCGGGACAACCGTCAACGCTTCTTTGACAGTGACTTCTTTATTTTTATAAATAACAAAAAAACTTGAAAATGAGCTCACTGTATTGGCTACTTTATTGGCCCCAATTGCAGAGTGAACAGGCAATCCCATTAGCAGCATCGCCGGCAAACTAATCAATCCTCCTCCCCCTGCTAATGTACCAAGCGTTGTTGCAGCAAAGCCGATGAAATAAAGCATAATGTATTCCATAAGACATCCTTCTTTCGGTCAAACTCTCTATATGACTAGCATATTCATCTTTCATCCATAAGTAAATTCGATTGTATGAATGAGAGTCTATTCAGAAAATGAATGCCCTGAATTTTATGATGACAATTTAAATAAAGTTAGTAGGGAGCTTTACTAACTCGATAAGTCAAAGGTCCCAAAATGATCGATAACTATGCCCAATTGATCGATAACTTCATTGAATTGATTGTTAACCTTCGACAAATGATTGATAACAACTTCGAATTGATCGTTAACTTGCTGCAATTGATCGATAAGTTTCCACTAGCGCTTGTCCCGAGATAAAAAGCTAGGGCTGTCCAAAAAGTTAGTGAAAACTCACCTTTCGGACAGCCCCTTCTTATTTATATTCACGATAAAGCTGTTGCATGGTCACTGACGGTTGCAGATTCAGCTCTTGCTGCATCATTTCGACATACCGCTGATAATGGTGATGCAAGGCATGCTTGTCCCCCATTGCGCCGAGTATATGTACGAGCAACCGATTCGTCTCCT
Organism: Sporosarcina sp. FSL K6-3457; assembly: GCF_038007285.1. Classification (GTDB taxonomy): domain Bacteria; phylum Bacillota; class Bacilli; order Bacillales_A; family Planococcaceae; genus Sporosarcina. The sequence continues at coordinate 4,110,648 of NZ_JBBOWX010000001.1, forward strand.
CGTCAAATGCATCACGTGCGATCATTCTTCTCGCAATTTGCAACGCTTCTGGATAACGCTCGCAAGCTAACAACCAATTTACAAGGTTATTCGCATAAGACGCGTACAACATATTTATACCTTCACGCTCCGGAGTTGCCCAGGCAAAAGATCGATTCTCTAATAACTCGCCTAGCATTTGCTTCTCCAGCTCTACAGCAACAGCTTCATTATCATGGTGAATGTTGGCAAGCAGCTCCACCCCCTGCTCAAATTGAATAAAATCTACATCTACGTGACTAAGCTCTAATCGATACTTTTCCTGCCCCGAAATCACAATTTCCTTGAACTCATGAATGCTTAATGCTTTTCGAAGCTGATACACCGCCGTATTCAGATAAGCTTCTGCATTTTTCAAGGGCATATCGGGAAATATATGCTCAATCACATGCATTTTCGCTACGCTTCCACCTCTATTTACGAGTAAATAGGCAAATAGCTCCTCGCTTTTTTTAGAAATCCATTTCACGACACCTTGCTGTGTACTGCTCGCCTCAAAGCAGCCCAACATTTGTACTTTTAGACGATTCGCCACCGGGCTATTACTGACAACCGAAGAACCTTGACGTTTGCTAACCGCCCGCTCAATTGTTTGAGCCAGTCTTTTTTTAGAAATGGGCTTCACCATATAATCTAATGGATAGACATCATATGCATGGATTGCGTAATCTACGTGTGAAGTTGTAAACACAATATCAAGTTCAATATGATTGAACCGCAATTTACGAGCGAGTTCTATCCCATCGTCACTCCCGATTTGAATATCAAAAAATGCAAGGTCTACATCATGATTACAGAGAAAGGTAAATGCCTCTTCCGCCTGCTGAAAACTGCCGACAAGCTCAACACCTTCTATACCAGACAGCATTCGTTTCATAGTCAACAACATAATAGGCTCATCATCTACGAGTAGAACTTTCATAGCTCAGCTCCCCCTCTCATCGTAAAATAGAACACACTCCCTTGCCCTACTGCACTTTCAGCCCATATACTCTCTCCACTTAACTGGACGAACTGCTTACTAACAAGCAAACCAAGCCCTGCCCCCTGCTCGCCCGAAGTTCCTACGGAAGAATGGAGTTGATTTTCAACAAATAGGCGCTCTACCTGCTCACTATCCATACCCATTCCGTTATCACGAACAGAGACTATGACCATTTTCCCGGATAGTTGAGCATGCATATGTATAGAACCGCCTATCTGCGTGAATTTAATCGCATTGGATAACAAATTCCTGACGACCAATAATACAACTTCTCGATCAGCATAGACGTGAGTCCCAATTGGAATATCATTATGTATATGTAAATGCTTAGCCTCACTATTGATTTGTAGCAACTGACAGCATTCCTCTACAGCCTCTGATAACTCTAGTAATCGCGGGCGAAGCACAACATCCTCTCGCTGACCGCGGAACCATTCGAGTAAATTAGTAGACATGCCAAGTGTATGACGTATCTGTTCACCCAGCTTCGCAATAATCTCCTGATGCTCAGCACCAAAGCTATCCAAATCCTCTTCTAGCAACTCCACCAATTGAAATTGCATTGCCAAAGGACTGCGGATATCATGTGAAACAATGGTGAAAAGTTGGTCCTTCAGCCTGTTCAGCTGCGCAATCTTCTCCAGTTGACACCGTTGCTCTGTTATATCAAAAACGAGCGACACACTGCCCTGCCTTTGTTTACCTTCCGTACCCAAAGGATAGACATTGACACGATAGACTTTTCTTTCGTCATTCGACCAGGTCTCAATCTCTACACTACCTTGCTCTACGGACTGCGATAAGTCACACCACTCCGGCCATTTCTCTAATAACGCTGTTACAGGTCTATCATAAAAATCAGCGTAACCTAGTTCAGCAAAGAAGTTAATCACTTTTTTATTGCCATCAACGACCTGCCCAGAATCATTGACAATGAGCATACCCTCTTGAAACGTATCGAATACAACATCCTTAGCAATCGGCACAATCGAAAAGAGTTTGTATCTAAAGGTAATTAACAGCATCAACATACCTGTCATACCACATAAAATCGATAATGGTCCCAACCACGGCGACCAGTGAGGCTGATAAAATCGAAGCACCTCCAGCACAAGTGGCAATGAGGCCAACAATAAAACCCACATGCCCGGTTTACGCAGGTCTTTCCGCATTGTTTTCATATATTTGAACATAAAATAAAGGCAGACAGCTAAACTACTGTAACAAAAAATATTAAAAACACTTGCATAGATTGTCCTCGTTGTTACCAATTGCCCATCATATAGTTCAACTGTGTTATAAACGATATGCAAATAAGGATCAAACCAGATTAGTAACGCCCAGGGGATGAAGAGCGAAAACAACGCCAGTTTCCATTTGCGCCTGATAACTTTTTGATGCCTGATTAATCCATAGACGAATAAAATAAAGAATGGAACCATTAAAGTAAGTCCAGTTTGCTGCATAGCACGAAAAATATACTTATACTGCAATAGTTCACTATTTTTCTCCAAGATGACGCTAATCGCATACACAATACGGCAGCCAACCAAGCCCATGAGGTAAATAAATCCCGGCTTTTCTCTAAAACGATATAAAGCAAAAAAAATGATGCTCATCATGATAATTGAAATCATCATCAAAATCAGCTCAACACTGAAAACCATGGAGGAACCTCCTTCTCGTCCTGTATATAAAACCGTTCAAATAGAAGTCTCTTTAAAATAAATACTACCATATGCAAATGAAAGAAAAATGAAAGAATACAAAAAACACCTACAAAGCCTTTTAAAACAACTTTGTAGGTGAGTTATATTGATCTACTGCACTTTCCTTATTGGACAGTGAAAATCATTTTAATCGGTTCTTTCAATTCTTTTCCGCTTATATCTTTCAATTTCCCCATGATATAAAGCTTGTAAGTTCCAGGGGCGTAGCCATTCACAGGGGCTTGGATAATAATGTCTGTACCTTCGCTCGTGAAAATGACCGGCATACTGTTCCCTTTTTCATCATATAGGAGTAGTGCGCCTCCTACCGTCGATTCATCAATTTCCGCCGAAAACTTGACAGTCCATGTTTTATCACTTGGGAATGTACCTTCCTTGACGATCACTTTATACGTTTCATCGATTTCAGGTTCATCTACTGCTTTGACAGTGAAAATCATTTTAATGGGTTCTTGCAATGCTTGTCCGCTTATATCTTTCAACTGACTTGTGACATAAAGCGTGTATACCCCTTGTGCATAGCCTCCTGCAGGTGGGTAGATGAATATAGTATTGCCATTGCTTGTGAAAGTGACGGGTACCTGATCGCCTTCTGCGTCAACAATATACAAAGCATCTTGTACAATTGAGGCATCCACTGCATTTGACAACTTGACCGTCCATACTTTTGCCGTCTCAAATGTACCTTCTGTCTTAATGATTTTATAAGGTTTACCCGTTCCTGGTTCAAGTTCTGGTGTTGGGTCAGGATTCGGATTTTTAGTAATTAGTAGCTTATTGCTGACTACTAAATTATTATCACTTGTCAGCGCATCCCTATGAATCATCAGCCCAAAGTCAAGATCCTCTTCTAATTTTGTACCGTCAAAGGCGAAAGTGATTTCAGCTTTCCATGGACTCAGGCGTTTTACTTCACTCACGGTTAATCCTTTCGGAGCATTTTGCAATCCAAAATACTCGGGTAGTAAGGAAGTTACAAAGTTCGTGTCTGAAACAGTGATGGTAATTTTACTACCATCTAGTTGTTCTTCGCTCAACGGTTGATCCACTTTCATATCCGCTTGGATATTGGGTGTAGGCGTTGGTGGCGGGTTATATATGACTACCCATTTTGCATATAAAGTTGTGTCTGCCACAATACTTGTCCCAAAATCCCACGGCGTCTTAAAGTCGGGTTCCTTATACCAACCATCAAACCTATGACCCGCTTTTTTTGGGGCTGTCGGCACCGTCGCTGTTTCACCGGACACAACTTCTTCACGACTCACTTCTACGCCATCGGACACGAAAAACAGTGTATGTTTCGTTACAGGTATCGTTGCAGCTTGAATCGTCACCGTGTATGTTTTCTCCCCCCCGTCCTCTGCTGTCACTACAATTGGGATTGTAGTAGATTGTCCTACCGTAAGCGTAATGGTATCCGATGTTGTTGCACTTCCGTTAACTGTAACAGTTGCATTAGAATCCGTCGGAATCGCCGTTACATCGAGAGAGGAAACGGTGTTATCCACACTCACGGTATAATCATCTTCGTTAAGGGTAAATGCTGGACTCAGCACACCTTCACTTACTGTTAAACTTTTTAACGTGGCGTCGTTGGAACCTGCACGTGTCACGGTAATCGTATAGGTCTTTGTGGTGACCCCATCTGCTGCTGTCACCACGACAGGAATAACATTACTTCCAACAGTTAAGTTTACATCCTGTGCCAATGTACTTATTAATGCCGAGGCCATTCCTGATATTTCCACCTTCGCAAGAGGATCATCAGCTGTAGCAATCACTGTGAGAGATGCAATATCATTGCCTACATTCAAAATAAATGTATCCTCCGTTGGTGAGAAAGACGGACTCAACGTTCCTGGGCTAACAGTTAACTCACTTAAATCAGCATTACTAGACAGTACGTCGAAAGCTACAAACCTTTCATAGGACACTTTCCCCGCCGAATCTTCTGCCATCACATTAACCGTATAGTTTCCTCCAGGAAATTTCGTCTCATCCAGCATCACAGAAAAGCTGTATGGCTCATACCCCCCTGTCGCGGCAGCAAATTTTTGAGAACCACTAGCAATCAGCTGATGTGCGTCATCCAAAATTTCATAATGAACGGTTACCTCTTGTCCAATACTTCCATCTCTCATTTCTCCAGTAACCGTTAATATACTACCTTGTTGATATGGCGTTGGCGACAAATCATCTACTCGCACAACAGGCGCAAAAACACGTAGATAAGGATATGAATGCCCCTCATTAATCCCCCATGTTTCCACAAAATCAAAGCCAACAAAGGAGGCTTGCTGTTTCATCTCACTCTCCGTCAAACCTACAGATGAATCCGTTCCTATTGCCGCAGCAGGTAAAGATGAATTAGCAGTTTTGTTCCAGTAAGAACTAACAGAACCGTAAGAAGTACCAGCAAATGCACCCATATTTGTTCCGCCGCTTACCTTACCTACGGCAAAATTATTGTGAACAGGCTTTTGCACTATCCCGAACAAGCCGCCTCCATACTGACTATTAACCTGTACATCACCAGTCGCATAACTATTACGGATTCCGCTGATGTTATAGCCGGCCCCTGTTAAACCACCAACTTGCCAATAACCCCTTACATTGCCAGTTGCATAGCTTTTTTCAATTAAAGTGTTATGATCTAGAAACCCAACCAAACCTCCGACATCCTGAACGTTCGTTGTTACATGAACAGTTGAATAACTGTTGCTAATTTGTGAGCCATCATCATAGAGTAAGCCGATTAAGCCTCCGACTCTTTTAGAGTTATTAGAGTTATGAGAAGGTACCGTTATTTCAAGGTTACCCGAGGTATAGTTATTGATAAATGTTCCACTCCCTCTGCCCACAAGACCACCGACATCGCTGACAGTACTGGCACTACTTTTAATATCAATTTTCTCCAAGCCTACGTTTTGAATAGTCGATTGACTTGTATAGCCAAATAAGCCTATATTGGCTGATGCTGTACTGTTAATAACTAGACCCGTAATCCGATAATGATTGCCATCAAATGTCCCTTCAAATGGCGTGCTAGATGTCCCAATCGGTTCCCATCCTGAATCCAACGAATAGTCAGATAAATCAATATCCGCTCCTTGGATATAATGTGCATCAAGGTTATTTCGTACACGATTCAAATCATCAGCCGTCAATACAACATACGGATCTCCAGACACTCCAGAACCACTAGTAAATGCTTGTACCGGTGAAGAAAATACACTTATCCAAAATCCTATAACAAGAAGTGCCGGTAAAACGAGTAACGTGATCTTTTTCATATTATTTCTCCCCTTCCATATTACGGTCATCAAAACACCTTTCTACTCACATGTTTACATTGAAGGCTACTTCAACATCGGTTTGTACAATCTCAAAAGTTCTGCCCAATATCACATAGGACTTGAATATACTCAACTCATCTTCTTTCACTTCTCCATTGACAGCACATCTGCACTCATGTGCGAAAAATTCCACCATAGTAAACTCGTTCCTTCAAATGATAGGCTACCATATACAAATGAAAGAAATCTGAAAGAAACCAATAAGTGCCAAACACCAACCGATAGAATTCTACAATCTGGCAAGGTAGCGAAGAGAGCCTTTCGTCCGGTTGGAGAAAGACTCCTCCCCAATAGATGGTGTACTCCCGAATATCACTCTTGTTATGCCGTTTTCACAAAATGCAAAATCACCTATCGTTGCCACATTTGCAGGTATTTCTAACTCCTTAAGCTTATTTCCATAAAATGCAGCATATCCAATCGAAATCACACTTAATGGAATTTTTATTGCTGTTAGCTCATTAAATGAAAATGCCGAGATTCCAATTGAAGTCAAATTCGATGATGCTCCGATTGCTACTTCTATTAGCCTGTTATTGCAAAATGCGGCTTTTCCAATTGATACCACGCTGGATGGGATTTTCACACTCGTTAACTTATTATTACAAAATGCTGAATCACCAATCGAAATCAAACCTGATGATACTTCCATCTTCATTTCCATTAATTCATTAGCTGCAAATGCTGAATCGCCAATGGACATTACGCTTGCTGGGATTTCCACTCTCGTTAATTCATTACCGTAAAAAGCCATATGCCCAATCGTTAGCACACCATCAGGAATGGTGACACTCGTTAACCCTCTATACCAAAACACTTCTGCACCAATCGCCGTCACAGCCATTCCACCTAACTTATCCGGAATGATCACAACCTTTGGTGCAGTATCCGAATAGCCCATAATGGTGACAGTATCATCCCCATTGTCAGACCAGGTATAATCACTTATCCACTTCGCATACAACGTGACTTCCCCTCCCCCATTGAAATCAATCCAATCAACACATTAAAAGGAATGCTAACATATGACAATGAAAGAAAAATGAAAGATACGGAATACACTGTGTATTACAACTACCTATAGTACTGACATTCGACAAAACGAACGGCACGATTAGTATTCCCACACAAGGATTAAGTGACTATGCACTCACAAACGTGGTATTAAATGACACGGATATATTTTTCCAGATCGATATTCAAGGGCAGCGTAAGATAACATCACAGGGACATTCACACAACAGGGACAATCCTTCCCCTTCGAATTAACAAAAGGCAATCCAGGTTTACCGTTAGCGCAAGAGTTGATGGATGGGATTGTTGGGTTTTTGAAGGGTTTACAACACGGTGATAATAGTTATAACACGTAAAATTATTGATGCTACTAGTTCTAAATTTATATAAAGATAGATTGAAGTCATCCTGTAAAAGGTTAGACCTCTCACTGTCCGACCTTTTTAACTACTATCCCACTTCAACCAATTATGCCACCTAATTTATCAATAAAACTCTTACAGTGTGAAAGCTTTACATTCCTAACCACTCAGTCATAACTATCCTCCGTCAGCCATATAGTTAGGCTATATTAGTTGATAGATAGAGGAGGATATCATGCAGACTAAGGAAATACGCTTGCGTCGAATCCAGCGCCTTGCCCACGAAATTATGGATGAGATGAATCGAGGCCATGAGCCGAGGCAGTCAGAAACACTACATCGCACGATAGATAATCTCGCACGGACAATTGGAGATTTAGCAGATCCATTCGGTCACTATTCACTCGATTATATAGAAAAAAAAGTAGGGAACGCCCATTATCTTTTATTTGAAAATGAAAAAAAGGTGAAATTGTATTCTTAATACGTGAAAAAAGCCGAACATTTTACTGTTCGGTTTTTTTCATACCTGCATTTACCTTTTCTCATTGACGACAAACAAGCCATTCAACAGATTTCCTTTTCTCAGTCTGCCCTGTTAGGATTAATGAGTATTAGTCTATTAGACAAGTTGGATAAAGTGAGGGAAAACAGATGTCATTTACAACAATTCTACTAATTTTATTTGTCTTATTGATCTATTCACTTTCATGCTTTTATATAGGCTACAACGGCTGGGTATGGTTGAAAACAACGCGATTTGTGGCCTACAAAAAAACCTATATCATGATTATAGTCTTGCTGAGTCTATCCTTTTTCATCGGACGATTTTGGTCATGGTTACCTATCCAATTCATTGGTGGATTTTGGCTCGTGCTGTTTGGTTATAGTTTACTAGTATTGCCTTTAATCAATCTTGCTGTCTACCTATTAAAAAAGAAATGGATTTTCCAAATCGGACTGGCAGTCATTACTTTTTTCGCTGTCGTGCTTATATATGGTTCGTACAACGCCTGGAGCCCTATCGTCACAACGTATGAGATAGCTATTGAAAAGCAAACAACAGAACAAGAGTTAAAACTTGCCGTCGTTTCCGATCTTCATCTCGGAGGAATTGTTGGTGAAAAGCATCTGAAACGTTTAGTTGCCGAGGTTGATGCACTACAGCCAGATATGATTTTAATTCCTGGTGATATTATTGATGATTATATTGCTCCGTACATAACTAAAAAAATGGGACATACATTAGGGAAACTTCATGCACCTCTAGGCATTTACGCGGTACCCGGTAATCATGATTACTATGGGAATGATGTCGATCAATTAGTTATCGAGATGGAGAAAATCGGCATTCAGGTGCTGGCAGACGAAACCACTCTCGTTGCCAATGATTTTTACATAGTCGGTCGAAAAGACCTTGCCGCAAACGGGAGAATAACGACGCATACATTAGTTGCCGATTTAGACCGAAGTAAACCACTTATTATGATGGACCATCAACCCGTGGAGCTTGATGAAGCAAAAGATAATGGTGTCGATTTACTACTATCGGGACATACGCATCGGGGTCAGCTATTCCCCGCTAATTTAATTACACGACTTATCTTTGAAAATCATTATGGTTATTTACAGAAGGGGCGGCTTCATTCCATCGTAACTTCCGGTTTTGGCACATGGGGACCGCCCCTTAGAATTGGCAGCCGCGCTGAAATTGTGGAAATTAATCTTACATTTCAGGAATGAAGTGCTGAATAAAATCAAATGCTGTAAGATGAGGATAAACAATACAATAGGGGTGATCATGTGAAGATCGGGATAATTGGCATTGGCGATATTGCAAAGAAGGCGTACTTGCCGGTTTTATCGCAAACAAAGGGGATTGAGCTTCATGTTTGCACTAGAAATAAAGATACATTGAAGGACATTGCTGAAACGTATTCGATTCAGCATCTCTACCAGGATTTCGACCAATGGCTGGCAAGCGGCATCGCGGCAGCATTCGTTCATTCTTCAACAGAATCCCATGAAAGCATCATTGATAAGCTACTCGATAACGGCATTCATGTCTATGTGGATAAACCCATCACCTATAACTTGGAATCATCGACACGTTTACTAAGGAAAGCCGAAAGTAAGGGCCTACTCTTAACGGTTGGCTTCAACCGAAGATATGCGCATCCTTATATGAAATTAAAGGAACTGGCTGACCCGAATATGATTGTCATGCAGAAAAACCGCGGGCATCATGCTGGTGAGGCGCGACAGTTTGTTTTTGACGATTTTATTCATGTGATTGACACGCTACTCTACCTATTTCCTTATCCAATCGACAATATTCGTATACGTGGGAAGCAGGAAAATGGCTTGCTCCATCATGTCGTTCTACAGCTGGAGGCCGCACAAGGCACAGCAATTGGCATTATGAATCGTGAAGCAGGTACATCTGAGGAAAAAGTAGAAGTTATGAACGCCCATGAAACGCGGAAAGTCATGAATGTCAATGAAGTGATTTCTCATATCGATAAAAATAGTCTCACTTATGGAAGCGATGATTGGCAGCCTACACTTGAAAAACGTGGATTTCATGGCGTCATTACTACTTTCTTAAAAGCTGCGAAAAGCGGACAATTTTCTACTGAATCCTATCAGCGGGATTTGGAAGCGCATTTAATTGCAGAGAAAGTAGTACAAACACTTTGCGATAAATGATAAATAATCCCACTCTTTTATTGCATATAAGAGAGCGGGATTTTTCTGTCTAATCCTACCGATGATAGCCCATTCCTGCGTTATAGTCCCACCATTTTGACACCAATTTTTCGGTTTGTGCAATTCTTTCTAGCTGGGATAGTGTTAATGCCGGAATTTCGTCTATCGTTTCTTGTCGTAGCTGATTGACCTCTATACTCACTTGAAAGATGGATTCTCCTGTTACATTAGATTGTTCTTTTATTTTCTCTGTATGCTCATACACAATGCCAATGCGATCCGTGATATCTTGCGTTGCAACAGATTGTTCCTCAGCAATGGCGGCAATTGTCCCTGTTGCATCTCCGACCTCATTGACCCTTGTAATAATTTGATCTAACGTAGTAATAGCCTCTTGTGTTTGTGATATTCTACCGTTCAATTGATTAGACATTTCCTCGACAATAGAGCCTACCTGGACAGATTCCTGTTGCATTTTCATAATAGCAGTTGAAATCTTATCAACGGATTCTTTTGTTTGCTCCGCCAAATTCCTCACTTCATTAGCTACGACTGCAAAGCCTTTTCCACTCTCACCAGCCCGTGCAGCTTCTATGGAAGCATTTAGTGCCAATAAATTGGTTTGATCGGCTACATTTTTAATGAAATCAATGACTTGGGAAATATCATGGACCTCTCCTACTAGTGCATCTATTTTATTTTTCGTTTCCACAAAATCCTTGCCCATTGCCAAAAAACCATTTAGTGAATGTTCAATGACCTCCTGTCCCATCTTCGCCTCATCAACCATTTGCTCCGTATTTTCGGACACATTAACCGCATGATCAGCAACCTCTCTGACAGATGCACTTAATTCCTGTGCAGACGCGCTGACATTTTCGGCCTCACTAGTCGTTAAATCGACATCATCCATCAGGTCCTGTACTTTATCTACCCCAATCACATACTCCATTACTTTGTTGATTTTTTCGACCATGCTATAATCATTCGCCTCTTGATATGCACCCAAAACAATTAAACTATCAAATGTAATAATACGATTTAGAGCTACGAGAATTTCTGATAACTCCTGCGGCGATTTGTAAAATTTCTGTATAATAAAAGGCAGTAAATATTCATACACCCGAATATAAGAACCGATATACCATTCATCATTGAGCTGTATTTTACTATGAATTTGGCCAATCAGTTTTCGATAATTGATATAATCCTCATCAAGAGTCGGCTTCGTTAGTTGCTGATAATACTTGCGAATCGCTGTGGTATAGCGTTCTTTCGTTGAATATTGAACAAAAATATTTTTGATTTCCGGGATATTCATAATCATGTCATAATGCCGATCTGCAATCGTTAAGGCGTGCTCCTCCATAATGCCATCTATTTTCTTCAAGCTTTCAATATCCTTTTTTGTTAGCTGCGTTAGTTTAAGTAGCTCTGGAATTTTTGGATTAGAACTCTTCACTTGTAAGTCACTTGCTTGGATTGGTTGTAAAGTAGAGACAGGATTATTCATCTTTTTCTGAAATATCATTCTCAATTCCTCCTATAAGGTATGCCTTTCTTCCACAATACTTTATTGAGAATGATAATCACTTGATGCGCGTCAAGTTTTCAATAAAAAGCACTACTGAATACCTATGCAACTTACCCAAATCAAGCGTGTAGATATACATAACTTTACTGGATATGCCGTATACCTAGGGGAACTAGACTACCTTTGGACGAGACTGAACTACCTTAGAAATCCAGCAAAAAAACGCCGCTTATAATTTCATAAACGGCGTCATTCCTATGTCAATCAAAACCCATATTCCGCATCTTTCTTCTCCCGAATCCCCACATAAGCCTCGACAAGCATTACAGTATCCTCTACTAAACGCTCCATGCGGAAGTGGACATCATCGTTAACGATTTCCTTGCGGTTGAAATCTTTTTCTTCTATAAAGACATACGTCTGTACAATATGCGCCTTCATATACGCTAAAATTGGCTTTAACTGCTGCTCCACCATCAAATAATGCTTTGCGCTACCTGCCGTGGCAAGCACACTTACCACTTTGTCGCGGAATGCATTGACTGGCAATAAATCAAAAACATTTTTGAGCGTAGCCGGAATAGAGGCTTGGAACGTCGGTGTACCAATGATAATCGCGTCGGCTGCCATCAACGTTTCCGTCACATATTTCGTGTCACCCTCGTAGTCGAAATAATTGCGTCCATCACTAAAGACCACATCAAAGTCGGCTAGATCCACTAAAGTAATCCCTGCATCAGGGTACTTTTTTTGCGCTATTTCGAGCGTGTAATTCATCGCTGTTCTTGTTTTAGACCCTACTTTAGAACCTGATAATAATACAATTTTCATCATGGCCCTCCTTATTTTCCAATTGTATATTTCTTAATAGCTGGCATTATTTCTGTTGCAATTAGCTCAATATTTTTCATGATTTTATCAAACGGTACTCCGCCAAAGTCAATTTGCGCCATAAAACGTTGTTGACCGTAGAGCTCATACTGATAAAGCATTTTCTCAATAATTTGCTGCGGGCTACCGACCATTAACGCATCACGCGTATCTGTCGATTGTGCGAATTGCTGCTTCGGATAACCTCCACCTCGTAACGCCATCATCCCTGTATCAATATGCGGGTAATATTCACGCAGTGCATCCTGGGAATTTTCTGCGGTGTAAAATAGACTTGTCGTCGCAATTGGTAAAGCCGCCGGATCAAAACCACTACGCTGCGCCGCCTCACGATAAGCATCCACCGCCACCTTAAAGTTAGCCGCCGGACCACCAAGTGTTGTCAGCATCATCGGAATTCCAGCATATCCTGCCTTAATGGCACTAGCAGGTGGTCCGCCGACCGCACGCCAAATCGGTAGATGGTCGTTTTGTGGCTGTGGTAAAATCTGCGCATTATTCAAAGGAGCACGAAACTGCCCTTGCCACGTCACCGATTCCTCATCATTAATTTTCATCAGCAGCTCTAATTTCTCTTCAAATAACTCTTCATAATCGTGGACATCATACCCCAGCAAGCTATAAGCCCCGATCCGCGAACCACGCCCTGCTACAATTTCAGCCCGACCTTTCGAAATTAAATCCAGCGTTGCAAAATCTTCATAGACACGCACAGGATCATTTACGCTTAACACAGTAGCAGAACTGGCGATTTTAATATTTGTTGTCGCCTGCGCAATCGCACTTAGAATAACCGTATGTGCTTGTGTTGTAAAATGCGTTTGATGACTTTCACCTACCGCAAAAACATCCAATCCTGCTTCGTCAGCCAGTTTACTTGCCTCTATTAATTCCTGAATACGTTGCTCAGCACTAATCTTACTGCCTGTAAAAGGGTTTAGTAAGTGATCTCCAATCGAATATAAACCAAATTCCATTCCTTTAGTTGTATCAATACGGTATTTTTCCATACTAGTTCGCTCCCTTTTCTCATTCATTTTCTATTCCACACGAATTTTTCTCGTGCCAGTCATAATACGACTCATGGCGAGCATAACCTGACCCATGGCGGTCATAAATAGAATGCTAGCAGATATTTCTCTCTTTTGATCAAGAAGTTAGTCAATCGGCTGTAATTTCGCTTCAATCTCTGCACGTCTACCTTCTAAAAACGGCGGTAAATCTAATTTTGTCCCTAACGCTTCAATAGTGGAATCCTTTGTAAAACCAGGTCCATCTGTCGCGATTTCAAAGAGAATGCCATTCGCATCGCGGAAGTACAAGCTTTGGAAATAAAAGCGGTCAATCACCCCTGTTGAATCAAAGCCTCGCTCTTTCACTACGCCGTCCCAATAACGCAATTCTTCCTCATCTCTCACACGCATTGCTAAGTGATGAATGCTGCCTCGTCCCGGCTTTTCACTCGGTCCCTCTAACTGCTTCAAAACGATTTCACCAAATGCTTGCCCCTCAACAGATTGATAGATAGCTTCTTCTTCAGAATAGGCCACTTCTGCATAGCCAAAGAGGTCTCGTAATGTTTTAGCTGTTCGTTCAAAATGACGCACAGTAATTTCTATCGGCCCCATCCCTAAAATGCGATGTGCTTGCTCAACACTCGAACCTTCCCAAGCTGACCAAAATTCCGGAATACCCTCACCGTTATTATTCAATAAAATTAGGCGTAAGCCCTCTGAATCCTCAAATGGTAATGCCGCCCGACCTGCATACGTTGTAATCTCTCCATGCATCACATCTAATTGCTCAAAGCGCTGTTTCCAATACGTTAAACTTTCGAGTGATGGCACAAGTAAGCCGATTTGGGTAATGGCATTTGTACCACGAACCGTTCTTCCCGCATTTGTCATTTCAAAAAAAGATAACTCTGTTCCCGGGCTTCCGGTTAAATCTCCATAAAACAAGTGATACATCGACGGACTATCCTGGTTAACCGTTTTTTTCACACGGCGCAAGCCTAATATCTCTCTATAAAAGTAGTTATTCGTCCCAGCATTTTTTGTAATCATTGAAATGTGGTGATGTCCTGGTATTTTGTACATGTTTATTCCTCCCTAGGTTTTAGTTGATTAGTCAAGTGATAGTGTAAAAAAATCACTCTGGCGGCAATTCTTTTTTCTGACTATTTTTGTGAATGCGTGTCATGAGTGTGTATAGCGTTTTCTCTTCTTCTTTCGTTAATACCTCTTCAAAAAATGATGTTTGAAATGCTAGTTGAGCTGGCATAGCCTCATCTAAAATATTCTCAGCCTTGTTAGTGAGACTAATCATTTTTGTTTTCCAATCCTGCTTACGGACAATATAGCCTTCTTTTTCAAGACGAGCAAGCATGCGGGAAATGCCACCTTGCGTCACGATCACTTTGTCAGCTAATTCACTTTGTGTAATGGGCTGGTATGTTTGAATTTGTACAAGTACGTCGAATTGGGCAGTTGTTAAATCAAACCGCTTTAAAAAGTCGTTTGACAGTTGGTTACTTTGGTTCGTAAAACGCATTAAGCGTAACCAAATGAGCGAGCCAATCGTATGATTCTGCATCTTATTTCGCCTCCTTGTTGCTAACCTTACTATCACTTTACCACGCAAGTGATATAGTATCAAGGAAATTGTTTGAGCATCATTAAAAATCGAACTATCATTTTCTACATCTCACTCCTTCAAAAAATCAATTTAGTTAACAAATCAACTTGTTAACTAAACAACGGGTTATACAGTCATTACTATTGACGAGATAGATTGAAATCTTTAATTTCATATACGAACCCAGCACAGCCTCCTTAGAGAGGTAACCAATGGGATGAAAGCCCGTTAATATTACCTTTCCCAGCAAACAACCATCAATAAAATCAGTTCGTCTACTATATATTCTTGATTCAAAATTCTTAAATGCTATTCTTTTTCATTGGAAACGCTTGCAAAATAGCAGATTAGTTGATATATTCTTTACAACAAGTTTAGTTAATTTAACTAAAAGGGGTGGTATGATGGCAACGATGAGAGATATAGCAACGAAAGCTGAAGTTTCTACAGCTACCGTATCTAGAGTTATTAATGGGGACCCTACATTATCCGTAACTGATGAAACGAGAAAAAGGATAATGGAGGTCGTTGATGAACTCGATTACAAGCTTCCAAGAAGAAAAATTAGCAAAGCCTCTGATTCTGTAGAAGTAAAAAATATCGGGCTCGTTATATCCAATGACGAAACGGTTGACCCGTATTTCCTTTCTATGCGACTCGGAGTAGAAAGCGTCTGTGAAAAGTACTCCATAAATATTTCATCTATACTAACAGTCGGTAAAAGTGATTTTACAGCTGCAACACTTAGCCGCTTGGATGGGTTAATCGTCTTCGGAGATGTCGTCATTGAAGATTTACAAGATGTCTATTATCACAACAACAATATTGTGATTGTTGACTTTCTACCCGAAAACAATACCTACGATGTCGTTCTTTCTGACTTCGAAACAGCAACCAGTGAAGTAATGGATTATCTGTTCAACCTTGGTCATACCGATATTGCTTATATTGGCGGACAAGGTGCAATTAGAGGGATTACAACTGAACAAATCATTGCAAAAGAAGATACCCGTAAGCAAATATATGAAAAGAAAATGAAGGAAAAAGGTCTATACAATCCGGAATCTATTCTTTTAGGTGATTTCGGTTCCAATAGTGGTTACTTGTTGACAAAGGAGCTGATTGCATCTACGTCCAATCCAACAGCAATTGTCGTTGCAAGTGATCCAATGGCGATTGGCGTTATGCGCGCCCTGCACGAAGCCGGAATAAAGGTACCCGATGAAATATCGGTGTTCAGCTTTGATGATATTGACTCTGCCGCCTATTTAAATCCATCATTATCGACTGTGAAAATTCATACCGAAGAAATGGGACGGACTGCTGTTAAGCTGTTGTATGATCGCTTGCATAGTGATCGAATATTGCCGCTCAAAGTCATACTCCCAACCGAATTAGTCGTTAGAGATAGTGTAGCCATTAAAAAAGTATAAAAATAAAAAAGTTATATTGGAGGGTCTTATCTATGAAAAAAATGTTTTCGTTACTCGCAGCAGGTATCCTATCCGTCGCTCTACTTGCCGGTTGTTCTGGTGGAAGTGACTCTAAAAGTGATGAAGTAAAAATCGAATTCTTTCACTATAAAACCGAAGCCATTCCTACATTTGCTAAATTGATTGAGAAGTTCGAGGCAGAAAATCCAGCGATTAAAGTTGAACAAGTAAGCCCGCCAGAAGCAGAAGTTGTTTTAAAAACAAGAGTCATGAAAAATGAGATTCCCGATATCATTGGAATCGGTGCCAACAATAACTTTAAAGAACTATCAAAAGCAGGCGCTTACAAAGATATGACAAACGATGAAAACCTAGACAAGATTCAACCCGCTTACTTGCAAATGTTAAGAGATGTCACGGGTTTAGAGGAAATTTATGCTGTTCCTTATGTCGCTAATGCAGTCGGTGTTATTTATAACAAAGCAATCTTTAAAGAGTTAGGCCTCGAGGTCCCAACAACATGGGATGAATTTATTGCAGTGTCAGAAAAAGTAAAGGAATCAGGACAAACTCCCTTCTACTTCACATTTAAAGATGCGTGGACAACACTGCCAGTCTTTAATGTACTTGCAGCAAATACACAAGGCGATGATTTTTATGATGAATTAAATAAAGGTAATGTGCTCGTTGGAACAAGATATAAAGAAGCAGCGGAAAAGTTTGTACAGCTGCTCGATTATGGACATAAAAACCAACAAGGTGTTGCTTACAATGATGGAAACACTGCTTTTGCAAACGGAGAAAGCGCCATGTACTTACAAGGTATTTGGGCAATTCCTGAAATCAAAAAAGCGAATCCTGATATCGATCTAGGTGTTTTCCCTTACCCGCTAACAAACACGCCTGGGGAAAGTAACGTAGTTTCTGGTGTCGATTTACTACTAAGCATAGGCGCATCATCGAAGCACCCTGAAGAAGCACAGAAATTTATCGACTTTCTATTAAAAGAAGAAATTCTAACTGCTTATATTCAAGAACAAAATGCATTCCCAGCCCTAAAAGGAATCTTACAAGAGGATCCATCACTTGAAGGCTTGCAAGAAAGCTTTAAGCAGGGAGCACTCGTTGATTTCCCTGACCACTATATACCGGTAGGTGTCACAGCTGATAAGTCCCTACAAATATTAGCTCAAAATAAAGATGTAGCTGCATTTTTAGATACGATGCAAAAAGACTGGGAAAAGGTTGAAGATCGCAAGTAATACCATGAGAGAAGCTGGTTAATTCCAGTTTCTCTTCCCTTGATAGGGAAGGAGGAATAATAATGAAAAAAGCTAGCCCTGCTTTGACTCCACCAGTGAATTCAAGCAAAAAGAAAAAGCGTAATTCTACCAAAAAAAATTGGGCCTTTTATGCAATGGTAATACCCGCAGTTTTACTCTTTGCCACTTTCCATACGTTCCCCGCTTTACAAGGTATCTATTATTCTTTTACGAACTGGAACGGAATCAGTGTAGCGTATGATTTTGTAGGCTTTAAAAACTATATACATTTGTTTAAAGACAAAGTCGTACTAGATTCGTACAAGTTCACATTTTCATTCGCCGTCATGGCTACAGTTCTTGTAAATGCCATTAGCTTACTCGTTGCAATAGGCCTGAACGCGAAAATAAAAGGACGTAACTTTTTCAGAGCCATTTACTTCCTCCCTAACGTACTAGGCGTATTAATTGTCGGGTTTATCTTCAACTTCTTTTTCACAAATATTCTCCCAAAAATGGGTGAGCAATTAGATATCGATTTTTTGATGGTCAATATTCTTGGCTCAGAAAAATATGCATGGGTCGGTATCTTACTTGTTGTCGTTTGGCAAGCCTGCGCGTTTAATATCATTCTTTATCTTGCTGGATTGCAGACCGTGTCAGGTGAATTATATGAAGCATCTGGTTTAGACGGCGCAAACGCTTGGCAGCAATTTTGGAAAATCACTTTCCCGATGATTGCTCCATTCTTTACAATTAATATGGTTTTGTCGATGAAGAACTTCTTAATGGTATTTGACCAGATTGTCGCTATGACAGGAGGAGGACCCGGTCACTCGACAACATCCATTGCCCTACTTATTTATAAAGGTGGATTCCAAGGTGGAGAATTCGCATTCCAATCAGCGAACGCGGTTATTTACTTTATCCTGATTATGTTGGTCTCTATTTTCCAACTTAAAATCTTGCAAAAAAGAGAGGTGGATATGTAATGAAACAAAGAACAAACTGGCTTGTCACAATTCTGATTACACTTGGCTCGCTAATTATCCTTTTTCCATTATATATGTCCTTCTCAATCGCGCTGAAAGATCCACAGGAACTTGCTAAATCAGCACTGGCATTCCCAACCGTATTTCGATGGGAAAACTTCACAAGAGCAATCGAGGCAACAAACTTTTTTAATGCGTTAAGAAACAGTGCGCTTATTACAGGCGTTACACTTGTACTCACAATTTTATCTAATTCGCTTGTAGCCTATGCAGTGGCAAGAAATATGCATAAAAAGTTCTTTAAAGGCTTATATTTCTACTTTGTCAGTGCATTATTTATCCCTTTTCCAATTATCATGTTGCCTATTGTAAAGCAAACATCTGCACTCGGACTAAATAACCCAGGCGGACTCATCTTGCTTTATGTCGTATATGGTATGGCTATGAATATTTTCATCTATGTCGGATATATCCGGTCCATTCCCAAGGAGCTAGAAGAGGCTGCTATTATTGACGGATGCAATACATGGCAAGTGTTTTGGAAAGTCATCTTCCCACTTTTAACCCCGATTAATGCGACGATTGGTATTTTGACATGTTTATGGGCTTGGAATGACTTCTTGTTGCCGTTAATTATATTAAGTGATTCGGCTCATGCCACACTCCCACTTGTTCAATATGTGTTCCAATCTGAATTCGGGACAGATTACAACTTAGCTTTCGCTTCCTATTTAATGGCGTTAGCACCGATGGTTATTGTCTATCTATTTGCACAAAAATGGATCATTGGCGGCGTTGTACAAGGGTCGGTTAAGTAAAACTATAATATATTTTTGGAGCTGATTTTAGTATGGCGATACATTTTGATGCGAAGAAAAAAACATTTCATTTACAAGCAAACGATACGAGCTATGTCATGGAAATTGTACGTGACGGCTATTTACTCCATCTGTATTGGGGAAGAAAAATACATGACTTTAACTATTCAAATGAAATTCAACTTGTAGACCGTGGTTTCTCTGGGAATCCCTACAAGGAAGATCGAACGTTTTCGCTGGATACATTACCACAGGAATACCCACAGTTCGGGAATACGGACTATCGCAAGCCCGCTTATCAGGTGCAACTTGAAAACGGCTCGACCATTAGTGATTTGCGCTATGAATCGCATATCATTCGAAAAGGAAAACCTGGATTACAAGGTCTTCCGGCTACTTATGTAGAAGACGATAACGAGGCAGAAACATTAGAAATTGTCATGCGGGATGCGTTAACCAATTTAAAAGTTGTGCTTTGTTATACCGTCTTTGAACAGTTTAATGTCATTACGCGATCTGTAAAATTCCTCAATGAAGGAACAGAATCACTTAATTTATTGCGCGCTTTAAGTGTCAGTGTTGATTTTAGGGATGCAGATTTCGATTTCATGCACCTGCATGGTGGTCATGTCAAAGAAGGACATATTGAGCGTCAACCGCTTAGACATGGTGTTCAATCCATTGAAAGTGCAAGAGGCGGAAGCAGTCACCAGCATAACCCCTTCATGGCATTGCTCAGAAAAGGTGCCGACGAGCATACGGGTGATGTGTACGGATTCAGTTTTGTTTATAGCGGAAACTTCCTTGCACAGGCAGAGGTCGATCAATTTAACAATACAAGAGCAACAATGGGCATTAACCCGTTCAACTTTAATTGGAAACTTGAACCGGGAGAGACGTTCCAAACGCCTGAAGCCGTTATGGTATTTTCATCGACTGGGCTTGGTGGTATGTCGAGAACTTTCCATGAGTTATACAGAACTCGGTTAACGAGAGGGATGTATAAGGAGCAAGAACGTCCAATTCTCGTCAATAACTGGGAAGCAACTTACTTTGATTTTAACGCTGATAAAATTCTTGATATTGCCAAAACAGGTCAGGAGCTTGGAATAGAGCTAATGGTTTTGGATGATGGATGGTTCAAGAAAAGAAATAGTGACCACTCGTCACTTGGCGATTGGTTTGTAGATACTGAGAAACTACCAAATGGATTGGAAGATTTGGCTAGCCAAGTAACGGACTTAGGTATGAAGTTTGGTCTGTGGTTTGAGCCCGAAATGATTTCGGTTGACAGTGATCTTTACCGCGAGCATCCCGACTGGTGTCTGCATGTTCCCGGGCGCAACCGCTCGGAAAGCCGTAATCAGCTAGTCCTTGATTTTTCAAGGGCAGATGTTTGTGAAGAAATTACGAAACGTGTTTGTGCGATTTTGGAAAGTGTACCAATTTCCTATGTGAAATGGGACATGAACCGCTCTATGACAGAAGTTGGTTCCGCATTACTGCCAGCTGACAGGCAAAAGGAAACAGCTCACCGCTATATGCTTGGTCTGTATAACGTCATGGAAACTATCACTTCCCGCTTCCCTGAAATTCTATTTGAAAGTTGCTCTGGTGGAGGTGGTCGTTTTGACCCTGGTATGCTTTACTATATGCCTCAAACATGGACAAGCGACAATACAGATGCCATTTCACGCTTGAAAATCCAATACGGTACGAGTATGGTCTATCCGATTATTTCAATGGGTGCACATGTATCAGCCGTTCCGAACCATCAAGTCGACCGAATTACGTCACTCGCTATGCGTGGAGATGTTGCGATGTCAGGGAATCTTGGCTATGAGCTGGATTTAACGAAGCTGACGGAAGATGAAAAAATAGCGGTAACGGCACAAGTGGCAAGATATAAAGAAATTCGCGAGCTTATCCAGTTCGGTGAATTTTATCGTTTGAAGAGTCCTTTTGAAGGTAATGAGACCGCTTGGCTGTTTGCCAATAAGGATAAAACAGAAGTCATTGTGTACTTGTTCCGCGAACTCGCAGAGGCGAATGCAGCAATCGGAAGCGTACGCTTAACAGGCATTGATACAACGAAAAAATATACATTGCTTGGAACGGATAAAATATATGGCGGCGACGAACTTACTTACGCAGGTTTAAGCATTCCAATCGAAATGAAGGGCGACTTCCAAAGTCACGTCTGGCATTTCAAAGCATTATAAGTAAAAGAGAAGACGATGCGTATCCCCTGTTCAACGACATAGGGATCATCGTTTTCTTTCTATACATATGTGTTGAAATAAAGACTCTTACTAAAACCGCTCGGCGCTAGGGGATGCCTCCCGCTGAAGATTATGTCACAATCATAAATTCAACATATGTAGGTTCAACAACGCTAGTTTGTATGGCATATTCAAACATTCAACTTATTTATACATAGAAATGAGGGATTGCAGTGGTTTTACATCATCAAGAACGAATCATAAAAGCTGAACAAGCCCTACAAGTGGCAAGTGAAAAAGTAAAAGACACACCATACCGACTTGGCTATCACATCACAGCTCCCGCTCACTGGATTAATGATCCAAACGGCTTAATTCAATGGAACGGTGACTATCATATATTCTTTCAGCATCATCCATTTGGTCCAAAGGGAGGACCCATGCACTGGGGACATGTGAAAAGCAAAGACCTTGTCCATTGGGAACACCTCCCCGTTGCACTCGCACCAGGAGATGAGTTTGACAAAAGTGGCTGTTTTTCAGGAAGCGCCATTGAACATAATGGCGAATTGCTCCTTTTCTATACAGGCCATAACAATTTGAATGAAGATGGCTCCGATTTCTTTGAAGTACAATGTGTTGCGAAAAGTAGTGACGGCATTCATTTTGAAAAGTTGGCGGGTAATCCGATTATTTCAGAGTCTCCGGAAAATGGTTCCCCACATTTTAGAGACCCAAAAGTTTGGAAACACGAAGATACATGGTATATGGTGTTAGGGAATCAAGTCAATGAGCTAGGCAATGTACTGTTATATGAGTCTACTGATTTATCTACATGGGTCTATCAAGGTATCATCGCACAAAGTAAAGGCAAGATGGGCTATATGTTCGAATGCCCGGATTTTTTCGAACTGGATGGAAAGCATATCTTGCTTTTTTCACCACAAGGAATTGAGCCTGAAGGAGATTTATATCAAAATCTGTATCAGAACGGGACCTATATTGGTGATTTTGATTACCAAACAAAACAATTTTCGCATGGACAATTTACCGAGCTTGATAAGGGCTTTGATTTTTATGCAGGACAGACCTTGCTCGATGATCAAGGAAGACGCATTTTGTTCGGCTGGATGAGCATGTGGGAAACAGCAATGCCAGAACAAGAGCATGGTTGGGCTGGGGCGTTAACATTACCGAGAGAGTTGAAATTCAATGAGTATGGTGAGCTTTCCATGACCCCTATCGAGGAATTACAACAATTAAGAACAGTACAAAACGTAGTTGAGCCCACTACCATTAACGATAACATTCGATTAGCAGCTATTAAAGGTGATCAGCTTGAAATGATTGCTAAGTTTTCATTAAAGGATAGCACGGCTGAAAAATTCGGGATTAATATTCGATGCTCAGCAGATGGCAAGCAGAAAACCGAGATTTTTTATCATACGACTGAAGGTAAAATTGGGATTGACCGTAACCTTTCAGGACATGGCGAGGGTGGAATTAGGCAAAGTATCATTCATGGCCGAGACCGCGAAACACTCAAACTCCATCTGTTTATAGACAAATCTTCTCTTGAATTATTTGTCAATGACGGTGAAACAGTGATGACTGCCCGTATCTATCCAGATGAAACGAGCATCTCTGTTGAGTTATTCAGTGACAATGGAGAAACAAAACTGATTCAACTTGATGCGTGGGAATTGAAGAATAGTTGGGTCAGCATGTGACCATCAAATAGCGCCCACCTATCTTTTTAGGGGGCGCTTCTTTTATGCTTTATTTAGTTGGAACACAACATCTGCAGGCAGAGTTTCTAATCACGGAAGCCGTTGATTAAGCTTTTTCAATATATGTCGTGCAATTTTGAAAGTGATTACAATAACCGACTGCTACCTATAGCTAGTGTTATTTCATTCTATGAAAGTTAAATTTTCATAGGCTTTACTTCACTACCCTGCTTTTTTTGAATTTCCCAATAAAAATCCATATAAAAACTATAGCACCTGCATACAGTAGTAAGCCAAAAATAATTGCCATAGTTTTATTTGTATCTTGGAAAAAGACTTTATATGTTCCGAGAGATAGGCAAAATAAAAATAAGATGATTTCTCTTAAAAACTCATAATCATTCCTCAATAAATACATAAAAGTCTTCATAAAATTAACCTCGCTTACTTTACTTGGGACAAAAGGAAGAATTGCTAAGTCCACTATACCAAACGCAAAACGATATAACAACAAGCCCAGTCTACTACCACTAGGCTCGTTGTTATATTTTTAGTTATACACGTTCAATCATAAACTCAAATGTATAATCTTCGGCTGCGCTAATGCGATATTCTTCGTGGACTGGCGCACCCCAGCTATCATCCCCACCGACACCCATTTGCCTTCCTGCAATCGTAACGAATGTATAATGAATATTTGGTCGTTCATACAGATGGGCCACATGCTCTAATTCAAATAAGGAAGACGCATTTTGTTCGGCTGGATGAGCATGTGGGAAACGACAATGCCAGAACAAAAACATGGTTGGGCTGGGGCGTTAACATTACCGAGAGAGTTGAAATTCAATGAGTATGGTGAGCTTTCCATGACTCCAATCAAGGAATTACAACAATTAAGAGCAGTACAAAACGTAGTTGAGCCCACTACCATTAATGATAACATTCGATTAGCAGCCATTAAAGGTGACCAGCTTGAAATGATTGCTGAGTTTTCGTTAAAAGATAGTACGGCTGAAAAATTTGGTCTTAATATTCGATGCTCGGCAGATGGCAAGCAGAAAACCGAGATTTTTTATCATACGACTGAAGGTAAAGTTGGGATTGACCGTAACCTTTCTGGACATGGCGAGGGTGGCATTAGGCAAAGCATCATTCATGGTCGAGACCGCGAAACACTCAAACTCCATCTGTTTATAGACAAATCTTCACTTGAGTTATTTGTCAATGATGGTGAAACAGTAATGACTGCAGGCATCTATCCAGATGAAACGAGCATCTCCGTTGAATTATTCAGTGACAATGGAGAAACAAAACTGATTCAACTTGATGCGTAGGAATTGAAGAATAGTTGGATAAGGAGTTCTTAACTGACGAGTAATTATAGAAGGAACACATTGTACGACATACTGGAGTGCCCGAAATTGCATCTTCGGGCACTTATATTTTCGAATGGCTTGTTTTGGACACAATATCAATGAGCTTGAACAGTAATCGAAAGGCTTTTCGATTATAACGAAACTGATTCAAACTTCCGATGAAGTACGTATCCAGATCAGGTTGGTAAAACATAAATGTTCCAGTTGAACCTGCATTTCCCCACGCATTATATCTTTTAGGCATCATAAAGGGAACCGTTTTGAAGTTCATTAATCCATAGCCGTAGTCGATACCGATAAAAAACTTCGCCTTATCACTTTTCATTGTAGAAATCGTTTCTTCGCTTAAAATTTCGTGGTTTACCAACGCCTTCATAAAAACAAGTAAATCTTCTGATGTTGAAATAATACCACCTCCTGCATAACTAACACTTAAACTGCGATAGTCTGTGACATTAACTCTTCTCCCATAGAGATGTGCTAGTGGATATTCACCTTCATCCGAAGACAATGAATCACGGAAAAGATACGAGTCACTCATACCGAGTGGTTCAAAAATATAGAAGCGCAGTGCCTCGGCTAAAGGCATTCCAGTCATTCTTTCGATAATCAGCCCTAATATATTGTAACCCGTATCTGAATAATGAAATCCTTTCTCCGGTGGGAAGTGTGCTGTCAAATGCTCTTTGGACCATTCAATAACCTCCTTTGGTTCCCAGTAACGAGAAGGCTGTTCAAATAACAAATCAATCATAGATTTACCTTGTTTTGGCTTATCCTCAAAAAAACAATTTAAGCCTGACGTGTGATTTAATAAATGCTTTATTTTAATATCGTTCGTATAGTCCCTTCCTTTATAAACATGTAGATCACGCAATACATCAGGATCCACATACGCAGTGATTGTATCCTCGTATGTGAGCTTCCCCTTTTCAACCAAGAGTCCGATCAGGATAGAGGTGAACAACTTACCAATACTCGCAATAAAATAAGGTTGCTGGGCATGGGCAGGCATATCGCCTGTCAAACCTTTTGCTGTATGTACATGGATACCATGTTTTTCAGAATGTACTAACAAATAAGCGTTGTGGATATGAGAGTCTTTTTCTACAACTTTATTAAAGTGTTGCTGAATTAATGTCTCCACTCTTTCGTTAACCATTCGCACACCACTCCATTATTTATTTTTGTTCTTCCTCGTTATGACGTGACTGTGCCGCAAGTATTAAATCATTCCCCGTACTTTCTAGTAACTCAATCAACTGCTGTTCATCAAAAGGTACTGGAAGCAACCCATTGACATCCATCACAGACAACCCCATTTGAAATACTTTCATTTTAAACAAAATACTGCCCATTTCCTCGTCAGTGAAACTAGTAAGTGTTGGCGCTTGTTTCATCTGCTGAAGAATCGTATCTCCAGGAGGCTGAACATCTGTCATATACTTCGTATTATTCGTGATAAGGTCTTTAAAAAGAACGGGATAGTCTCTCGAAAATTTCAAACTAGCAATGCCTATATTGAGAAACGGATCTTCTGTATATTTCGTCATGAGCATTTGTTGGGAAATCATATGGATTTGCTGGATAACCGCCATCTTCAACTCCTCGATTTCTGTGAAATTCACATAAATCGGAGCAATGGAGCTGCCCATTTTTTCTGCAACTTTTCTAGCTGTTATTTGATTGATTCCCTCAACTTTTGCAATATCAAAAGCTGCATTAATGATAATTTCTTTCGTAAACTTTGTTTTAGGTGCCATAAACATCCTCGCTTTAGTAGAAAAAATTTTTAAAAGATAACACACGTTATATATCTATCATTATATTACTCTTTTACTGTTTGTAAAGAGTTTTTTTGATTTCAAGTACTAGTTGATAAGACATCATAAAGGGAATCAAACGAGCAGCTGTCACCAGTTCTAATAAATATGATAAGATACCATTTTATCGTTACTAATCTCTTTATCGTTAATTTTTTAAATTCGAAATGACATTGATTTCGTGCTGTTAAAAAGATTTATTATAGGAAGTATGATTGGTGTACCATTAGGTGTTTTCATCTTTATCTCTATGAATATAAATGCCTTAAATTTAGGAGTTGGTGTACTTCTTTTAGTATTGACTCTGCTTTTAATAGGCAATGTGAAAGTTAAATCAACGCCAGTTAGAGATTTCATAGTTGGAGGGATTTCGGGAGTTTTAACAACAAGCATCGGTATGCCAGGCCCTCCATTATTACTTTATTTCACGGGGACGGACACTGAAAAAGGGAAGTTGCGTGCAACAACGTTAGCTTTTTATCTCTTTATTTATTTCATCAGTCTACTAACCCAAATCATCTTTACGGGGACTAACAAAATCATTTGGCAATCTAGTCTTTATGCCATTCCAATGGTGTTCCTTGGTTTGTTTATAGGGCAAATTATTTTCAAATGGTTGAACCAACAGGTTTTTAGGATATTTACATATATCCTTTTAATCTGTACAGGGATTTTTCTTTTAATTGAAAGTTTTGTGTGATGAGTACAATAATTCCGTATAAAAAAGTGTCTCTCACGTTTGGAAAACGCTGAAGAGACACTTTTTCTTAGTTACACACGTTCAATCATAAACTCAAATGTATAATCTTCGGCTGCGTTAATGCGATATTCTTCGTGGACTGGCGCACCCCAGCTATCATCCCCGCCGACACCCATTTGCCTTCCTGCAACCGTAACGACTGTATAATGAATATTTGGTCGTTCATACAGATGGGCCGCATGCTCTAATTCAAATACCGTGTAAGGTGAAATTGTACATTCCAGAGGTTGCTCTGTAGCTGAAATACGGATACCATGACCACGTTCATTGGTCACATTTACGCGGCGGACCCCTGTCCGATTTCCAGATTCTTGCGGCATCGCATAAGTAGCAATGCTATCGCTCGCTGTATTTTTAAAGACACCTAATCTTGCCCCATTTGCACGATCAATATAATTCTCTTCTGGACCTCTCGCGTACCATTCGAGTTGGTCATAATCAGCTGAAGTTTTAAAGGATACTGCAAAAATCGGTAGGTCTGGTAAACCCGCGACACCGTAATATGATGAGCGAACCTTGACACGACCATCCGCATCTACTGTGTACGCAATCGTCACCTTCAAATCTGGGTGTAGCGCTAATGCATAATCGAAAACAATCGTTGCATATGTCGCTTCTGTATGAACCGTATAGCCAATACATTTTTGACCTAGACTTGCCGCATACCAACCACTCTTGTCAAACCCAGCTTGAATTCCAAGGTCATTATCCGTCTGCGCTCGCCAAAATAACGGTGCAGGTGCCTGCTCAATCATTTCTTGTCCACCATAGTTCAACGAAACCATTGTCCCCTTCTGGACTGAAAAAATCGCGCTAAAATTCGAACCATGTACGCCAATATTAGCAGTACCAGTCACTACACGTACTTTACCTTCTGAAGTCGGCTGACTACGTTGCCCTTCTTCGAATACAAACTCTCCGAACGCAACTTCAAAACTTGCATCTGCCCAGATTGTTTGTTCTTTTAATACAAATGTAGTGTGAATAACATATTCACCACTCTGCTGAAAAATAGCTGGATACACTAGTTCAATGTACTGTTCACTTTCCGGTGCAACACTTACCTCCTGTTCCGCACGATACATTTCTTCCCCATCACGAGTTACACGGTATACGAGCGCTACATCACTTGTATCTACAAACAGACGATCATTGATAATTTTTACACCCTGGCGATCTGGCTCTAACTTTAAATCTTGATATAAAAATCGGACTTCTTGCATTTTCGGCGTCAACTCGCGATTCGCATAGACAATACCATTTACACAAAAATGGTAATCCGTTGGCCGGTCAGCAAAATCACCGCCATATGCTAAAAACTCTTGCCCATAACGATCCTTTTTCACTAGCGCCTGATCAATATAGTCCCAAATAAATCCACCTTGATACATCGGATATTTACGCTCCAAATCTGTATACTTTTTCATCCCACCGAGTGAATTACCCATGGCATGCATATATTCGCAACTAATATATGGCTTATCTGGATTGCTCGTTAAATATTCCTCAATTTCATGTGGCTTTGCATACATTCTACTTTCCATATCACTCGTGGCATTATAATCACGATTATGGAACACACCTTCATAATGCACTAGCCGACTTGGATCGACATCCCTAAAATAATTCGAAACATTCAGCAACACTTCACCAGCATATGACTCATTACCACATGACCATATTAAGATTGACGGATGATTTTTATCACGTTCAAACATCGAAATAGCTCGGTCCATCACAATATCTTGCCACTCAGGTCGATTACCTGGAATTACCCATGACGGCTCAACCGCACCTAATTTCTGCCACGAACCATGCGTTTCTAAATTCATTTCATCAATCACATAAATACCATACTGATCACAAAGTTCGTACCAATAGCTTTGATTTGGGTAATGGGCTGTTCTTACCGCATTCATATTATTTTGTTTAAGCGTTTGAATATCCCAAAGCATATCTTCCTTTGTAATGGCTCGACCACGACGACTATTGAATTCGTGGCGATTAACACCTTTGAATACAATGCGTTTGCCATTTAAATGCATTAGCTTATTTTTCATCTCAAATCGCCGGAAGCCAATCTTTTGTGGGATAACTTCCACTAACTTACCCGACGCGTTAAATATCTGAATAAACGCTTGATATAAATACGGATTTTCCGCACTCCATAACTGCGGGCTTTCAACAGCTAATGACAGGGATGCCGATGTTCCTGCCAATTGCTTCTCGACCGTAGCAATCACCTTATTCGTTGCATCCTCTAATACAAGAACCACCTTTGCACCTTCAGCAGCAGTTAACTTTAAGTCCAACTCTAACATTGCATTGTTATAGTTATCGTCCAAATTAGTGTGAACATGGAGATCCTCCACATGAATTTCAGGTTTACTATATAAGTAGACATCTCTAAAAATACCCGAAAATCGCCAGAAATCCTGATCCTCTAACCAGCTCGCTGTACTCCGCTGATAAACTTCAACAGCTAATTTATTTTCTCCTGCCTGCAAAAATGGTGTCAGCTCAAAATCCGATGGCGTAAAACTATCTTCACTGTATCCAACAAATTCACCATTTAACCAGACATAGAAGGCCGTTTCTACACCTTGGAAGGAAATGAACAATGGTTGATGCTCCATTTTCTCCGGTACAGTAAATGTTTTGACATAACTACCAACCGGGTTATCATTGACCGGAATTTCCGGAGGACGGATCTCATCATGCGCCTCCCAAGGATAGATTGTATTAACATACTGCGGTTTCCCAAAACCTTGAAGCTGGATGTGCCCTGGTACTTGGATTGTTTCCCAACCTGTGCAATCAAAAGTAGACTTATAGAAGTCCACAACTCGACTTCGGGGGTTCACTGCATAATTAAACTGCCAAGTGCCATTTAAATCATGGCGAAAATTCATAGCACCAGATTTCCTTGCTTCTTCAATTGTCTCATAATAACGAAAGTCAGCGTGTGCAGGTACTCGGTTCACTGCAAATACACTTACATCTGTAAGCCAATCTAAACTTGGTTTTATCATTATAAAAAGTCTCCCATCACTAGAAGTTTTATTTTACTGATCCCATCATCCCTGCTACAAAATGCTTTTGCATTAAGAAAAAGACTAAAGCTGTCGGGATAGTTCCAATCACAATTGCCGTCATTATCACACCAAAATCTGGAGAATAACTTGAACCTAAATTAGATATGAGCATCGGTATCGTTTGATTTTCTGGAGATTGCAATACAACCAATGGCCATAAAAAGTTATTCCAACTTGCCATAAACGTAATAATTGCCGCAGCCGCATACGTCGTTTTCATCGTCGGGATAAAAATACGGATAAAGATTCCAATCTCGCTTACCCCATCAATCCGTCCCGCTTCAATCAACTCTCTTGGGAACATTTTTGTACTTTGCCTAAAAAAGAAAATTAGAAAAGCTGTTGTCATCGTTGGTAAAATAACTGACATTAACGTATCAATTCCAATGGCCGGAAATACTTGCGAAACCTTACCGAACATCCTAAATAACGGAACCATCAATGCCGCAAAAGGAATCATCATTGACAGTAATAAAATATTAAAAACAACATCCTTTGCTTTACTACGATAAATTTCAAATCCATATCCAGCTAATGAAGCAATGATCAATGATAAAACGGTCGTCGCAATCGAGATCTTCGCTGAATTCATTAATGCTGAAACAAGATCAGTCGTATCAAGTAGGGTTTTCATATTTTCGAAGAAATTACTACCAGGCAGCAACCGACCTTTCGTCACATCAACAGATTTATTTGTCGCACTGACAATCATCCATAAAAAAGGGAAAATCGAGATAGCTGAGACAATGATTAAAAATCCGTAAATCACAATTCTTTTCAAGTTAGTCATTGCGTTCACCTGCCAATTTAAACTGAATAATTGCTAGTATTATAATGATGAATACGACAAAATAAGAAACTGTCGCTGCATAACCAAAATCCGGTGTGTACTTAAATGATAGATTATATATATATTGTGAAATCGATACAGTCGCATTTCCCGGTCCACCTTTAGTGATATTGACAATCTCATCAAATAACTGAAGCGTTCCAATCGTCGATATAATAGAGGTAAACAAAATAATGGGTTTTAACATCGGAATTGTGATTTTGAAAAACTGTTGAATAGGAGAAGCTCCATCGATTTTAGCTGCTTCATAAATCGACTGATCAACGTTTTGCAATGCCGATAAATAAAAAATCATATTATAACCTGTCCAACGCCATGTAATCGCCATAATAATCGTTACTTTCGCCCAAAATGGATCAGTAATCCAATTAAGACCCTCAGATACGAGTGATAATTTGAGCAATAGTTGATTCACTAAACCATCACCTGAAAATAAATATTTGAATATAACCGAATAGGCAACGAGCGAAGTTACACATGGTAAAAAGATGGCAGTCCGAAAGAAGCCTCTCAATTTTAACGCCCGATCATTCAATAATACTGACAGTAATAAACCTAGTAAAATCATAACCGGAACTTGTATGATCAAATAAATAAATGTATTTTTAAAAGCAGCGATAAATGTAACATCCGTCAGAACACGTTTGTAATTTCCTAATCCGACAAATTGTAAATTTGTACCCGTCCCTGATTGAAAAGATAAAATTAAAGCTTGGAACATCGGATAAAAATAAAATGTAAAAATCATCACGACCGCTACTCCAATAAATAACCAGCCAATTAGATTGGTTTTCAATCTGCTGCTCACATCGACTCACTTCCTTCATAAATTGATCATCAATAACATCTTAAGCCCACACGACAACGCCGATTAATCCGTTAGCGACACGTGTGGGTCTTGAGATTTTTTAACTCGATTCAGCAAAAGTCCCCCACTTCTATAAGTAGCGGGATTAATGCCAGAAAAGCATTTCAATCAGAGGGAGTTCAAACTCCCTGCTGATTCAAGTTAAGCCTCCGGCGGATGTTAGGGATTTTGAGGAGAGTTAATTGTGCTGTGCACAATTCAAAATCCCAACGCAATTACGCCGAGGCGCAATTGATTAGTTCACTTATTTAAATTGTGCTTCTGCCTGCTTCTGAGCATCATTTAGGACCTCATTAATATCTTTTCCGTTTATATAATTCTGCATCTCAACTGCGACAATATCGTCGATTGCATACGTATGCATGCCATAGTTTACACCGATAATATCTTCTGTCCAATCAGCAAAATCAGATATAACCGTTTGCCCGCCGAAAAATTCATCCTCGAGTGCATAAGCAGTCCCCTCTGAGGCAGGTTTATACGTACCAATTGCTCCAATTTCAGTAATTAGCTTTTGATACAAGTCAACATTCGAACCAAATGTTTTTCCTAGGAAGTCTGCTGCTTGTTCAGCACCAGGTATATTCAACACGTACCAAGAACTGCCGCCCAAGTTCGAAGCATTGACTGCCCCCGAAACATTTAGTTTCGGAATTGGTACAACAGCCCATAATCCCGATTGTGATGCTTCAGCTTTTACAGAAGGTGTAATCCAGTTACCTGTTGGCACTGTTGCAACAGACCCATTGTTAAAGTTCGCCAAAAACTCACCCCAATCAGAGTTCGGCTTAACGATATTAGCGTCTAACATCGCTTTATATACTTCAAGCGCTTCCTTCAGTGCTGCATTATCAGCAAGATTTGGCGTCACACCATCCTCTTTTAAATACCAAGAACCAGCTGTTTGCATCATGATTCGTACAATGCCCAAATCACTTGGGTCAATCGTAACGAAATCTTTTCCTGTTGCTTCTTTCACCTTTTTCCCAATCTCAACATACTCTCTCCAGTCGATATTTTGTAAATCTTCAACCGTATAACCCGCTTCTGCTAAATAATCTGTACGGACATACAAGCCTGTTACGCCAGTATCAAATGGGATACCATAGTTTTTTCCATCAAGGCTTGTTGGTGCCAGCTTATATTCAGCAAAGTCAGCTTCATTAAATACATCGGACAATTCATAGAATGCATCTGGATACGCTTGTAAAAAACTCTGTGCGCGGTAATCTTCAATTAACACGATATTAGGTAAACCTTTTTGTGTCCCTGAGCTTAAACCAGTATTTAATTTTTGAACGATATCATCTTGGGCATTTTCAATAATCTTGAAGTTTGCATCCGGTTGATCTGCTTTGTAGCCCTCAATCGCAATATTTAAAGCTGCAACATTGAAGTTCGGATCCCATGCCCAAATCGTAAGCTCTTCCGCTTCTTTACCGTCGCTTCCATTGTCTTTACTATCACCACTAGGCTTCGACTCTGGCGTTTGAGTAGAACATGCAGCCAATAATAAGATACTTGCAAGAAATAAAACCATTAACTTTTTCATTCTTCCAACCTCCATTTTCATATTTGAAAGCGCTTTCTTAATACTAATAGCATATCACGGCACAAAAAAAGACCGTTAAGACGATCTTTTGTTTGAATTGTAAAAATATTTGGCGTTATAAATATCCTCTACTTATTTTTTGTACTATTTTCAGATTGTTGTATTATTTTTGTTTTAATGATTGGCAACCGTATTTTTACCTTCGTCCCTTCACCTAATACGCTAGATATTTCCACACCATAGTCAGCTCCATACAACAGTTTGATCCGGTCATTCACATTTTTCACACCAATTCCGCTAAATAATTGGCGTTTGCTTTTATAATTTGGTAATCGTTGCTCAGCGTTTACCTCCATCCCATCACCATTATCAACAATTTCACAGATCAGCATATCTGCTTCTTGACCGACCATAATATGAATGAACCCACCGGACTTTTTATTAAATCCATGGAAAAATGCATTTTCTATAAATGGTTGAATAATTAACTTAGGTAGTTGGTAATTCAAGCAGTCTGGTGAAATATAATAATTCACATGAATTTTCCCGCCATAACGAACCTGATGAATGAACGCATAGTTTTTCATATTTTCCAATTCTTGCTCAACGGTAATTGTTTCACTCACATTACCAATCGTATTTTGAAATAAGGAAATTAACGCCTGAATCGTCCCCGTCGCCTTTTCCTTGTCCCCTTGCTGCACAATTATTTTTATCGACGCTAATGTATTATATAAGAAATGCGGATTGATTTGCTGTTGTAGTGCTGTTAACTCTGCATTGCGTTGCTTCTTCTGCGTAGCAATTAACGTCTCGACATATTCATGCAATTCGTCAAGCATAAAGTTAAATGCCATTGCCAATTGCTTCGTTTCATAACTACCAGATTCCGTCACATAATGATCGAAATCATATTTCGACATATCTGAAATTTGTTTGACAAGCCTTGTTAAGGATTTTGTCATTCTTCGCGATATGATGAAGACCGCCAACAATGCGATGGCAACAATCGTAATACTAATCAAAACAATGGCTTTCGTATCAATAATATTACGTTTAACAACCTCCTGGTCAATTAAATTAACTAAATACATATCAAAAGACGGTAAATATTCTACTAACAGAATTTGTTTCAACCCATTAAATTCAACACTTTTATAATGAAGACCATGCTCATCTATTTCTTGCGCATGCACCAATAACTCTTGTGCCTGTTGACCAATCATCTCATTACGATTGCTAGATATAATTCTACCGGCCTCATTCACAATCACAATATCATTGCCGTCGCTCGTATAGTTCACATAAAATTGCTTGAAATCTGCTTCTGCAATCGCTACATACATAATGCCATAAATATTGCCCGTTGTATTTTCTGTCAACGCCTTTGTCGCAACAATCGTCGGTTTATCGGCATAATGGTCATCGTAATGATAGATCAATTGATTAGGTTGTTCATACGTCTTCAGTGTAATTTGATGCTTTGCAAGTTTAGCTTCTTCGATTGACCAATATTCTCGACTCGTCCAATAACTGCGGTCATTTACACCAAGAACCGTCATCCCGACCTCATAGGCATCCAAATAAGTGTGAATCCGAACCATTTGCTCCTTCATATTAAAATAAGATTTCGACATCAATAGAGAATTGGTATCTCCCTCAGTTAAAAATGTTTTAACTGACCCACTTTGCCCAAGATTATTCGCTGCAATCACAATTGTATAACTAAACGTCTCAAAACTGGTCTTCATTTGGTTAATCACTTTTGAATTTGTAATACTAAATGTATCCATAAATAATTTTTCCGACATGCGTAGCGTGCTAAAAGTAATCATCACCGAAACCGTTACAATACTAACAACCATGACAACAAATATTTTTATAAATATACTGTAGTTATTTAAGCGCTCAAATAAATCTTTCATTTATGACCCTTCTTCGCCCTAAAGTATTGTCTACGATAACTACTTGGCGATGTTCCCTTCAACTTTTTGAACACTTTACAAAAATAACTATGGTCCGAATAGCCAACAAGCGAACTAATATCAGCGATTGACTCCGCCCCTGTCTGCAGCAATTCAATTGACTTCTCGATTCTAACTTGATTTAAATACTCACTAAAGCCCTGATTGTTTTTCGTACTAAAGTAATTTGACAAATACGATGCATTAAAATGAAAATGAGCAGCCATCTCGGTTAAACTTAAATGGTCCATATAGTGGGCATCAATATAATCCAGTAACCGTTGAATATGCGGGTCAGCTTGATCAGATGCTTTTTGAGCAATAACATCCTTCGTTTCTAGTAGAAAATCCGAGAACTGGTCCATTGCATCTTGTGCAATCATAGCCTCATCAATTCTAGCAATATAAGCATACTTCCTCTTATCCAACTCTTTATGTTCATACTCCATATTCCCTAACAAGATGGTCACATTAAAAATAACATTGCCTAAAAAAGCCTTAAAAACGAACTCGTCTGTCATATATTGTTTCGTCAATTGTTCGATATGTTGTTCCAAATAAACAAGTGCATCCTCAAATTGCTCTCGTTTAAACGCTTCAGTAAAACGGGTTAACTGAAATTGCTCGTCGATTTCTGATAGACTGGGTAATTGATCATAGATCAACGCAACTGTTTCTGGGTAATAAAATCGATAATGAGTGAGTGCAGACAGCTTTTCATCATAGATGGTTCTCAAATCAATTAAATCCGTAAACGGCTCCGTTACTATCCAACCAATCTCAAAATTAGCAACCACTACAGAATTCTGAATCATCCGAACGAATTGTTTAATGATTGGTAATTGATCTTGGTCAAAGTTAAATAGATACGTAATTAGTTCTTGGTCAGCTGTCATCGGTTTATAGATAACGACAGGTAGATGCTTGGTAATTTCCTGTTCTATTTCTTCCTTCAGATACAATAAATCGATTGATCTATCAGATCCTCGCTTTTTCACATCAACACCAAATAGGCAATAAAATCTGTGTGGGAATGCTTGTTTCATGATGAAGTCATCTTGCTCAGATTCGTACCCTGACATAATCCTTTCGATGACCCTCTCGATTGAAACGCTTTCATTATCCTTTTTGGCATGCAGTGAAAATGATGGAAGTCTTGCTGCAACTTGTTGAAGGGTTTTCAATAAGCCTGGTCCTTCTAATTGTGATTTGAGTATGTAGTCGGCAATTCCGTGTTGAAATGTCGAGCGTACATAGTCAAAATCACCAAAGCTACTCAGGATGATAACCTCGATTTGTGGATAATCACGTTTGATGATTTTCGTTAGCTCTTCACCGTCCATTACAGGCATCACCATGTCAGTAATTACAATTTGTGGCTGGCGCTCCTTAATAACCGCAAGCGCCTCTTCCCCATTCGATGCTTCGCCGATAATTTGAAAACCTTCCTGCTCCCAATTGATATAATGCTTGATTCCTTGCCGTATAAGGATTTCATCATCAACGATTAGTACTTTACACCACGTTTGCATAACTCCAATCCCCTTCCCCCGAACAGCTATCTAATTCTTCTTTCCTTTCAGAATAACAGATTTAGTTTTCCAATCATAGGTGCAGCTGTATTGGAATACTTTGAGATTTTATGCTTTTGCCGCTTCTGTTATATCTCCAGAAAACGAGTGGGACATTGATTGACTATCTAATTAGATAAATTCACAAACGACAGCCACTGCTGATTTCCAATTACTAAACTGGTACAATACTATTAAATGAGGTTGTTACATTGGGGGTATATTTTGGGGACTAGCTTAATTTTTATATGCATAATAATAGTGGCTTCTATACTACAATCAAGTACAGGATTTGGTTTTTCTATCATGGCAACGCCATTTTTACTTATGTTATTCCTACCACAGGAAGCTATACAAATAAATATTATTTTATCGTTACTCATCTCTCTATCACTAATTTTTAAAATTCGAAACGACATTGATTTTGTGTTATTAAAAAGATTTATTATAGGTAGTATGATTGGTGTACCATTCGGGATTTTCATTTTTATGTCTATGAATATAAATACTTTAAAGTTAGGTATCGGCATACTTCTTTTACTATTGACTCTGCTTTTAATAGGCAATGTGAAAGTTAAATCGACACCTGTTAGGGATTTCATAGTTGGGGGGATTTCAGGGGTTTTAACAACTAGCATCGGTATGCCAGGTCCTCCATTATTACTTTATTTCACAGGGACGGATACTGAAAAAGGGAAGTTACGAGCAACTACATTAGCTTTTTATCTCTTTATTTATTTCATCAGTCTACTAACCCAAATTTTCTTTACCGGGACTAACAAAATCATTTGGCAATCTAGTCTTTATGCCATTCCAATTGTATTTCTTGGTTTGTTTATAGGGCAAGTTATTTTCAAATGGTTGAATCAACAAATTTTCAAAGTATTTACATATATTCTGTTGATTTGTACAGGCATTTTTCTGTTAATCGAAAGTTTGAGTTCCTTCTAGCCGTAAGTTTTGTGAGTATTATGTATACGATTAAAAAAAGACAGCCTATAAGATGCTGTCTTTCCATTTGCCTATTATTCATGAAAACTGTCTGGCAATGCCCCCATCTTTCTTTCATGGTAAACAAGAGGCCCTTTCTTATCAACTTCAATAGCAATGATTTCTCCAATCAAAATCGTATGGTCCCCTGCCTCAATTTGTTTAAAGGTCTTGCATTGTAATGATGCCATTGCCCCTTTAATAATCGGTAATTGATGCTGTGAATGATACCAATCGCAATTGGCAAACCGGTCTTGGTGACTTCTTGCAAATAGCAAAGCAATATCTGCTTGATCGTCAGCTAATAGGTTAATGGCAAACTGATCAATCTTTTTAAATGTTTCATATGTAGAGACTCTCTTATCAATGGACCACAAAACAAGCAGCGGCTCCAATGATACTGATGCGAACGAATTCACCGTCAATCCAATTGGGTTATCGTTGTCATCAACGGCTGTCACAACAGTTACGCCAGTAGGATAATTCGCCATCGCTTCCTTAAAAGCAGTAGTCTTCTCAGAATTACTGTGCATATCATCACTCCCTTTCCTTATATATATGTAAATCCTACTAACAATGATCGGCGCCTAAAGAAGGATTAAACAGCATCCTTCCTAGCGCCTCCCATAATACAAGTTATTAGCTATTTAACGCTTGTTCATACTTCGCAGAAACTGCATTCCAGTTCACAACTTTGAAGAAGCTTGAAATATAATCAGGTCTTCTATTTTGATAAGCAAGATAATAGGCATGCTCCCATACGTCTAGTCCTAGAATAGCTGTTTCACCTGTCATGATTGGACTGTCTTGGTTTGGCGTGCTTGTTACTTCAACTTGTTTCTCTTTATTGACGACTAACCAAGCCCAGCCAGAACCAAATCTAGTAGTTGCCGCTTTCGTAAATTCTTCCTTGAACTTGTCAAAACTACCAAAGCGCTTATCAATTGCAGCAGCTAAGTCACCCGTTGGTACATTGTTTTCCGATGGAGCAGCAAGCAATTCCCAGAATAACGAGTGGTTGAAATGACCACCACCATTATTTCTAACAGCCGCACGGATAGATTCAGGTAGTGCATCAATATTCGCTAGTAATTCTTCTAGTGTTTTACCACTTAACTCTTCATGGCCTGCAAGTGCAGCATTTAGATTGTTCACATATGCTTGATGGTGTTTGCCATGATGGATTTCCATCGTTTGCTGATCGATAACCGGTTCTAACGCATCGAAACCGTATGATAGTGCTGGTAGTGTAAATGTAGTCATTTTAAAGTCCCCCTAATTTTTTTGTTCATTTAACATACTTTATAAACCTTTTAGTATATTAAGTGTCTATCATGATAATAGAATAAGTGGTCAGTAAAAGTCAATTGAGTTGCCTGTATGCTGCTTACTCACCCTATTCAAAAAATGTACAAAAGGTCACTCTCTTAGTAGGATGACCGCCCTTAAACAGATGCACGTTCCTCATCAAATTCAATAAGAAAATGGCAATGATTATCCCCATCTGCTTTACAGCTTGTCCGTCGTACACCATCGGTATTTAATACTTCTTTAAACATGTTTGTCTCACAATTACAGGCCTGATTAAAATTTTTAGCTACCTCAAAAATAGGGCAATTATGTTCAATCAATTCGAACTGATTGTCACCTATTTTAATAACATCAGCCATATAGCCTTTTTCAACTTGAATGTCCTTCAGTGTTTCCACCATTTCTTCATTAGATAGGTTATTTTTCATATGAGAAGAGTAATGATCAGCTAGCCGTTGACGCCTCTTTTCAAATAGATGGTCGATGATATCATTCCCTTGAAGTGCCTGGAGGTCATTCAAAAAATCGACAGTAAGATTATCATAACTTTTCGGGAAAAGTACATCTGCTTGCGATGTTAATGAAAAAACTTGAACAGGTCGTCCTAGAGGTTGTTTTAGTTCAGAGATATGGATAAAAGAGTCTCTTTCGAGGATATTCAGATGTTTTCTGACGGCCATTTCAGTAATTTCTAACACTTGAGCCATTTGGCTTACAGTCATTTCAGTCTCTTTTTTCAATAAATTCAGTAGCTTTTCTTTTGTTGTTAAACGAGTATCCATCTTTTTCACCTCCAAATCCAAGTATCTTATCATAGCATGTCTATTTCACAATAAAAAGCCAATTGATTTGCTCATCAAATCAATTGGCTCTATAAAATCTGGTTATTTTCATGATTACACTATACCAAATAGGAGGGATTATGCAATTTCAGCTTTTCGCGCCTGACTCTGGTGTAGTTTCTTCATCACAAATCGTGCGATTGGTTGTGCAACTAAAAGCTCAATCCAAAATGCTATACCAAAATTTCTTGGCCAAATCTGAAGGAAGTTTTTAAATGGCTCTAAGCTTACTTGCTTCGTACCAACCCAAGTGCCAATTATCGTTAGAAAAACTGATAATACCGTAACATTCAATAACGTATTCAATAGGATTCTGGCATTAAAACCGTCTGTTTGCCCGACGAATTTCGGCATCACTTTCCCGACGAATGGTCCTGCAACTAATTTCACCAACAAAACTACAAATACCCACATAATCGGAAGCATAGTCAATGTCTCTACATACACTTCTTTACTGAAGCCACGTTCTAATCCAATAATAATAGGCGCTATCGTATTGACTGAAATGATTGAAATAATCAACAAAAACAGTATACCTTCTTTAGCGTTTTGAGGCAGCCGATCTTCCTTGTACAAATTTGTCATCTCCAAAATACATATTTCAGATGGCAGAGATTTGTGACACAAGGGAGCTTGTACACTATGCATGAGGGTAAGCGAACTCACCCCATTACTGCGCATTGATGTTCATAGTATACCAAATTTACTTACCTATGAAAATACTCCATAACTCACTCTTAACAACTAGCACATCACAATAATTGTAGTAGGTGTCGTTTGGGCTGGGATACTTCTAGTCGTGGCGCCATAAACAACTATTAAATTGCGATTGGCTATATTCCCAGTAAAGGCTTGCCCATTCTCCAATATAATCCTAGTATGCGGAGCAATATTCAGCCTTAATGTCCCATCGCTACTTTCCAAACGACGATTAAAATGATCTACTTTGACACTTTGATAGGTTGTATCTTTCGCCATCACAAGCGCTCGAAATTGCGGTGGATAGATGAGTGGAACTGGCGCGTTTGCATCATAAAATCCAGTAATTCGATCCCCTGCTCCCACCATTACATGATCTACAAAATAAGTCGTGGGCGCTACAACGAAATTGACCATCGCTCCATGTCTATCATCTACGGAAAATAGTTTATAACAACCAGCCTCATTACTTTGCCCGATTGAAAAATCATCAATCATCGTGACGACTCCATCAAAAGCTCGGAATTTCACCATTTTATTCCCTCCGTTGCTCGTTAACCTCATCTTTATCCTATGCAATTTTCATACAACTTGTTCAAAAATCGGATATCCTTTATTAAACTATGAGAGGATTGTTATCTTCTACATCTTTATAAAGAATAAATGATACTGTAGTACCAAGATTAGGCGCGCTTGTGATATGGAGGCCTTTGCCAAATAACCGTTTCAGACGAAGATCCGTATTCAACAATCCGATTCCCGATTGACTGTTAGGCATTTTTTCTAATAGCCCTTTTACTACCGTTTCGTCTATTCCAATGCCATCGTCTTCAACCGTAATTTCTACATACGTTTCATGGTCAGAAATTCGAATTGTCAATTGACCACCTGTTATACGCTTCATAAGGCCGTGATGGATAGCATTTTCGACCAATGGCTGAATGGTTAAGGATGGAATCATCAAATCTTGGCATTCGTCCATCTCCCATATCACACGCAAACGATCACCAAATCGTTCTTGTTCAATCAATAGATAATCTTGAACAAGTCTTATTTCTTTTTCGATAGGGGCAAACTCATTAATATTATCAAATTGGAATTTTCCTCGTAACAAACGGCTAAAGGCTTCCAAAACCTTGTTCATTCTATTTACATCGATTTGACTCAGTGCAATCACCGTATTCAATGCGTTAAACAAGAAATGAGGCTGAATTTGTGCTTGGAGCCAGGCTGCTTCCATGCGTAATCGCTCATGCATAGATTGTTTAACGCTCGTCAACGCATGGACTCTCGACCTGAGTTCTAAAGCATCTACAGGTTTTGTTACATAATCATTAGTACCCGATAAAAATCCATTTTCAATATCTGCTGGCTGACTTCTAGCTGTGAGTAAAAGTACCGGAAGCTCTGTCATTGAAAATCGCTGACGAATTATCTGCGTTAGTTCATAGCCTGACATTTGTGGCATCATGACATCTGAAATCACTAAATCCCACTCTTTTGCATGCAATACCGCTAATGCTTTTTCACCACTTGTTACTGTAAAAACGTCATAATGATTTGATGAAAGAATGCTGGTAACAACTTGTAAATTAATAGGATCATCGTCTACAACGAGTATTCTTAGTTGTCCAACAACTAGTTCGTGTTGTGCCTCCGACTCCTTTAAAGGCTGGGCAGTTGCTAATTCCACGTGATTATCCAGTGCGCTCTGCTCATTCTCAATTGGTGCATCAGAGATTGGTAAAGTAAACATAAATTCAGAGCCCGTCCCTACAACGGAATGAACTTGTAGCGTTCCTCCATGCAGTTCGACTAATTGTTTACTAATACTTAGCCCTAACCCAAAGCCTCCCTCAATCATGGATTCGCCATTACGTCCTTGTTCATAAGGGGTGAACACATACCGAATCGTTTCCTCATCCATACCGATGCCTGTATCTACAATAACGATATGAACATTTTTCCCTTCCACATATCCCTTGAGTGTAATTTCACCTTCATCCGTGAATTTTACTGCATTATGTAGGAGATTGAATAAGACTTGGATCACTCGGTTTTCATCAGCAAATACAGGCGGCAAATCGTCCGGAATAGCATTGACAAATCGGATTGATTTTCCTTCCATCATAAAATGAAGCATGTCAACGACACCTGAAATAACCGTCTGAATGGAAAAGGTTTTCAATTGTAGTTTAGGACTACCTTCCTTTAGACTTGCCACATCGAGCAAGTCATTTAACATCAGGGACATACGTCGCCCAACGGATAAAACAGTCTCCATATCACTTAGACTTTTCGGCTGTAATGTCCGCTGTTCCCTCTCCAGCACAGCTTGTGACATATTCAACATGCCATGCAACGGATTCCGAAGTTCATGGGAGGTATTGGCAAGAAATTCATCTTTGAATTTATCGACTTGTTGGAGTTTCTTTGCCAGTTTCCCCGTTTCCACATGCATATGATGATAATGCTTGAGCCAAAATGTTGCCAACGAGATAACTGCGATAATTAAATCAAAAGGATAATACATTGCTTTTAAGCCTGTAACAAGAGCAATCCCCCACCATGTCAAGTTACAGCCTACTGCTGTAATGGCTACCACAAGTAGTAAATCCACCTTCACGCCTGTAAGCGATGTACGCAGCAATGCAAAAGCTGTGATTACTGCGGCCGCAATAACAAATGCTAAGTAAAACCAGGGCACTATCATGAGATAGCTAATTGGTAATAGAATCGTCAAGACGACAAGGATTCCGCAAATAACTGCATAAAAAATATAAAACCAACGTGAAAATGCGAATAGTTGAGACTTCACACATTGAATAAGTGAATAAGAAAGAATAACCATCGTCAAACAAAGTGTTTTATAAATCGTACTATAATCCATTGGGATCCAGTCCAACAAGATTTTCTCATCACTGCCCAACAAGGTCAAAATTGCTGCTGAAACAAGCACAATCGCAAA
This sequence comes from Sporosarcina sp. FSL K6-3457, assembly GCF_038007285.1. GTDB lineage: Bacteria > Bacillota > Bacilli > Bacillales_A > Planococcaceae > Sporosarcina. The sequence goes on from NZ_JBBOWX010000001.1 coordinate 4,155,034, forward strand.
ATGAAGCAATCGCTTCTCCCGTATTCCCACAAAAAATAAAATACATGAGAAGGCTGCATGCACTAAAAAAATACTCGCTACTAGGATTTGCAATGCCATCGACAGATCCCTTTCACGCGTGAGAGAACTGTCAGTGCCAAACTTAACAGAACGCCTAATCCCACCTTCCCGTGCATCTTGAAAGTTTGTTACCTGCACAATGACTTCAATCTCATCACTACCATTTGCAGCAATTGATGCGGAATACGGAACATTCCTTGCCGTAGAAGTTTCTTTACTTTTGCCAATAACACCCGACTTCGCAAGAAATTGCCCATTCATATACAATTCGGAGGAAGTACGAACGCTAGAAAAATAAATGCTGTAAATCTCATCACTTTCGGGATCAACCAAAATACGCAAGCGATAAGAGCCAAAACCATATGGACTTTGATCTTTAGGACTCAATACAGAAGACCAATTCCCCGGAACATATAACATTTGCGGTGCCATTTCCGCAAAATCGTCCTGCCCTGCAAGCCATGTATGCGGATAAAACTCCCACTCACCATCTAATGTAATAGAATAGTTTTTAGAAAAATCCCAGTTTCGTAAATCGAGTTCACCATTTACAATTTGAGGCGGATCTGTATTCGTAAGCGCCTTTATCCAAAATAAACGCAAGCCCGTAAAAATCGCAACAAAGAGTATTACAACTACAATGATTTTCAATGTATTACGTGTATGTTGATTGGCCATTACAAGTCATCCCCCTATGCCGTTCAATACGATATCTCTACATTAACTTTAGCATAAAGGGAATCAGGTGAGGAAAAAGTTATAAGTAATTAATCTCAATATATCCCTACATACTAGAAGGGGGTATATTACGATTAAAAAAACTTAATGATGATGATGTCCCGCTGCTTCTGCTTTCACCGTACATAAAATCGAATCATCATGCTGATGTGCAGACGTTTCCAATTGGATCGTTACATGCTGAATACTCTTATGTTCAAGATCGTGTTCAATTTTACGGAGTAGTGGTTCACTTTCGGCAATTGTCATTTTATCATCGACAACAATATGGCAAGACAATGCATTTAAACCACTTGTAATGGACCAAATGTGTAAATCATGAACACTTTCAATACCTGTTGTTTGTTGAATCGTTTGAATGACATCATCCATGTCTACATTTTGCGGTGTCCCCTCCATTAGAACGTGTAGCCCAGACTTCGTCACATAGTAACCACTGCGTAAAACCAGTACTGCGACAATGACACTCGCTAATGGATCCGCCCATCCCCAGTTAAAAAACATCATAAGTAGCGCGGCACTAATGGCCCCCACCGAACCTAGCATATCGCTAATGACGTGTAAATATGCCCCTCGCATATTCAAATTATCCTCCACATCCCCGCCACGCATCATAATCCATGCCACTAAAATGTTAACAGCTAAACCAATACTACTGACAATTAACATCCCTGTTGTCGCTACTTCAGGCGGATTCGCAAAGCGTTGGATTGCCTCGTAAAAAATAATTAAGGCGATGGCCATTAACGTCACACCATTTAAGACAGCGGCTAATATTTCAAAGCGTTTATAGCCAAATGTCTTACTTCGACTCGCTACCTTCGCACCGTATGTTAAAGCCAGCAAGGCAATTCCCAATGATACCGCATCACTGAGCATATGCCCTGCATCCGACAACAGGGCTAAACTATTTGTTACAAAGCCACCAATAACCTCGACAATCATGTAACTAGCAATGATGAAAAATGAGATGAGTAATACTTTTTTATTGGCGCCATGTGTATGATTATGGCCGTGATCGTGTCCCATCATATAACCTCCCTCTACTTAGTTATGCGCAGCATGCTCAATCGCTTGTGTCAGCAAATTCATCACATGATCATCATCTTTTGAATAATAAATCGTCGTACCCTCTCTTCTAAACTTCACCAATCGTAGATTTTTCAGGAAACGTAATTGATGAGACACCGTCGACTGGCTTAAATTTAAAACTTCCGCTATATCATTGACGGAGTGCTCTTCAGCACATAATAAGTTTAAAATACGTATTCTCGTTGGATCACTCAACGCTTTAAATGTTTGAGACACTACAAATAGGGTTTCTTCATCTAAATGTGATTCATGCTGGATGATTGGTTGATCTTCATTCATTTTCTCGTTCACCTCCAATAACTATATATGAGCATATGTTCATATATACATTAATATAGCATGTACGGGGTGAATGTCAAGAATATTGGACGCACGAAAACGCCGGCAACCACAATGGTTTGCCGGCGATATAATTATATTATAAACTTTCCCCATTCGTTTCAATGACATCTTTATACCAGAAGAAGGACTTTTTCTTCTTCCGTTCCAACGTTCCACTACCATCATCATGCTTGTCCACATAGATATAGCCGTAGCGTTTCGACATTTCACCAGTCGATGCACTTACTAGGTCAATACAGCCCCAGCTCGTATAACCCATTATCTCGATACCGTCTTCATTAATGGCATCGCCCATCGCGGCGATATGTTCACGAAGATAATCAATGCGATAGTCATCGTTAATGGAGCCATCTTGCTCAACTTCATCATAGGCACCCAAACCATTTTCAACTACGAAAAGCGGAACCTCGTATCTGTCATACAATTTATTCAAAGAGACACGCAATCCTGTCGGGTCAATTTCCCACCCCCAGTCACTTGCCTTAAGGAAGGGATTTTTCACGCCTGCCAACATATTTCCCTGCGCCTTTTCTAAATCAGTTTTCACTTCTTTCTCTGTTCGTGACATATAATAGCTGAGGGCAATATAATCGACAGTATGTTCTTTCAATAACTCTAAATCGCCTTCTCGAATGTCTAATTCAATACCATGTTTTGTAAAGTAGCTCTTCATGAAAGCAGGATATTCTCCGCGAACTTGGACATCCGCACAGAAATTATTGAATAACCGTTCTTCTTGATGCGCATAAAGGATATTTTCTGGATTTGGGTCAAATGGATAGACGGGTGCGAAAATAATCATACAGCCAATTTGCGATTCAGGAATGATTTCATGGCAAGCTTTCACCGCGATACTGCTAGCGACAAATTGATGGTGGAACGCTTGATAAGTCCCCTGGTACTTATCTTCTTCTTTTTCAATTGAAAAACCTAGACCCATGATCGGCATCATTAAGCCACTATTAATTTCATTGAAAGTCATCCAGTATTTCACTTTATCCTTATAACGAGTAAAGATTGCATTCACATATCTTTCAAAGAACGTGACGACTTCACGGTTTCTCCAGCCACCGTAGTCTTTCACTAGATTTACTGGCATTTCATAGTGTGAAATGGTGACGACTGGTTCAATACCGTATTTATGCAATTCATCGAAGACGCGATCATAAAAAGCGAGCCCTTCTTCGTTTGGTTCCAGCTCATCGCCTTGTGGAAAAATCCTCGTCCACGCAATGGACATACGGAATGCTTTAAAACCCATTTCTGCAAATAGGGCAATATCTTCTTTATAACGATGATAGAAATCAATGCCTTCATGATTCGGATAGCTATATTTCGTTTTATCAATTTCGAAGTCAAAGCCTGGCTTCATTAATATCTGCAGCCGCTCTTTTCCACCCGGAAGAACATCAGCAATATTTAAGCCCTTGTCTCCCTCATAAAATCCACCTTCCATTTGGTTAGCTGCCGTAGCACCTCCCCAAAGAAATCCTTCTGGAAACCTTGCATTCATTTGTCCCATTTTCATCATACCTCCAGTTTTTTGTTGTTAATTATCGAGATTGCTACCATTTGTTTCAATCACTTTTTTATACCAATCGAAGCTTTTCTTTTTTGTTCTAGTCAATGATCCGTTGCCTTCATTATCTTTATCGACATAAATATAGCCATAGCGTTTCTTCATTTCACCTGTCGAGGCACTGACGATGTCAATCGGGCCCCAGCTTGTATAACCAATGATGTCTACCCCGTCTTCAATTGCTTCAGACATTTCAATCAAGTGTTTTTGGAGATATTCAATACGTCCTTCATCATGAACCTCTCCATTAGCATTCAATTCATCTATTGCTCCAAGTCCATTTTCTACAACAAACAATGGCTTCTGGTAACGGTCATACAGCTGGTTAGCTGTAATGCGGAATCCTTTAGGATCAATCGTCCATCCCCACTCCGACTTTTCTACATATGGATTTTCAATAGATCCAAAAACATTTCCGCTTGTAATCTGTTTTAATACTTCCGGATCTGTACTTGTTGTACGACTTGAATAATAGCTGAATCCGATATAATCGACTGTATGATTTTTCAGAAGTGCTGCATCTTCGTCCTCTATCTCAATAGTCAAATCATGATTTTTAAAGAACCGCTTCGCATATGCAGGATATTCACCACGCGACTGCACATCAATAAAGAAGAAGGACTCTCGATCTTTTTCCATTGCCTCATAAACATCCTCCGGGTTACATGTATACGGATAGGTCGCTCCCGCCGCAAGCATACAACCAATTTTCGCATTCGGGATTAGTTCATGACAGGCTTTCACAGCTAATGCACTTGCTACAAGCTGATGATGCGCCGCTTGATATTGAATTTGTTTTCGATTATCTCCTTCTTTAAATACAAGACCTGCGCCCACAAATGGCAAGTGAAGCAGCATATTAATCTCGTTAAAGGTCATCCAGTATTTCACTTTGTCCTTATAGCGTGTAAAGACTGTTTTCACATACTTCTCAAAGAATTGCACAAGCTTTCGGCTACTCCAACTACCGTACGCTTCCACTAAATGTACCGGTACATCAAAGTGAGCAAGTGTAACAACTGGTTCAATTCCATGCTTCAATAACTCATCAAACAAGTTATCGTAGAACTGTAAACCAGCCTCATTTGGCGACTCATCATCCCCATTCGGGAAAATTCTTGCCCAAGAGATGGAAAGACGTAATGCTTTGAATCCCATTTCTGCAAATAGAGCAATATCCTCCTTATAACGGTGATAAAAATCAATGGATTCATGGGATGGATAATATTGGTCAAAACTCGGTACAAAAGAATCAATATGCCCCGTCATAATATCCCATCGTTTTTCTCCAGTTGGCAGTAGGTCAACGATTGTTAGCCCCTTTCCGTCCTCAAGATAAGCTCCCTCGGCCTGATTCGCAGCAATCGCACCGCCCCATAAAAATCCTTTTGGAAAGTTAGTAGACATCTAAATTCTCCTATTCTCTGAACTATATTTAAGTAGAAGCATGCGTTAACATGCTTCCCTCATTAGTGTTATTTTGCCTTTAACTCAAGTAAATTAAGCCCAGACTTGATTTGTTTTTCTGCCGTTGGTACTAGCGTATAGCGTTCATGATTTGTCACAATGACTGGTGTTGTCACATCAAATCCTGCAGCTTTAATTTGTTCGATGTCGAATTCGATAAGTAACTGACCTTTTTCAACACGGTCTCCTTGTGCAATATGAGCTGTGAAATGTTTCCCTTCCAATTGAACTGTATCCAATCCAATATGAATTAACATTTCTGCACCATTATCTGCCACAATACCTATTGCATGCTTTGTAGGGAATAGAGCAGTTACTGTGCCAGAAACCGGTGAGAATAGTTTTCCTTCTGACGGGACAATAGCCACTCCTGCCCCAAGTGCGCCAGATGCAAATGCTGCATCTTTAATGTTGGCTAAAGGAATAACTTGACCATTAAAAGGGCTGCCAATCACTTCGTTGTTTACTTTAGTTACAGCATTTTTGTGATTAGCTGTTGTTGCTACGACAGTTTTTTCAACTTCCTCTGTTTTTTTTCCTTTGCCCATTCCAAACAAATAGGTAAGAACAAAACCTAAGATGAAAGCGACTACCATCGCAATGATTGCACCCCAAAATCCTAGTGTAAGACCCTCTGTCGGATGAATAAAACTTGGAATAGCAAAGATGCCAAGACCGCCAAGGAGGTATCCTTGTGTATTAGTTATCCCAATGATAGCTCCTGCGACTGCTGCAGCAATACAGCTCATAATAAACGGCTTTTTCAAGGGCAGTGTCACTCCATAAATCGCCGGTTCTGTGACACCGAAAATACCTGAAATAAAGGCCGGTATACTAAGTGCTTTAAGCTTTTGCTGTTTTGTTTTCATCCAGACTGCAAGTACAGCGCCAATTTGTGCGAATGAAGGTGCAAATATCATAGCTAGGATTGGATCTGCTCCCAGCGTCATAAGATTATTGATAGCAATCGGAACAATTCCCCAGTGAAGGCCAAAAATAACGAATACTTGCCACAATCCGCCAAGAAGCGCCCCTGCTAAGATTGGACTTAGATTATATGCCCCAACTGTCACTTGTCCTAAAATCTGTCCAGCCCATGTTGCAATCGGTCCAATCACAATAAATGTAACAGGAACAATAACTAGTAATGTTGCGAAAGGCACTACGAACAGTTTTACAACATCAGGAGTGATTTTCTTAAACCCTCTCTCTATTTTTGCTGCAAAATAGGTTGCAAGAATAATTGGAATAACAGACGATGCATAACTCATTAGAATTACTGGAATACCTAAAAATGTAATATGAATTGGTGATTCAAACATTGTTCCTGTAAATAATGTATAGAGTGGATCGCCGGCAGTTAACGTCGATAATGATGGATAGACAAGTGCTGCACCTATCGCCATCCCGATGAATTTATTGCCACCGAACTTCGTCATAGCAGTATAACCTAGGAAAATTGGGAAGAAATGAAACAGAGCATCTCCAACTGCATTAAGAATTTGATACGTCCCAGAAGCTTCTTCCAACCAACCTAAAGCTATGAATAGTGCATTGAATCCTTTAATCATTCCTGCGGCGGCTAATACGCCAAGCACTGGCATAAAGATACTAGAAACGATATCTATAAAACCATTTAACAAACTTTTTTTCTCTTTAGGTCCATCTTCTTCTACAGGTGCCTGCGCTTGAAGCCCCGCTACAGCTAATACTGCCTTATAGACATCAGGCACATGATTTCCGATGACAACTTGATATTGACCTCCGCTTTTCATCACCGTAACGACGCCATCCATTTCTTTCAGCACATCGGTGTTTGCTTTGCCTTCATCCTTTAAATGAAAGCGTAAACGTGTAATACAATGAACAACTTTTCTAATGTTTTCCTTGCCACCGACATTTTCAATAATGTCCTTTGCCAATTGCTCGTATTTCATTTTTGATCCCCTCTTTCTTCCCTTACTTATTTTTGCTATAAAAAAAACCCGATCCAATCCGAACACATAAGTTGCTTACGTGTCAGATCAGGTCAGGTTATGCCCAAATTAGGTAACATTCCATGAATGAATATTTGATTTGTTCAAAATATATCACACTGTTTTTACAATGTCAACGCTTACATGAAAATAATTACTCCGATAAACTATTTAATTCATGGCGTTGGGTGACGCGATGAATATGCAATGTTAAATATATTTCTTCGTCATTGGAAATGATATATTGATAGGTTTTATCCAAATAAGCAACAATTTTTTGGCTACATCGAAAAGCATCTGTGTACTTTTGTTGCATTTGTTCATACAGGAAAGCATCATGACTATCAGCCACAATCTCCTTACGCATAAACCGCATGGCAAAGAAACGGAGGTGCGTTAAAAACCGTTCATAGTTGACAGAGCTTTCATCCAATTCCATTTGGAAATAATATTTTACAATGTTCAGGATGTTATTAACCATTTCCGTAACCTGTACAGCCCCTGCCATATTTTCGCCAGAAATTTGGCTGTTTACTAAATGCAATGCAATCGAAGCTGCTTCATCTTCTGGAAGTCTGACTCCCGTATCATTTTCAATAATATCAAGGGCCTTTAAAGCAACTTGAAACTCATTTTTATAATACTTTCGAATTTCCCATAATAACACATTTTTAAAATCTATCCCTTGCTCATGCCTGCTAATCGCAAAGCTTAAGTGATCAGTTAAGGCAACGTATAAGTAATCATCCAATTTGAATGGCAGTTGGGTTTTGGCATAATCTAAAATTTTCGATGAAATGTTCAAGTATAATTCAGAAGTATCCCTCAATAATGTAGCAAGCTTGTCGGAGATACCGTGTTTTTCCAAGATAAAGGTTTTCTCAACCTTAGCGTTGTCAACTGTATCCCCCACCTTTTTCTGAAAAGCTAACCCTCGTCCCATCACAACAGTCTCTTGGTTCAACTGATCCATTGTTATAACAACATTATTATTTAAGATTTGCCGAATCTCCATTACACTCCTCCTTTGAATATTGATTTTATAATTCGAGAAAAATTTATATAAAAAAACCTAAATTTGCACAGAAGAATAGCCTTTTAGCCATTCTACAACAAACTTAGGTTTTGCCTGCTTAAGCAGTAACAATCCAATTATCCAATTGTAAGCGATTACTCATAATATTGTCATGGAGTTTGAAGATTGTCAAGAGTCTGTATAGCTTTACCTTACATACCGGAAAACACTGCTATTTATTAATATCTCTTTTTATCCACTATCCCCTCAATAAATTCCATCACCTCATCCCGAATTTCCGGATGTTGGAGGGCGAACTCAATTGTTGTTTTGACGAAACCTAGCTTTTCTCCGACGTCATAGCGCTGACCTTCAAAGTTATAGGCAAATACTTGTTGAATTCGGTTCAATTTCTCGATTGCATCAGTCAATTGAATTTCTCCACCTGCACCGACTTCTTGTTGCTCGAGGAATGTGAAAATTTCAGGAGTTAGGATATAACGACCCATAATGGCTAGGTTGGAGGGGGCTGTTCCACTTTGAGGTTTTTCAACAAGGCGCCCTACCTCAAATGTTCGGCCATTTCTGTTGATAGGGGCAATAATTCCATATCTATGTGTTTCATTGTCTGGTATTTGTTGTACACCAATGACAGAAGCCTGCGCCTCATCATATTGATGCATAAGTTGTGCCAAACACGGTATGTGACTCTGCACGATGTCATCACCGAGTAATACTGCGAAGGGCTCATCTCCAATAAAACTTTTCGCACATAATACGGCATGTCCGAGGCCCTTCGGTTCCTGTTGACGGATATAGTGAATATTACCGAGTCCATTTGTTTTTCTGACGATCTCGAGTAACTCGAACTTTTCTTTTTCAATCAGATCCTGCTCCAAAGAAGGTGCACGATCGAAGTGATCCTCGATCGCACGTTTTCCTTTCCCCGTTACAATAATAATATCTTCTATTCCCGAAGCAATTGCTTCTTCAACGATATATTGAATCGTTGGCTTATCAACGATAGGTAGCATTTCTTTAGGCATTGCTTTGGTTGCCGGAAGGAATCGTGTGCCTAATCCTGCTGCTGGTATAATGGCTTTTCTTATTTTTTTCATACCCGTTATCCCTCCCTCGCTCTCAGAAACAATTCACTATTTTATTTATGACCTAAAACTTCCTGTACCTTTTGTAAGGCAACTTCCACAACTTGATCCATATCATAATATTTATATTCGCCTAGCCTACCGCCGAAAATAACCTTACTTTGTGTGTCAGCTAATGCCTTATACTGTTCATGCAACTTATTGTTTTTATCATCATTAATCGGGTAATATCGTTCGTCGCCCAATTTCCACTCTGCGCTATATTCACGGCTAATGACTGTTTTCGGTTGCTGACCGAATTCAAAATGCTTATGCTCAATAATACGTGTATACGGCGTCTCACTATCCGTATAATTGACGACAGCATTCCCCTGATAATTAGGGATGTCCAACACTTCCGTTTCAAACCGTAAACTTCTATACTCCAAGACACCGAACTGGTAGTCAAAATAAGCATCGACAGGACCTGTATAAACCACCTTGTCCGCCATACTATCCCATTTTTCTTTCTCCACAAGATAATCTGTATTAAGTTTTACTTCAATGCCTTCAATCATTCGCTCAATCATAGCCGTATACCCGCCTATTGGTATGCCTTGATAAGGGTCGTTGAAATAATTATTATCATACGTAAATCTTACGGGTAATCTACGGATAATAAATGCAGGTATTTCTGTGCAAGGACGTCCCCACTGCTTCTCCGTATAGCCACGAATCAGTTTTTCATAAATATCTGGGCCAACTAAGTTAATAGCCTGCTCCTCTAAATTTTGAGGGTTTTCAACGTAACTTTCTCTGCGTTGCTCCTCTACTTTTGCCTGTGCCTCATCTGGTGTTACTACACCCCACATTTTGTTAAAGGTGTTCATATTAAACGGTAGGTTATATATTTCGCCATGATAATTGGCTAAAGGACTATTGATGTATCTATTGAATTCAGTAAACTGGTTGACGTATGCCCAGATGTCTTTTTTGCTCGTATGAAAAATATGAGCACCGTATTTATGTACCTGAATGTCCTCTATTTTCTCCGTATAAATATTTCCCGCGACATGGTTTCGTTTATCGATCATTAAACATGTCTTGCCAGCCTTCTTCGCCTCATGCGCAAATACAGCACCATATAAGCCTGCACCTACAATTAAAAAATCATATTTAGTATTCATATATCTATCATTCTCCATTGGTTTATTAATCAATTAAACCCAACTAATCTTTGCGATATTTTGTATGCTCCTAGCGAAATAATCCGCCCAGGGCGACCTGGTAAATTCATTAACCAACCCATAAATCCGTATCTTAGACTACGATAAAGTGCTGCATCTTCATTCTTAATATACTTCCATAATTCTCGTCTCTTGTTAAAGTTCTCTGCCGTTCCTGAACGTATTAACAGAACCGCAGAGACCACCGTAACAATTTCCAGATGGTGAAGCATATATCTGTGTAGTTTTTCATTTTCAATAGTGTTCAAATCCACCTGTTCAATCAATAGCTTATTCACTTTAATCTGTTGATCGATCCTTTTAATCATGACACTTTCATGAACCGATTGGTCCTCTCGTCCGATAAAATATCTGTAAAAATCCACATTAATATAGTAAAGTTTTTTTACATATTCAAGCGGAGCATAGACAAATAAATTATCTACATAAAAAGTATGCTTGGGCAATTTAAGTCCACAATCTCTCAGCATCTGTGTTCTAAAAATAACAGAATGCATTAAAATATACTGTCCTTTACGAAATGGTTTCATGTCATCCCAAGAGAAGATGATCCCTTCTGGAAGGACATTTTCATATTTCATAACCTTTTTGTACTTTTCACCATTTTTTTCATAAACAAAGTTACTAATAATCATGTCCACTGATTTATTGTCCACCATAAAGCTGTTTAGTGTTTCTAGTATTTTAAGATACGCTCTTGTATCCACCCAGTCATCACTATCTACAACCTTCAAATGTACTCCAGTTGCATGCTTTACACCTGTATTGACGGCTTCTCCATGTCCACCATTTTCCTGATGGATTGCCTTTACGATGGTTGGATATTTTCTCGCATAGTCATCTGCAATTGCTGCTGTTCCATCAACAGATCCATCATTTACTATCAGCAATTCTACATGTTCCCCGCCAATTAACAGGGACTCTATACAATACTTCATATAGTCTTGTGAATTATAACAAGGAATGACTACTGATAATAATTTCATACGAACACTACCTTTACTTGCCTTATTTTTCAGGCTTTTGTTTGAAAATCACTTTAAAGATTGGGTAGAATACCCAGAAGGAAATGGCACTGTTTATCGTCATTGTCACAACATCTGCAGTTGTTTCACCAAATGATCCCATTCCCCATGTGTTCATTAATAAATCATAAATAGGGGCTTTGTAGAATCCTTGGGCTGCCGCAGCTCCAATTGTGATAACAATGTACGCAATGACATACCAAAAAGCAGCTGTCCAAATATTGCTATTTGATTTAAACGTAATGCTTCTTTGTGCGAAAAAATTAATAATCTGTGCAATTGCGATTGTTATTTGAACAGCGAGGAAGTAAGCAAGTCCCCCTCCACCGCCTGATGTCAGCGAACCCGCTGCATAGTCAAATATATAATAAGCACTTCCATTAAAGTTATGCCCAAATTGAAGAATCTGAAAGCTTGTATCTACCAATGATGTTTGCGAAAATAGCGCCTTAAAAGCAGGCATTAACACAAACTGTAATACTGTTATTCCATTACTTAGCATAAAGAATACGAGAAATTGGGCAATATTCGGATGTTTTTCCTTATAGTTATTCCAAAAACCCTTCATTCTAGTAACCTTTTTCTCACTCTTGACAGTTCCTTCACTCATACCAGTTTACATCCCCTCTGTCACACGCGCTAACTTTTTATCTTTTCTAACTTTTAACATTTTACGTCTCTCTTTTAACACATGGCGCAAGCCTTTAAAGAAATGACCATTAACAATCATCAAAATCCCATCTAACATCGGCATATTTATGATTCCGCCGGTCATCCTGGCAATTCCCCTGAATGGCATATGATAGATGGACATCATAATGAGATTGGCTGTACTTCTCTTGCCAATTTTTCTGAGGAACCAATGAGCAAATGAAATGGCATGAAATGAAAATTTCGCAAACAAACCCTTCGCATACTGGCATTGGGCAATCGTATCATTGTAACCAAGCGGCTTTGTTCGATCCCATATAGCAACAGGCGCTTTATAGCCAAGTAAACTTTCGAATTCTGTCAAACTCACATCGTTTACTTTGCCCGTATAATAAGAAGGAAGTGCTGCCTTATCATACGGTAGAGGTGCTCCTGTCCCCTCTACAAAAGTCGTGCCCCGCAATCGAATATCAGTACTTGAAGCCGCAATCAAAATATCATAATTTGCTTCTTCTATTTCCCATTTATTCGTTTTTATATTAAAGTAGCGGAATGCTTTATCATCAAAAGGGATGGTAATATTTTTTGTTTCACCAGGCTGAAGATTGGTTTTAGTAAATCCTTTTAATTCTTTTGCCGGTCTGAATATGTCACTGGATTGGCAGCCAACATACAGCTGTGCAACTTCCATACCTGCCATACTTCCGGTATTTTTCAAGTCGAATGTTACGTCGTTCTTATTTACTTGTAGATTGGAATACTCAAAAGTTGTATAACTAAGTCCATAACCAAATGGGAATAAGACATTTACATTAGCTGTATCAAAGTAACGATACCCAATATAGGGGCCTTCTCTATACTCCACGCTGACTTCTTTACCTGGGAAATGATAGTAGGATGGTGTATCCTCATAACGAATTGGATACGTTTCTGCTAATTTACCAGATGGATTGACATCACCTGCCAAAATTCGAAGAATAGCTTTAGCTCCAGCTTGTCCGCTTAAATAGCCATGTAATAAGCCTTTCACTTTATCAATCCAAGGCATTTCCACTACAGAACCACAAGATAAAACAGCAACAATATTTGGATTCACTTCATACAGCGCATGTAGCAACTCAACCTGATTTTCAGGAATCTCCATGCTTTGTCTGTCTAAGCCTTCAGCTTCCGTCACTTCGTCCAAACCTATATAGAGAAGAACGACATTCGCTTGTTTTGCAATTGCACATGCTTGATCTACTTTCTTCTTGTTTTTCTTGCCGTAACGGTCAAAGCCTTGTTCATATCCGATGCTGACAATGCCCGACTCTTCAAGACTTTCTAGCGTATTACTCAAAATGGTTGGGTTGACATTCGATGATCCTGCGCCTTGATAACGCGCTTCTTTCGCAAAATCTCCAATAACGGCAACTTTTACGCCCTTTTTAAGTGGTAGTATATTTCCTTCGTTTTTCAGCAGAACGATAGATTCTTCTGAAACTCTTTGTGCCATTTCGTGATGACTGGCTATATCAATTTCCTGATGAGGTTCCTTCAATACTTCTCCTGTTGTAAAGCTAAGTTCAAGTAATCGATCAACACACTCATCTAATACATCTTCTTTAATTTTCCCCGCTTTAACAGCCTGAATAATTTCTTCGTTCGTCTCATCAGCAGTTGTCGGCATTTCCAATTCATTGCCCGCCAGTAGTCCTGCCACACGATCATTGCTGCCACCCCAATCCGTGACAACAACCCCATCAAAATTCCATTCGTCACGCAAAATATCACGCATTAAATGCATATTTTCGTTGGCATATGTGCCATTCAACATATTATAAGAAGACATCACCGTCTGTGTATGGCCTTCCTTTATCGCTATTTCAAATGCAGTCAAATATACTTCTCGAAGCGTTCTTTCATCAACAATCGTATCGATTGCCATCCGCCGTTCTTCCTGATTATTCACAGCGAAGTGTTTGACACAGGCCGATATTCCATTAGCTTGTATGCCTCTAATCATTCCTGCTGCCAACTTGCCCGTAAGATATGGATCTTCACTGAGATACTCGAAATTCCTGCCAGCTAAAGGATTTCTCTTCATGTTAATGCCAGGTCCAAGCAGCACATTTACTTTCTGTGCCACAGCCTCTCGCCCAAGATAATACCCCATTACTTCTCCAAGTAGCACATCCCAGCTATTCGCAACAGCTGCGGCTGTTGGAAAACAAGTCGCTGGGATACTGGGATTTAGTCCTAGGTGATCTGCTGCTGCTGCCTGTTTTCTAATGCCATGCGGTCCATCAGCAAGAAACATGCTTTTGACGCCAAGGCGTTCTATGTCCATCGTTTGCCAGAAGTCTTTTCCTGACATTAGGGAGGCTTTTTCTTCTAAAGTCATTTGTTTGATTAGGTCTTTGTGTTTCATTTTTGATTACCTCATTTTGTGTTTTTAGCGGTACCCCACAAGGAGTACCGCTAATACACTCATTTTTTATTATGTTTTCTAGCTTTAGATTACTTTTTATCTAGACAATGTTACATTGCTTGTCTTTTTTTGTTTACTAGATCTTCTTGTAACAAATACAATTGCCCATAAAACAGCCAATCCTAATACGATATTGACAGTAGTCAACCAGTATTTCCATGTTGGTGTAACAGCAACAATTTTAGAACTTGTTGATACACCATTCATGGCATTACTATTTACAATTGTATAAACAATATTGTGAGTCGCTTCTCTTATATTGTTTACTACTGTTGGTGTTAATTGTTTATCAGTAAGTGTCCACATAGTGGAATCGGTATTCAACCAAAGATTCGTACCTGCCTCCAAACCTTCCAAAATATCCTCATATAAGAAAGCCGAGAAGGAAGCTTGATCCGTGATTACTATTCCTTCAAAATCCCATTCATTACGAAGAGTTTCTGTCATAAGCCCTTTATGCCCACCAACCCAACGATGACCAATTCTATTCATACTCGCCATAACACCTTCTGCATCAGCTTCACGAACAGTTGTCTCAAAAGGTTTAAGATATATTTCACGAATTGACTGTTCATTTGCGAACATACTACCACCTATACGGTTTGTTTCCTGATCATTTAAAGCAAAGTGCTTCATAAATACAAACGCACCCTTAGATTGAACACCGGTAACTTCACTTGCACTCATTTTCCCAGAAAGGAAATCGTCCTCAGAGAAATATTCGAAATTTCTTCCCCCAAATGGTGCACGGTGAGTGTTAACACCCGGAGCATACCATCCTGCCACACCAGCGCTAAGGCTATCTTCACCGATTAATTCACCCATTCTTTCAAGTAGCTTCACATTCCATGTAGACGCCATAACTATTTGTGCTGGATAGGCCATTCCTTGTTTATCTCCACCTACAAGAGTATTAGAGATTCCAGCTGGGCCATCTAGATTACTCGTTCCAGGAAGACCGATTGATGGAATAGGTACAGTTGCGTAACCACCCATTCTGACAAGTTCAGTCATTTCACCAAGCTTCATCTGATCCAGAAGCACATCCCAAAGTTCATCTTCATAATCACGACCGATAAGCATGGCAGCATTTAATTCCCCATACTCTTCACTAATTTCCCCGAGTTTAGGCATTACAGCATCTGGATCTTCTGTGTAAGAAATAGCAAGATCTTCAAGCATTTCTTCAGATGCAGTCATTTCACCTTCTGCATATGTGGTTGGCCATGTGCCTGTCCAGTCATTTCTAGAAAGATATTTGAATGAAGGATCATAGTACTTGATGTCTGCACCTTCAAACTGATTTGTAATTTCATTTCCTGTTTCTGTAGATACGGCATAAGTAGTAGCATCGAGCTTCTCTACTGTAAAGTCTTTTACCATATCCGCATTCCCATCACTATCCATACCATCAGCAGTTGTCATACCTTTTGCTGCAAGTATGTTGTTTAATGCGGTATGCGCATCTTCACCTGCCGCAAAGTAATAATCTCCTGCGTCAACAATGTAAGTGCCATGCCCATTCGCATCATACGTTTTCATTTCCTCTTTATTCACTTCAATTTTAATGGTTTCTGATTTACCAGGTTCAATTTCTGAAGTCTTTGCAAAACCAACAAGTTCCGCAGAGGCTTTTTCAATATTGTTCTCCTTATCATAGTCAGTATAAGGGGATTGCATGTAAATCTGAACGACATCCATACCAGCAACAGAGCCTGTGTTAGTAACATTCAAGGAAACTTCATATATATGATCCTTTTCTGTTACGTTGTAATCAGACCATTCAAATGTCGTATAGGATAAGCCGTATCCAAATGGATATTTTACCTGTGTAGTATAATCGTAATTTCCTGGATCCTCATTACCAAGAACCACATCCTCATATCTAGTTTCATAGTACCGGTATCCAACATAAATACCCTCTCCATAAACCATGTAGGCGTTGCCCCTATCAACTTTACTGTTGGTAATAGTATAGTCTCCGAAGTTTTCCATTGCAGGAGCACTTAGTAAATCATAAGCAAATGTATCAACCAAATTACCTGACGGATTGACATTCCCGTTCATGACTTCGCCGATAGCGTAAACACCAGTCTGTCCTAGGGCACCTACCCAAATAGCCGCATCAACGTCATATTCATCTAGGAAACCTAATTCAACGGGATTTGAAGAATTTATGATAACTACGACAGTTTCAAAATTATCGCTCGCAAGCTGAAGCATATCTTTTTCATTGTCATCAATTTCAAGATAATGGTATCCCGTAGAAAGCTTACTACTTGAAAGATCCGAACTTTCACCACCCGATCGACCAATTACTACAACAGCCGCATCATTATAATCAGCGAAACCATTAATGATTTCATCAGTATAAACACTTCGGGGTACTTCATTTACAGAAAAAGATCCATTACCATAAATATCCGGAGTTTCCTTTCTATAAGAAGAGGCATTTCCTGTATTATAGAAATCCCACAGCATCTGATTTATTTTGAAACCTGAATTTGTGAGTGCAGTTAATAAATCTGGAGCTGTGCTAGTATCGACAGACCCAGCACCACCACCACCGTAGACAAGGTCAACAGAGTTTTGACCTAGTACACTAACTTTATTTCCTGATGCAAGTGGTAGAGCGTCGTTGTCATTTTTCAACAGCACAATTCCTTCTTCCACTATTTTCTGACCAACCTTTTCTCCCTCGGCTTTCAGTTCATCTTCTGAAGAAAATTCGCTCTTATAATACTCAGTATCTACATCCTCATCACCAGTAGAAACTATTTTGTTAGTAGAATGACCAAGATAAATCGAGAGAATTTGGGAATATTTATCTGCATAAAAATTACCCACGATAAGCCCTATTACCAGTACAGTACTAACGATATATGTAATAAGAGCTGATTTTGATACTTTTTTCATTGTTTTGACCCCCTTAGTTTTTTAATTCATCTTGACCCTAATTTCACTAAGATGTACTGATATTAATTAGTTTCCCACTGGGTGTACACGCTTCCACAATTACGATAAAAAGTTAACTTCTTTATACAAATTATCTTATTCAACGGAATTTAAAGCGCATTCATTTCTCCAAAAAGAAGGATTCTTTAGTACTTTTTCGACCCGGCATGTTTATATTTCATACCTTTACTTTCCTCCCATCTTCCCTCTCAATTATCTGATAACTAAACTTTAGCATAATTTTTTCTTCATAAAGAAAACTTGCACGAACTGTAGAGATTTCCACATGAACTGCAAATGAAAATGCATATTTAAAAATAGAAAAGGCTTAGGTATACAGTTTTTGCACCCAAGCCTTTCTCCTTCCAAATATTAGATTGGCGTAAGAATACCCTAACTTTCGCCTGTAAAAAATCAAGCACAACTATTCTTCTAATTTTTTAAATTTGTTAACTTGATTGTTTAAATCATTTACAGTTTTCCTGTTATAAGTAACCTCATCCGTAATGATTGTAATAGAATCCAATAAATTTGCTGCATCTTCATTGGATTGGATCATTACATTCGTACTTTCCTCAACAGCCAGTGTTATATCGTGAATACCTTCAGCCATATTGTTGGATATATTTCTTAAATCTCCTGATTGAGTGCTGAAACGAGCAAGCATTTCATCTATTGTATCTATATCTTGTTTGTATGTATTTGCCATTTCGACAAAGCCATCATAATCAACCAAAACCTTTTCAGTTATATAGGACATTATTTCATTCGCATTATGAATAAGTTCTTCTACGGATGTTGTTACCAACGTATTGATGTTTTGAATATCATTAGCCGATTCCTTAGTGCTCTCCGCTAATACTAATACTTCTTCTGCTACAACCGCAAAACCCTTTCCTGCCTCCCCAGCTCTCGCTGCTTCTATAGATGCATTGAGGGCAAGTAAATTCGTCTGTGAGGAAATACCTAATATATCCGTCGTCAGTTCTTTGATTCTCTCTACAGATCGACTGTTCTTAACCGCTGTGTCCATAGACTGTTTAATTCCGACTAAAACGGATTCCATCTGCACTTTGTTCTTATTTGACTGAGAACGGATTTCGTCAGCGCGCTCGACAATCCTGCCTACATGAACTGAATTTGTGTTTGCATCATCGGCAATACTATTAGCAGAAGTGAGGACTTCTTGTGCTCCAACACCAATATTCTGAATCGTACTGCTAATTTCCTCCATACCAGCCGATAGTTCATGTAAAGCACCAGAAATATTAGAGGTAGAATCTTTACTCTCCAGTATTTGGTTGCTAATATTTTCAGTCGTTCCATTAATCATACTTGAACCAGATTTAATAGAAATCATGACATTTTGCAAGGTTTCTAAAAAGCGATTGATTCCGTTTATAATCTGTCCTACTTCATCCTCGGAGTTGTTTGCAATTCGAACAGTTAAGTCCCCTTCGTTCTCTTCCAATTTCCAAATAATTTCTCCCAAACTTTCATTTGCTTTTTTCAAAGGTTTAATAATCGTCTTCATAGTAATCCCAAAAGCAACAGAAACTGAAATTAAAAAGAAAAATGCCATTGACCAAAAAATAATCATTGATCTGGTAACTCTTGAATCTATAAGCAAACTTTCATGGTCAATCCTGTCATTTAAGATTGTTTGAAATTCATTATCTGATACAGTCATTGCTTTAGATAGTACTTCAAAATCTTTGTAGCTTACTTGAACAGCTGCCATATCATCTTTTTGTATGTCCTTTGCTATCATAGCAGCTTGCTGCAGATACGATTCCATAGAACCCAAATAAGGAGTATATGCTTCACTTAATACACTGTTCATGGTCTTTTTTGTGAATTCATCAGTGATGTCAGCGATTACATTTTTACTGGTATTTGTCTGTTCTATTTGAGTTGAAATGGTTTCCGCAATTTCTCCTGTATCTACTTCAGCTGCGACAAGATACGATTGGACTGATAACTCTATTTGCCCAACGCCCTTTGCTAATTTAACTTGTTCATATTCTAGCTTAACAAATGATTCCGACATTAGATTAGCTGATAATTGGACTTGCGAATTTGTAACTCCACTTAATACGGTGTTTAATGTAAAAAGAAATGTTAAAAAGGCCAAAATAAATAATATTCGATACGCTATCGATTTTCGCATGACTTCCCTCCCAGTTATCTGACAACTAAACTTTAGCATAATTTTTTCTGCATATAGAAAACTTGCATGAACTGTAGCTATTCTTACACGAACTGCATATCTAAAAAAAGAAAAAGCTTGGATATGCATTTTGCACATCTAAGCCTGCCTCAAGATTCATTATATTTTCACTTCAATAACGGCATTAAAATCTTCAGTTCAAACCAGTTATCTTTCTGATCTACGTTGACCACACCGCCATATTTCTGTACTGCATACCGAATACTCTTTAATCCATAACCATGATAATATGTATCTTTTTTTGTAGTTTTCGGTAAGCCACCTTCAAACTTGAGCTTCCCTTCAAAATAGTTTTCAAATCGAATCATTAGAAATCCTTTTTGAGCAAATACAGAAACATGTATTAACCTTTTTTCCTCCTCTTCGATTTGTTGTTCATATTCTATCGCGTTATCTAGGGCGTTCCCAAATATCGTACTGATGTCAACCACATCCATACCGTCCAGCAATGTTCCGTCTGCTACACAAGTTAAGGTGATCCCATTTTTAATACAATGCATGCTTTTGATTGTCAGTAATGTATCCAACACGTGGTTACCCGTCTTATTCTGTGCTTCATAGGATTTGATGTCGTTTTCCATCTCTATCAAATATGCATTTCTCTTATCTGGATCTTGCTCTGCCCTCAATCCGATAATCTGATTCTTTAAATCGTGGTATTTATAATTAACGATTTCTATACTTTCCTTTGACTGCTGGTATTGTACATACTGATTCTGAAGTATATTCTGCACAGCTTTTAGTTCATGTCTGATCCTTAAATCGTTTAATTGGATATGGTATGCATATAGAATGGAAAATCCACCTAAGCCTACCAAGGTTCGAATATTGAATATTTCCTGGGTATATTGTCCGCTAAATGGTGTTCTAGCAGTCACAAAACTTAAATTACTTATGCTAAAAACTGCAACGCCTATCACAACTGTTGACCACAATTCACGATGCCTAATATTCAATTTACCGCCATCAGGTATATGACGTTTCTCTATTAGCCAGATCGTTGAAAATAAAAGTCCATAGATAATAATGAGTAGCAATGATTCAAATAACAGATTAGTTATCTCTCCATTATCAAAAAAGAAATGCACTTGCCATTGTAATGACGCTACAAATTCTGCTGCTACAAATGCCCTTACGCTAAAATAACCCGCATCAAGAGCTGTTATGTCGCAACTCACATAAATTAGCAAAAACATCATCCCAACAGCTACAACCATACACGGAATCCAAAACATAAGCGGTAAATCTTTTGTTAATACCAAAAAAGCCGATTGTACAATTAGGGCCCCTCCAGAAAAGGCTATCAGCTTCCATCCATTTAGTTGTTTTTTTAGTACTGATATGTAAATCATACAAGCAATCCACTCGGCTAATGCTGTATATAACCTCGGTATATCCGGAAGGACATCATTCATTTAATAACCTCTCCCCAATAATTGCTTAACGCTTCCATGAACGCTTTCCTTTTCGGACGGCTGACATCAAGCTCTTTTCCATTTACTACAGCAAAGCTATCATTCATGCCTTCTACATGTTCCAGATTAATCAAATAGCACCTATGTCCACGAAAAAAATGATAGCTAGCTAATTGTTTTTCGAATTCCTTCATCGTCCCTGTTGCCGTAAGCTCCTCTTTTCTCGTATAAAACGTCAGCTTATGCCCATTACTCTCTATATAATAGATATCAGAAACTTTAAGGCGATTCACCCCACTTTTCACCGTTATGGTGATAAAATGCTCTTCTCGTTTTTTCATTCGATCAATCGCCCGATTCAAGCGCTCTGAAAATGCAAAATAGGAGATTGGCTTCAATATATAATCCAATGCATCCACAGCATATCCTTTGATGGCGTACTGTGCCATATTTGTTATAAAAATAATAACCACATCGGAATCTACTTTTCTAATTTCTTCTGCTGCGGATACGCCATCCATAAAGCGCATTTGAACGTCCATTAATATGATGTCAAATTGCGCCTTATAACTTTCAACAATTTCATCACCATCAGAGTATGTTGTTATTTCAATGCTTTCATCTCTTTCTTGCTCAAACCTTCTAAGAAACTCTATTAACTGTTCTTTATAATTAACCTCGTCTTCCACTATTGCAATTCGGATCATTAAATTTCCTCTCCTTTTGGTATAATCATCAAAAGTTTAGATGAATTCAAAAAAGAAAATTGTTTTGGACAAGCATACACTATTAACGTCTTTTGGTAAATCAGTGACATGCTAGTTTTAGCAATTTCCCTTGTAGTTCCACTGATTCTTCCAGATATGAAGAAAGAAATAAAATATTAACTCTATTCCCTTGCCTTAGAGTGCACTCCAAGGTATAGACTGAACTTAACTAAAAAGAAAAGAGGTGGATTTACATGAACATTAAGCCGGTAAGTGAAAAAACCGGTACGTCTGCTGATACAATTCGTTATTACGAGCGTATCGGCTTAATACCACCAGTAAAAAGAAACAAAAATGGTGTACGTGAGTTTGATGATGAGGACATTCGCTGGATTGAGTTCTCTCGCAAAATGCGTGAAGCAGGACTATCCATTGAAGCGCTAATCGAATACATTGGGCTATTCAAAGATGGCGATGATACCACTATCCCGGCTCGTGTGGGCATATTAAGTGACGAGCGCGATGAATTGCAAAAGCGTATTGATATGATGCAAAGTGCACTCAGGCGTTTGAATTTTAAGATTGATAATTATGAAAGTCATGTTGTTCCAACCGAAAAAGAACTTCGTGAATTTGATGAACAAGAAAAGTAAACGGTAAATAAAACAATGGAGGTCTCATTATGGAATACGTAAAATTTGGCAATACTGGCATGGACGTTTCTCGTATTTGTTTAGGGGCAATGGGGTTCGGGGATGCAGAAAAGTGGACTCACAAATGGGTGTTAGATGAGGAGCATAGTCGTCCAATCATCAAAAAAGCACTCGATTTAGGGATTAATTTCTTTGATACTGCGAATATCTATTCAATGGGCGAGAGCGAGAAAATTCTTGGCCGTGCATTGAAGGATTATGCAAAACGTGACGATATTGTTCTCGCAACAAAGGTTCATCAAACAATGCGCCCAGATCGCCCTAACAGCGGTGGATTATCGCGTAAAGAAATTATGACCGAAATCAATCATAGTTTGGAGCGCTTAGAAACAGATTATGTGGATTTATATATTATTCATCGCTGGGACTATAACACACCTATTGAAGAAACGATGGAAGCTCTTCATGATGTCGTTAAATCAGGGAAAGCTCGTTATATTGGTGCGAGCGCTATGTACGCTTGGCAATTCCAAAAAGCGCAGCGTGTAGCTGAACAGAACGGCTGGACGAAATTTGTCTCCATGCAAAACCACTATAATATGATTTACCGTGAAGAAGAACGTGAAATGATTCCATTTTGTCGTGATGAAAAAATTGCGGTTACACCATACAGTCCACTTGCTTCAGGTCGTTTGACTCGCGATTGGTCAGAAACTACTCTTCGTTCTGAAACAGATACAGTTCAACACTCAAAATACGATAGTATGATGGCAGCTGATCGCAGTATCGTAGAACGTTTAGCTGAAGTTGCAAACAATCACGATGTTACGCGCGATAAGATTGCGTTAGCTTGGCTTCTTCATAAGGATCAAGTTGTCTCGCCAATTATTGGTGCTCAAAAAGAAAGCCATCTTGAGAGTGCGGTAGCTGCACTTGATATTCGCCTGACTCCTGATGAGATGAATTATTTAGAGGAATTATACGTGCCCCATCCAGTAGTAGGGCTTATTCCGGATCCGAGATTTAATAAATAATTGATGAAAAGGGACTCAGAATATTGAGTCCCTTTTCCTTACTCTTATATACCCATTTTTCTACTTGCCATCCATTTAATCATGGCTGGATCAGCGTGTGAGAAAAATTGACTTTCGCCTTCGTTTAAAGTCGCAATGGCTGCCTTATCCTCATCCGTCAATGAAAAATCAAATACATCTAGATTCTCAGCCATACGTTCAGGTTTTACGGATTTCGCAAGAACAACAATATCCTGTTCGACAAGCCAACGAACAATTACTTGAGCAACTGATTTATTATATTTCTTACCGATTTCAGTAAGTATTTCGTTATTGAAAATGTCATTTTTCCCTTCAGCAAATGGTGCCCATGCTTCCGGTACAATGCCTTCTTCTTTTAGTGCTGCAATATTTTTTGTTTGTTGATGAAATGGACTGATTTCAATTTGGTTCATTTGGGGAGTCACTTTATTAAACTCTGCTAAATCAACTGCACGATCCACAGCGAAATTGGATACACCAATCGCACGAACCTTGCCTTCCTCTTGGAGTTCCTCCATTGCACGCCAAGCACCATAAACGTCATTATACGGTTGATGGAGTAAAAGCATATCAACATAATCAAGCCCTAAACGATCAAGAGAACGTTGGAAGGAAGATTTCACACCTTTATAAGAAACATTTTCTACCCAAATTTTAGTCGTAACAAAAATTTCTTCACGCAATACACCTGAATTCGCAATACCACGACCAACGGCTTCTTCATTCATATACGACTGAGCTGTATCGATATGACGATAACCCGCCTGAATCGCATTTATAACCGCTTGCTCTGCTTCTTGTGGGTCAGTAATTTGAAAAGTTCCGAAACCTAAGATAGGAATCTCTACACCATTGTTCATTTTGACTGTCTGCATGTTAACTTCCCCCATTTACTCGTTATTTACGTTACTTACACTTGCTACTTTAAACTATGAAGTGAACTCCATAGCAAGTGTTTTTTATTTCTTTTTAAAGTCTTTTATGTTCCAAAGCTCTTCAGCTGTCTCTTCTGTTCGTTCACCTGATTGAAACTGTGCAATATGTTCATCATACGTATCAATTTTATATTGCAGTAAATCACGAACTTCATTCATCTCTTTTAGCTTCTCGTCAATTTCTTGCAATTGATCATGTAATATTTTCTTTTGACCTTTTTTCACATCACTGTCCTTATGCATTTGTGCAAGTGTGGCAAATTTAATAAGAGATTCCACAGATAAGCCCGCACGACGTAAGCTCTTCGCTAAAAAAATCCAATTCAAATCTCCCTTTGTGTAGTTTCGATATCCATTTTTATCTCGACCAACCGGTGGAATAACACCGACTCGCTCATAATAACGTAGGGTATCAATTGATAGATCAAACATTTCAACGACTTCTTTACTTTTCAAATCTTTAACATTCCCTTCTATGATGATTCGTACTCGCATTCTATTCACCAAACTTGCCCACTACTTTATCATAGATTCCTAAAGTACTTGCACAAATAATATAACTCACACTATCTTCTTTTATCACATTGACAATATTTAAAGTGGCAGCAGGACGATTTTTATCATTTCCACAGTACGAGATTGTATAATTTGCCAAGCAACAAAAAAACGCTTGAATAAATTCTCAAGCGCCTTTAATCCATAGCTGTCTTTTCAACTTCCAGATTACCTATTATAGTTTCGCAATATCATAACTACCTGAGCCCTTTACTGCAGCATTTTTCTTAGTTTTTCAATCTCATCTTCTCCCAGATGTGTCACCTTGGTAATAAAGTCGATGGACGCTCCTTCTTTTAGCATCTCAACAACGACTTGTTTTAAACCTTGTTTTATTCCTTGTTCTATCCCCTTCTCCAACTCCAAATCAAACGCATTCATAATTGTCGGGGAAGCATTTTCTTTATTGTACAACTCCATTAGCTCCGTCTCCTTTCTAATCATTGGTCGAATTTCTTCCGATAATCGTTTTGTATACACTTCTGGTAAGTGTAACAAGTAATCAATGAAATGAAAAACGGCTTGAACTGCGGTGCGCGGGTAACTTTCAGTACGGATAAGTTCACACATTAGCTTTCTTTTGAACAAATAACGTTGATGATCTTCGTCTTTTGTTTGATGCAATGCTTTTGCCGCTAAGACGATTTTACTAAAAATATTATCGGATTGTTCCAATTCCTTATCCAGATAAGCATCTGTTCGATAATTTCTATATGAATAATGTAGCTGTGTGCCAAAATAATCGTACTCAAAAAGTTCGGGTATAGCGCTTCGATTAGGGGCTGTATGAACAGCAATGGCTACAATTTTCTCTTGGTGGCGATCATAGATTCGATAAAAGTATTGAAACATTCGTTCAGGAAAATCTGTTTCATTTTTACTTTGCACTTCAATATGAATAAGAATCCATTGCTCTTTTCCATTTCTCAGGCGAACTTTTGCCAATTGGTCGGCAAAACGCCTGCCTTTTTTCTGATCCACAACTTCTTGAAACAATTCCTTGTCAAGAAAATCTGGCTCCACACTAAAATCAACCTGCGCATGTAATTCTGGTACAAAAAATAGTAAAAAGTCTTCAAATAGGTCCCCAATAACTTTTTTCCACAGACCATCCTGGTCCGCCATATTGCGTTACTTCCTCTTTTACCCATGCAACAACCATTTCACAAAACACCTCCAATAATTGATTTCAGATTATTTAATCAATTATAACATGGAGCGAACACACGTTCAATCCTTATTATGAATAAGTGTCTGTATATTTCCCCAAGTTTCCCTATTACTATCCCAATACAAACTGCCTAAAACACTTTTGGGTGAAACCCATTTATATTCATCATGTTCCCCTGAAATAATTATCTCACTATCATTGATTATTCCTAAAAACAGATTCTTTTTTATATTTAAAGTCGGTAGATTCACATGAATTATTTCTTTCCAACCTATTAAATTTTGCTCATTTATAATCAAA
This sequence comes from Sporosarcina sp. FSL K6-3457, assembly GCF_038007285.1. Classification (GTDB taxonomy): domain Bacteria; phylum Bacillota; class Bacilli; order Bacillales_A; family Planococcaceae; genus Sporosarcina. The sequence continues at coordinate 4,181,757 of NZ_JBBOWX010000001.1, forward strand.
CCAGTTTCTTCAGCCACTTCCCTAACACAAGCTTCTAGCGGAGATTCTTTTTCCTCAATGCCGCCTGTTATAGGTTGCCAAAATGATACACTTGAGTCTTTTGAAATAGGTACATGCAACAACAAAATTTTCCGGGTTACTTGATTAAAAATCCAACACTCTATACTTTCTTTCACTTTAGTCATAATTCCTCAATCCTTAAGTCCATTCTCAACATTTTTTACATTTTATAATTAATGTTGTCGGCATCATCTTCGCTTTTTCATAGGAATACCAGCTATTCGTATGCTTTTCCTTGTCTTCCTCCGACAAAGAAACTTCCTCGATAACCTTCTCAATTTGGAATCCACATTCTATTAATGTATTGATATATGTACTCACTTTGTATTGTTGCATGATGACAGGTTCATGCCAGGCTTCATGGTAATAGGAACCTTCTTCATGATAGGATTTATGGAAACGAAGCTCCCTCTCTGCAAGCTCGGCCCGGCTGAATAACGGATGCTCCCAACTGAACACGAAAATGCCGCCTGGTTTTAAATATTGATGGATATTTTCAATCGTTTGACGTAAATCGGTCGTCCAGCCTAACGCATAAATCGAGTAAACAATATCAAAGTACCCCTTGGGCAAACCCGGATTTTTCTCCATTGGGGATTCAAATAAATGGATAGGAGATTTACACGAATTCAACAGCTCCCTTGCCGTTTCAATCTGCGTCTGCGAAAGATCCACTCCCCAAAGTTCTCCAGCACTCCGTTGGTCCATGTATTGCAAGGAATGGCCGCTCCCACAACCGATATCCAACACTTTGGCGCCCTCCACGTTGCCCAATAAATTCAACTCTTCTTCCCGAGGAGCAAGCGGTCCATACTCCGGAAGAGGATTGCGTCCGAAAAATCGAGGCGCGACCTCATCCCAACTTTTTTTGTTAAGTACTAATGCATCAATACTCATGTCTAAAACCTCCAAGACTCTTATAAGGATATACATTCGACAAACAGTAGATCGCTTCCTTTTAATTCACCTAAAATCTTCGAAACGAGTTGATCACTGTTTACTACATATGTTGAAGTTATGATTTTCACTTCCTATCCAGCGAATGCGCCTTACTGGGATAGCCGAAGCATCGTTAGTAGGCTTCTTAATTTCAACATATCTATTTGAATCTTTATAAAGTCTTTATACTTTTACTTTATTCTCTTCATATGGAGGGATGTAGACGATGAAAAACATGTTAGATTTACAAGCCGTTTCGAAAAAAGTGAGAGGGAAGTATTTAGTTCACGATGTTTCTATTCAAATAGAGAAAGGTACGATTTGCGGATTACTGGGCCCTAACGGAGCGGGAAAAACCACGATTATTCGTATGCTGACTGGACTCATTCGACCAACGTCTGGGGATATTTTCATCAATGAACAAAGTGTCGTTAAAAATCGAGCATCCGCTTTAAAGAATGTCGGGGCGATTGTTGAGTCACCAATCTTTTTTCCTTATATGACAGGGAGAGAGAATTTAAAAAATTTAGTGAGACTACATGACACTATTCCAAAAATTGCTGAAGATGCGAAAGTAGTAGAGGTTTTACAAATTGTTGGACTTGAAGACCGTGCAGATGAAAAAGTCAAAACCTATTCATTAGGAATGAAGCAGCGACTAGGGATTGCCCAAGCATTATTAGGAGATCCTGCACTGCTTATTCTAGATGAACCTGCAAACGGTCTTGACCCGATGGGAATGCGGGAATTACGCGAACTAATTCTTACGTTAAAGAACAAATACGATAAGACCATTCTATTATCCAGCCATCTTCTCGATGAAATGCAAAAAATGTGTAATCAAATTGTTATGATTCGGGAAGGTAAATTAGTGTGGTCAGGGGAATTGGACAATCAGCAAAATCTTGAAGAAGTATTTATCGAGTTGATGTCAACATGAACAAGCTAATCGCGAGTGAATGGGAACGATTATGGAAACGAAAAGCCATATGGCTACTGTTTGCGGCTATTCCAGCCATGGTTTATGCAGCGGCAAAATATTGTTTACATCAAAATACCACTGTCACGCTTGATTTCCCTCAATATACCGTCATGGGGAATTTCCCGGTACTCGGACTTGCAGAGATGTTAATGACAGCCTTTAATCTTGTCGTACTCGTTATTACTACGATGGTCGTTACAGATGAATATCGATCAGGACAATTGCGAATGGTACTGATTCGAACTCATTCTTTTCGACAAATCATCTTCGCAAAATTTTTCGTAGTAATGAGTTTTATTTTTCTATATCTATTGGCCTACTTTATTATTTGCTATGGCGTGGGATCTATGATGTTTTCAAGCTCTGAGACATACCCACAATTTTATCATCAAAGTGATACGACCGTAGTGGAGGGGTTCATTTATAATCTGAAGTTTTACGGCTTAGCGTTTCTGACATTAGTAGCAATGAGCAGTGTACTGTTTTTCATCGCAATCATCAGCCATACGACAACGACAACACTTGGAATTGGCATTGGATTTTTATTCATCAGTATTGCCTATCCAACTGTCATCGGGCTATTTGGACAATTAGTGCCTAATGAGATTTTACTGAAACTATATTTCACCTCACTTCCGATGGTGCAATGGCAAGGCTTGACGTTCATGCTAGCGGAATCATCTAGTTTACTGGGTTGGATACTACTCGTGCTAGGTTGTTATATTGTCCTGTTTCAATCATTAATGATTTTAAGTACAAGAAGAAAAAACGATACTTTTATATAAGGAGCCTATATCAAATGAAGAGCCTTCTATTGAGTGAATACGAACGAACATTTAAGCGTAAAAAAACGAGCATTGGAATAGGTATTTATTTCTTTATGATAGTACTACAATGTCTCTTTATCTATTTAGTCGGCGGGGTTAGTTTTTATGATGCAGATCATTCTGTCCAGTTAAATTCAATCAACACTGCTCCGTTTTTTCTAAGAGAACTAGGACTGCTTATCAACTTTATTTTAATCCCAATGTTTGTTGTTGATAGCTTTAATGGTGAATATCATTCGGGAGCCCTGCGTCTCTTCTTAATACGGCCACAAAAAAGAGTGAAGCTGTTTCTAGCAAAATGGCTTGTGCAAGCAAGTCTTTTTTTAGCACTTACGTTTCTTACATGGCTAATCGCTACTATTTTCGGTCAAATTATGATGCCTCATGTGAATGAAACGACCTTTTTGAACACTGAATCGTTGAATTTATTCGAAGGACTGCTTTACACGCTTAAGTTTTATGGAATGACATATGTTGTTTTCTTATGTGTAATTGGCATAAGCGCCTTTATGAGTATTGTGATGCCAAACCCAATTATGGCGTATATGGGTACAGTTGCTTGCCTAATAGGTGGGATATATATTTCTGATCAATTTATCTACTTTATAATTATTTCAGATTCTATTTTCAACGTTCTAGGAAACTCTGGCCAATATGGTTTCTATGTTAGCTTACTTTTCTTATTCGTAATAAGCCATATAATGAATGTAGGAATATGGACTCGAAAACAGTGGATGGGGTGAGTGATCATTGAACAAGACAATTTTAATTGTCGATGATGAGGAAGATATCGTCGGATTTATGAAAGACTTTCTCGAAGATCAAGGATACCATGTCATAACTGCATACAATAGTAACCAAGCGCTAGATTCTCTGGTGCATAAGCCCAATCTTGTCATTTTAGATGTCATGATGCCTGGTATGAATGGATTTGAGCTTTGTGAAATGATGAGAAAAAGTATGACGTGTCCAATCATTTTTTTAAGTGCAAGAGCAAGCGAAGCAGATCGGATAAAAGGGTTATTTGTTGGTGGCGACGATTATTTAGTCAAACCCTTTAGCATGAAAGAATTGCATGCGCGTGTCATCGCCCACTTACGACGCGAGCATCGGCAACATGGATTAACGAGAAAACATTTATATTTTGGTCATTTAATAATCGATATAGATGGCCGTGAAATTTATTATCAAAATCAAGAAATCTCTTTTACAACTAAGGAATTTGACATCATTGAATTTCTTGCCCTTCATCCTGGCCAAGTATTTTCTCGAGAACAGATTTATGAGAAGTTATGGGGATATGAAGCAGAAGGAGATTCTTCAACCATTACGGAACATGTAAAAAAGATTAGGGCTAAGCTGGCAAAATATGAACCGAATCCAACCTATATTTCGACTGTATGGGGAGTGGGATATAAATGGGGAAAGTAGAACAGCCTATCCGCAAGCAGATTACCTCATCATTTTATCTCATCTTACTATTCAGTGCTGTTGCAACGATCATTACATGGGTAATCATAGCTACGATCTTTCTTTTACAAATGAATCGGATGAACCCTGCCAATTACTATGAAAAACAAATACCTGGTATTTTGAAATCGATTGAAGAAAATAAGGGAAAGTTTGTGACGGTTGATAGAAAAAAAGAGCTAGAAAAGGAAATCCCGTTAGAAGGAATCGACTACCAAGTCGTAGATAAAAACGGCAATATCCTTTTTGGTTCGATTTCCGAGCGCTATGTGAAAAGCCAAAAAGAGCTATTAAATAGTTTCAATACAAATCTTTATGATAAAAAGAGTATCGTGAAATATTACCCTACATTCAATGAGCAAGGTGAGCAAATCGGGGCCATTGGTTTTCGCTATAAACTTAGCGTAGCAGCCTCTAACCCGAACTCACAAGGTCTACCTATTGTGACTGGATTCATTTTCCTTGTGAGTCCGTTTGTTTACTTCTATTTATTTTCCTATTTGGTTGGAAAAAGATTTAGTAAAAAAATCGAGCAACCATTTAAGAACCTGATGGTAGGAGCTAGGAAAATCCAAAATCATGATCTAGACTTTCAATTGATCGAGTCCAAGAACACTAAGGAATTAAACCAATTGGTAAGAGCCTTTGAGGATATGAGAATGGCTCTGAAGGACTCGCTATTAAGGCAATGGCAATTGGAAGAGGAACGAAAAGAAATGGTAGCAGCAATTGCCCATGATCTACGAACGCCATTAACGATTATTCATGGACATGTAGAAGGATTAATAGATGGAGGAGCAAAGAACCCTGAACGTCTTGATCGCTATTTGCAAACCATTTTCTCAAGTACTCAACGCTCTATTCGTTTAATCGATCAACTGAATGAAGTATCAGCGATTGGCCGCCAAAATTTTATCATGGAACCACAAGTTGTTGATATCGCTGAGTTCATTGAACATAAAACAGAAGAGTATACCATGCTTTGTGCAAAGAAAAACATTTCTTTAAAAAGCACTTTTACTTTGGCAGATGAGGTAGGAATAGAAATAAGTATAGATCCTTATCGAGTTTCTCAAGTGTTGGATAATATTATGACAAATAGTATTCGCTATTGTCCAAACAATGGCGTAATTGAGTGGACAATCACAAAAGAACACAACAAAATCTGTTTCGAAATAATGGATAATGGTCCAGGTTTTCATCAGGAGGAGACCGAAAATGTTTTTACAAGGTTTTATCGAGGGGATACCTCGAGGTCAGGCGAAGATTCTAACTTTGGGTTGGGTTTGTATATCGCACAAATGATCGTTAAAAGGCATCATGGCTGCATTACCGTCCAGAATCGTGCCCAAGGTGGAGCTTATACGAAGGTTGTCATTAAAGATTTGGCGTAATCATGGTGTAAGTCTGCTCAATCAGCTGCATATGGTTGTTTTGTTAAGCAGGGTAGCACAGACTTTGGTTTTAGCCATCTCTGTCACTCTTGCTAATTCCGACAACCTGGTACAGCACTAAAGAAAATAGCCCTCAGACCTAGCAATCAGGTTGAGCGGCTTTTTCTAATAGGAGTTTTATATCAAATATTGAATTCACTTCTTTACATAGCTAGGTACGATTTTAAAAACTTATACGCTTTACCGGTCATCAGATTACCCCTGCATCTGCACGTCAATTTCCCGGACAACCCGCTCCCACATTTCCGGCGACGCATTATACAAATATGTCAAAACAATGCGTTGCGTTCCACGGGATATGCCAGCAAGATCAGCAGCAAGATTACTGACTAGATGGTCTTGCTGTACAGGGGGAAGAGCACGATAAAATTGCCCTGCCTGCGCGAAATCATCCTGCTTTGGCAAATCGGAACGCACAAGATGCCCCTCCACATATCTACCTTCGCCACTTGTTACAAGAGAAGCTGGCGACCAATCTTGCTGATGATTGATCGGTATTTTACGAAAATCTGGTCCCAGCCGTCGGCGCTGAGAATCCCAGTAAATATTGGCACGCCCCTGTAGCATTTTATCATCTGATAGTTCGACTCCATCCAAAAGATTGGACGGTGAAAACGCCACTTTCTCCACTTGCTCCATATAGTTATCCGGGTTTCGGTTCAATATCAGGCGACCAACTGGTAGAAGAGGGTACTGCCGTTCATCCCAAACCTTTGTATCATCCAATGGATCATAGGAAAGAGTGGCTTCGTCTTCTGGATTCATCAGCTGCACATAAAGCCCATAGACAACAGGTTTCCCCTCTGCTAGAGCATCATACAAATCCTGACCCGCGATATCTGGATTCTCGCCATTCCATCGGGAGGCTTCTTGACTGTCTATATACTGCACCCCAGCTTCAGGTATCCAGTGATATTTCACATAACTGCGAACATCTTGCCCATTCCGCCAAACATAGGTATTCACACTATAGCCTGGCATATGGCGAAAGCTTTTCACTGTCCCAGCATCCGAGTAAAGTCGAACAACAAAATGGGTGGCCTCTGGCGCTCTCGCTATGAATCTCCAGAAACGTTCGGGATCCAGCAAGTTATTTACCGGCGAGGGTAACAAAGCCTGAATGGCCTCTGGAAAACGCATGGCGTCCCGTACTAAAAATACTGGGATATGGTTACAAACTAAATCAAAAATACCCTCTTCAGTATAAAATTTAGTAGAAAATCCACGTACATTTCGCGAGGTATCTGGAGTGCCTTTATTGCTTACCGCAAGCGAAAACCTTACCGTGACTGGAACCTGCTGCCCAGGATTTTGTAAAAAGCTAAGCTTTGTGTATTTCGCCATAGAGTACACGGTTTCAAAGTAACCGAAAGCACCAAAGCCCTTCACATGCACAGGTCTTTCTAAAATTTTTGTATGGATAAAGGTCTCCAATGTTTCATGCAAAATAGTGTCCTGCTCCAATACAGGACCTCTTTCACCTACAGTCTGTGAATGCATTTCATTAGCCCTCACGTTTGAACTAGTTCTGTTTAGATCCACGGAAGAGCCTGATTCTCCATCATTATTGTTTCTCATAACGACTCCTGCCTCCTGTACCCACAAGTTAATTCCCTAAGATACAGTATTATTTATGTGAGGCTCCGTACAATTATGAATTCGCATAGCTATCCAACCTTCATTTATTGCTTTTCACCTACAGCTCTTTTATACTTTTAACTACCAATGGGAGGAGATTCAAACATGTTAAAAACAACCGTATTCGAACAGTTAAAGAATGCTATGCGAGAAAAAGATGTGCTTTCAAAAGGTGTACTAACATTATTGAAAGCAGGATTGGATAGTGCGGAAAAGGAAAAAGGTTCAGCTCTTTCAACTGAAGAGGAAGTTGCCATCGTAAATCGTGAAATCAAACAGACTCATCAAGCATTGGAAGGCGCACAAACAGCACAGCGTGAAGACTTAATTGCACAAGAAGAAGCTAAACTAGTTCTTCTTAAACAATTCTTGCCAGCACAACTTAGCGAGGAAGAAATTGTAGCGATGTTGACGGAGGCAGGAGTTGCCAAAGGCATGAATATGGGGGACGCTATGAAAATCGCAAAACCATTGCTTGCTGGAAAAACAGACGGCGGAACGATGTCGAAAGTTGTGAAAAGTTTAATTTAACTTAATAGGGGATTTCTGTGCAACATAGTTGTTTCTTGCACAGAAATCCCCTATTTTTTTCGTTCACTGTTACTCGAATATATTATTCCACACCACTTTCTAAAATAGAAAATGTACCATTCCTACAATCTATTTCGGCCATTGCTCCATATGGCAGCACAAACTTTGGCTCTGTATGACCAAAGTTCAAGTTATACAGGATAGGTAGCGAAGTCAGATCCAATTCCTTCATAATCTTTACGATAGAAGCTTTGTATTCCTCATAATATTTTTCCTGAAGAGGTTTTCCAAATACAATACCTTTTGCCTTTTGTAAAATTCCTTGCGAGCCATAGTTTCTCAACCAATATTCGACTAGCCCTGGCTCAGGTGTATCTTCTGATGTTTCAAAAAATAAAATACTGTCTTCCCAATACGATTCGTTCGGCCAGAGTGATGTTCCTTTCGCAAACTCTAGTACTTCAATACAGCCTCCGATTAATCTTCCCTGAACAACTCCTGTTCCTTGCAGCAGCTCATATCCCTTATTCGCATTCATTGTTCGTTGTCTATTTTTATTTTCAATAATCCATTCTACACGCTCACTAGTCCACTCTGTAGCTGGCTTTACTTCACCTATTGCTTCATTTGCAAATAGAGCTTTTTTCAATGCTTCTACTGTATACGCATGCATTTCCACATTTTCAGCGAAGTCTACAAGAATCGATGGTCCATAGAAGGACGTAATCCCTGCTTTATGGCAAAACAAATGTGTGATTGTCGAGTCTGAATAGCCAATAAATATTTTCGGATTATCGCGAATGACGTCAAAATCAATATACGGCAACAGACGAATGCTGTCGCTTCCTCCAATATTTGAAATGATTCCTTTAATCGAAGGGTCTTTGAATGCATCCATTAAATCTTTCGCACGCGCCTTGGGATTGTCATATAAAAAATCGGCGCCTTTTAAACTGTTCGGCATTGCAACAACTTCCAAATGAAAAACGGTTCTGAGCCTCTCTATCCCTTGTTCATAGCGCCATTTTAATTCGGGTTCCCCAGCTCCGCCCCAAGATAAACTAATCGTCGCCACTTTGTCTCCTGCTTTTAGTGCTTTTGGTTTTATTAACATGATAAAGCCCTCCCTCATCACCTTATTTCAAAATAATTAATTCAAAAAATCTAATGAATCTAATTATAATGGATAAAGCCGAAAATAGATCTATTAAATTAGGAAGGTTGCTTTTCACATACACCTCTTTTATACTTTTAACCACTAACCGAAGGGAAAAATATGCATACATTATTCAAGATTGGGGAAGATAGGCAATGAAACAAAAGAAATCTTTGAAGTTTAAAATTTTTACTGGAATCGCTCTTTTTCTAATCCTATTAGTGGCGGGATTTCTGATTTATGTAAGCTCGTACTATAAGGCCAGTTCGTTAGCTTTGGATAGTTTGAAATCTGACTCTCTAGTCACAGTTGAAGAAAACGGAGACATTGTATTTGAACCTGTATCCGATGCTAAAAACACAGGATTTATTTTCTATCCGGGAGCAAAGGTAGAGGCCTCAGCATATGCCACTTTAGCGAAAGAAATCGCCTCCAGTGGCTATACCGTTATTATTGCTAAAATGAACTTTAACTTAGCCATTTTATCACCTAATCGAGCAGATCGTATAATCAGTGAGCAGAAGGATATTGACAATTGGGTGATAGGAGGACATTCTTTAGGGGGGGTTATGGCAGCAGATTATGCACTTAAAAATGAAGAAATAAAAGGGTTAGTGTTGTTAGCCTCCTATCCCCAAAGTAAAACAAATCTTAGTAATCAACCTATAAAAGTCCTATCATTATGGGGGAGTAATGATCAAGTTGCAGATTTAAACAAAGTAAAAGATGCTAAAAATGTGATGCCAAGTGACGCAGAATTTATAGAAATAACAGGTGGCAATCATGGAGGCTTTGGAGATTATGGTCATCAAAAGGGCGATGGTGAATCTTCCATAACAAATAATCAGCAGATGATGGATACAGCAACATATATTATAGAAACTTTGGATAGCTTAAACTAGGAATGATTAACAAAGAAAAAAGGTGCTAGTCTCTCAAACAAGAGACTGGCGCCTTAATACATGATCTAGTTCTCAAGCGATTCACTTACTACCTCTTTGCTCTCTTCTTCAGCAGAAACTTTCTCATTCATTTCATTAGAAGATTCTTTCGCTTTTCTAATTTGGTTGTTCATCTCACTGTCGAGGTTTCTCATACGCTCGGCAAGTTCCTCAATTTTCTTTGCCTTACTCTCTATAAATGTCCCGCGCCCCACGTCATTTTTCATTTCTGTTTTGAGGCGGCGATGCGCGTTTTCGATGGGTACTTTCACTTGTTTTAGTGCGCTAATTTGATCAAGGGATTGGACAAATTGCAGAAGAGACGTCAATTGTACAGCTTCAGACTTTTCTTGTGTTTTGGCAGCAGCTTGTTGCTTTTCTTCTTGTTCACGCTGTTCTCTCTCGCGTTTCTGTGCTTCTATTGTCGCGATTTGTCCCTGGATTTCGGCAATTTGTTCATCGAATACTCCCAGCTGCTCTTTAATCGTCGAAAGTTCTTCCCCAGCTTCCAATGTACGTTCTATCAAATTACTTTTCGCCTCTTGCACCTTCTGCTGTTTTTCCATTAAGCTTTTGATCATAGAGGCAGACCTTTCCTGCCAATTGCCTAGCCGCGCTCGCGCCTCTTCGCTAATGAAAATAGAATCTTTTTTGCCAGGTTTCCCTGTGTTTTCATCATTTGCTTTATGGCTGATTTGTGGTGAAAAAGTTTTTGTGACTAGACTTACTTTTAATCCACTAAACACTTTCATTGCCCAACACCGTCCTTTTTGCTTCTTACTTGTTCTTATCGACATATATTGGGTTTTATTTAACAATGTGTTAGTGGCCAATCTTCATAAAGTTAACTGCCATGATGAAATAACTGATGCCATGACTTATAAAGGCTTACTAGCCATTAAAAATCGCAATGCTTGGCTAATACTCGTCGGAACGATTGACATATGATTTTCAACTGGTGATGAATAAAATTGTACGGCTTGTAAAGGTAATGAGCTCAAACGACAATATAAGGACTGTGCATTATTGTACATCTGATACTTTAGCTCCTGCTCCACCGCAATAAAAATCACACAGTTTAATTGTGTAATTTGTAAAGCTTCTTGTAATACTTGTTCTTCATTCCACCAGAGAGATGGGCTACAAATATAATAATGTGAAAATAATTGTGGTTCTCGTACGAGCGTGTGAACGAGAAATAGTCCTCCTAATGAATGTCCAAAAATAAGTTGACGCGCATCATCTACATCAACTATTTGTCGAACCATCTCTTTCACTTCTGTTATGACTTCTAAAAAATGCTCCGCTCCTCCGAAAGCTGGCCAAGGTTCGACAGAAGGATGTTCCGGTAAGTTGATGACATCACTTGGTGGTGTGAAGTCATACATACGTAGAGCAGGGAAATCTTCTTCATCTTCATAACCAACCGACACAATGACTGCCAAAGGTACATCTGTTTTTTCAGTACGCCCCGATTGCAATGCAACAATATTTTCAAAAAGATTACCATAAGCATTTCCATCTAACACGTAAAACACAGGATGGCCTTCTTTCGGCGCTGGCTCCTTTGGTATTGAAATCGTTATTCGATAGTCCGCCCCTCCCAAAGGATGACAGATTGTTTTCACAACATGTGTATAACGCATAGCTTCCCTCGATTCTTTATCCTGCGACTTTGCGACTGTTGCGGATTAACAAATAAATGAAATAGGGCACGCCTATAATAGAAATGACAATCCCGACTGGCAATTCTGCAGGCGCAAATATTGTCTTACCAATCCAATCTCCTGTTAACACGAGAATGACACCGACAATCCCACTCATCGGAATAATATGTTGATGATGAATACCTACTAATCTTCTCGAAATATGCGGAGCCAGTAATCCGACAAATGCAATACTCCCCGAAACAATCACACTCGCACTAATTAAACCAACTGCTCCAACTAATAGCAGCACACGTTGTCGGTTTGCCCGAATCCCTAAACCCGCAACCGTCACTTCGTGTAGCTGTAAAACATTCAGAATGGAGGCTTTCCAAATTAGATAGGGAATAACAACTATTACCCATGGCAACATAGACAATACCTGCTGCCAAGAAGCGCTATAAATACTTCCCGATAACCAGACTGTCGCCATCTCAAAGTCTTGGGGATTCATCTTTAGTGAAATGAAAAGAGTTAGTGCACCAAAGCCAGAATTCAATGCAATTCCTACTAAGATTAAACGTTTCGGATCGAGCTCCCCACGATAACTTGCAAGCACAAAAAGTAACAATGCTGCAACCATTCCACCAATCCAACCCCATACAGACATACCGACAATCGCTAGACTCGACATCTCCTTCATATTGCCTTGGATGACGAACATATAAAGCACCACCGCGAGTCCGACAGCAGACTGAATACCTAAAATCCCTGGGTCAGCTAAATTATTTTTAGTCACTCCTTGTAATACGGCTCCCACAATTCCAAGTGTTAAACCGACTAACACACCAATTACAATTCTAGGCATTCTAAAACTAAAGATAACGAGTTCATGATTAGGTATATGATCTATGCCAAACAACGTTCGGAACGTTTCGCGTGTGGTCAAAGGATACGTACCACTCGTTAAACTGAAATAGAAAATTACTAACGCAAAAACGAGTCCAGCAATTCCTACTATATAAAAACGAGTACTTAGCTTTCGATTAGACATGCTGTTTCCCTCCCTTTATTCGAATGAGATAAAGGAAATAAGGGACGCCTACAAGTGCTGTAATGACGCCAACTGGTGTTTCGAAAGGCGGATTAACCGCACGGCTTACTACGTCTGCCCACGCAAAAAATAGTGCGCCGAACAACCCGGCATATGGAATCACTCTTTTATAGTCCTCTCCAACTAAAAAGCGGGTAATATGGGGAATGACTAACCCTATGAACGTCACTTTACCGACTAAAGCTACGGATACACCTGTCAACAATGCTACACTCACTAACGTCAATACTTTCATCACGCCTATGTTAATACCTAGACCCTGTGCAACCTCATCTCCCAGTGATATCGCAGTAACAGACTTTGAAACGTATAGCGCAAGAACAAGCCCAATGATGGCTAAAGGCACAGACCACTGAATCATGGTTGGGTCAATTTGATGCAGTCTCGTATTGTACCAAAAGCTAATATTTTGCGAGACTTGAAAATAAGTAGCTAAAGCTTGAGAAACACCATTTAAAAACATCCCTAAAATCGTTCCAATAATGACTAGCGACAAAGGGCTCATTCCACCTGGAATAATTTTGGCGAGAGCAAAAACGAATGTGACGCCTACTATTGAGCCTATAAAAGAAAAAATAAGAAGCGTAAGAGGCTGGAGATTCGGCAAAAATATTATCGTTAATGTGATAACAAAGACCGAACCATCCGTAACCCCCATAATGCCAGGTGAAGCTAAGTAGTTCCTCGTCATCCCTTGCATAAGTGCACCTGATATTGCGATAAAAGCTCCGACTAATAAGGCCCCTAACACTCGAGGGATTCTTGACGTCCGAATGATTAAGTGTTCCATATTCGTCGAATCGAAATGAACAAACGTTTCCCAAATAGTAGAAACAGAGTAACGGGTAGCGCCATACATCGTCGAACATGCAATTGTAATAGCAAACAAACTCAATAAGAAAAAAGTTAACAATATCTTATTCTGTCGAATGATGGACATGCGGCTTCCCTCTATTTCTGTAATACATTTTGTTGTAATGCTGTTAAAAACTCAGTTTTACTAAAGACTGTACCTCCTTCTAGCAATGAATCGACGAGATTGATATAGACATGATCATCTTTAAAAGCAGTGATATTTTGTATGATTGGATTCTTTTTCAATACATCATAAGCTTGTTCATTCTCTTGGTTTCCACTTTGTTGAACTTGAATGAAGAGAACATCTGGATTGACTTCTGCTAATTGCTCAACTGAGATCATTTCTTGTGCTTTTGCTTTTTGGATGACTTCTGGAACTTCTAATCCAAAATCATTGTACAAAGAAGGGTTAAAGAATACATCTTGTGGATAGACGAACATCTCTCCCCCTCGAATGCGAATTGCCATTACTGTATCATCACCAAATTCTGTCACTAGTGTTTCCTTAACAGATTCAATATCATTGTCATATTGAGCTAAAAGGGCTTTCGCTTCTTCTTCCTTATCCCCTAATTGCGCCATCAGCATAAGATTGTCTTGCCAATTTGTTGAGATATGAGACACTAAAATTGTAGTCGCCACTTGTTCTAATTTTTGAACCACTTCCTCTGGGAATTTAGTCGTTCCCAAAATAACATCAGGTTGTAATTCTAAGATTTTTTCAAAGTTTGGCTGTTGTTTCTCACCGATAGATTCCGCTTTTCCCATTGCTACTTTAAAAACTTCTGGAAACTCTCCTGCAAGTGTGATGGCTCCTATTGGCTCTATATTCAATGCTGTCGCATCTTCCATTGCCTCCATTGCACCCGTAATAACAATACGCGCTGCTTTTTCCGGCACAGTATATGTTTCACCTAAATAGGTAATTTCTTTCGTCCCACTTTGTGTTTCACTCTCTGCCGCAACATCAGACTCCTGCTCCTCATTCTGCGGTGCTTCTACTTCTACTTCTACCTCTGCTTCTTTCGTTGTATCATTACATGCCGCAAGTACTAAAATCGCCATTAATCCAAATACTAATAAACCTATCCATTTTTTCATCATTCATCTTCTCCTTTAAACATTAATAATCCATTCCTAAATGTTCCCGCAATGTTGTCCCTTCGTACTCTTTTCGAAATAAGCCACGCGCTGTAAGTTGTGGAATCACTTGCTCCAAAAATAACGTTAAGGAACTGTCTGCCCCTCCAGGTACTGCAATTATTCCATCTAGTGCTTCTGCTTCGTACCAACGAACAATTTCCTCTACTACTTCTTCTACTGTTCCGACGACTACCCAATGGGCAGAGTGCATCACTTCCGGTCGATTCAAAATCGCCTCAACAGTCGGATGATTTTTTTCAATGTATTGGTAGAGCAATTCGCTATGCGTTCGACTGCGAGTTGTTGAATCAAGAGTAGGTAAAATCGCTTCAGTAATCACGTCCGTTAAAGCATATTCTCGTAAAGAAACACATAGCAATTCCTCTGCCACACGATATTTTTGTTCCATCGTAATATGGGCATGGGCTTGACGGTGCATCTCTTCAGCCTCTTCCTTTGTCCTTCCAACAAAGAAATAACAACCAGGTAAAAGGCGTATATCCTCAATCTGACGTCCTTCTGTCACCGCACGGCGCCTCAAGTCTGCTCTTAGTTCAACAGCTACTGATAATTCAGGTGTCGCTGCAAAAATAGCATCCGCAGTCGCTGCGGCAAACGCCCTTCCTTCTTCAGAAGCACCTGCTTGAAATAAAGGCGGCATCCCTTTCGGATGAGAAATGACATTTAAAGGGCCTTTCACGGTGAAGTGAGAGCCTTTATGATTCAATTCTTCTATCGAACTGTCAGAAGGCTCCCCTGTAATTTCTTCATAGGGATAACTCGTCCATAATCGCTTCACTACTTGCGTGCACTCCGCCGCTTTTTCATAACGTTCTTTCGATGTTGGGCGCTCCTCATCGGTAAAGTTCTCAAACCCTTCTATCGAGGTCACGACATTCCATCCTGCTCTTCCAGCACTCAACCATTGCAACGACTGTAATTGTCTTGCCAATAAATAAGGTGGAACAAAAGAGGTCGAGGCTGTTGTGACAAGTCCAATTTTCTTTGTACTTTGACTAATAATACTGAATAGCAACATTGGATCTGTCGCAATGCCCTTACTTCTTTTCATAAAAGTAGGATGAGCTACTACATAGTCTGCCTTAAATAAAAAATCCACTTTTGCACGCTCTGCCTGTTGGGCAATTTCAATTTGTTCTTGAATACTGCTCGCATATTCATCTTCCAACGATACCTGT
Source organism: Sporosarcina sp. FSL K6-3457 (assembly GCF_038007285.1). Lineage (GTDB taxonomy): Bacteria > Bacillota > Bacilli > Bacillales_A > Planococcaceae > Sporosarcina. Next base: position 4,197,715 of record NZ_JBBOWX010000001.1, read on the forward strand.
TGTTCAGGAACGTCGGCTTTAAATTGGCGTCTTCCCAATGTGAGCCCAATTACTAGCGGCTTTCTTTTCTTCATTTTTTCTATTCCTTTCATTATTACTTCTATCCACTGTTATTTATCCTACGGTATACTCCTCAATTGAGAATCCATCTCAATTGAATTGTATCGAGAATGATTATCATTGTCAAATAGTATTAAGAATGATAGTCTTCTATTTATTCTTAACGACAAGGAGTAGAAGATTAATAGATCGGCTCTATTAGTAGTTAACATCGGTAAAAATAAGTAAAAAACTCCTTATCACTAGGTTTGGTAGTCCTACCCAAATTCCTAATAATAAGGAGTAATTTACGTAATCGATTTCCTTTTGTAGTGCATAACGTTCTGAATGTTTGCCAAATATGATTACCGAGTTGTCTTTTCGTAGAGGGACATGAAATGCAAATGCTTTTTGGAAAGAATATTTCATGTAGGTATTCATTAATTTTTAATTGGGAACCAACCTTGTACAGTCATCTTTATCTAAAAACACCGTCAATTTTTGCAATTTCGCTCTCTGTTAATTGAACGTCTAACGTTTTTAGATTGTTCAGCACTTGATCTGCCCGTTTAGCACCAGGAATAACGGCATCAATCGAATCACGTGTCAAATACCAAGCTAGTACAATATGTGCCACTTCAGCCTGTTTTGCATTCGCAATTTCACGAAGTTGTTCCACTTTCCCCAGATTCCTTTCAAATTCTTCACCCTGTAGATGCGGCATATTGGCACGTAAATCATTAAATTTCATATCTTTATTATATTTTCCAGCTAACAATCCTGACGCGAGCGGGAAGAATGGAATAAATGAAATATTTTGCTCAGATGTATAAGGAAGTAATTCTTTTTCAGCTGCACGCTGAAGTAAATTATATTCTCCTTGATAGACATCAACATAACCGTCTCTATTCGCTTCTTTTAACTGATCAAGCGAAAAATTCGATAAGCCAATCGCTCTGATTTTTCCTTGGTCTTTTAATTCCTTTAAAGCCCCGACAGCTTCGTATCCCGGTGTAACACCATCTGGATAATGTATATAGAATAAATCAATATAATCAGTTTGCATGCGCTTCAAGCTATCTTCTACTGCTTGTTTCAAAAAAGATGGGCTATTGTCATTTTGCATTTCCTGACCAATAAATTTCATTGACCCTTTCGTTGCAAGAATAATATCATCTCTTTTCCCGGTTTCCTTTATGGCTTCTCCAACTAATTCCTCTGATCTTCCAGGGCCATAGAGATAAGCTGTGTCGATAAAGTTTACACCATTTTCAACCGCGACTCGAACAAGCTCTTTGCCTGCTTCTTCATCTAAATCAGGATAAAGATTGTGTCCCCCCACCGCGTTAGTTCCAAGTCCAATCGGATTAATAAAAATCCCTGATTTCCCAAGCTGTGTTTGTTTCGTCATTATGATTCTCCTCATTTCATATTTAAATGATATTTATAATTAGTACTGATATGATTTTCTATGTGACGATACAATTCCTAATACCGAATGTTTAATTCCTTGGTCATTTCTTTACTGACAGCTATCACTTGATTCGTCAGCCCTCTTAGTAAGGTCTTTTTCATTCTGTCAATAGGCCCGGCAATTGCCACTGCTGCGATTACACGATCTTCATGGAATACTGGGGCAGCAATGCAACGAACCCCATTAAATCGTTCTTCGTCATCAAGAGCAAAACCTTGTTGTTTAATCACTTCCAAATGGTGTGAAAACATTTCCATATCTACAAATGTATTATCAGTGGCTTGATTAAATGAAAGCTTCGAAAATGCTTCTTGTTGTTCAGTTGGCACTACGTTCGCCAATATTACTTTACCAAGAGCACTTATATGGGATGGAGAACGATCTCCTATCTCGGGATGATGCGGTTCTTTAAAAGGAGGTTTCATCATTTGCTTCATAACCACATCAGTTCCTTCAAGCACCCCAATATACACACCCTCTGCTTCACTTACGCCCAATTGGTAAGGTGTTTGTAACACAGTCCAGTCAATAGGTTGTTCACTTCCATCCATTCGAAACTTTTCATCATTCCATGTATAATACTTGTCTTTTTTTATAATATAATTCATATCTTCAAGGGTGCTCAGCAACCGAAAAGCAGTTGTCTTATTTAGATCCAGAGCCTTTGTGATTTCTGTTAATGTTAAAAATGTTTCTTCTTGCAGTAAATCTAAGATTTGAAGTCCTTTTTTTAATGTCGAAACTTCATATTTACTCATCAAATTCACCTCGTCTCTGAAATCATCATAGATCACCTTTTCAGTGGTTACAACAACTCGACACTTTGTTTCACTATTTGAAACAAAGTTGAACCAGGCTCATAATTGTATTTTTAAAAATGCATAAAATAGTCCATTATAAAAGGGGAACATTCACCAAAAATAAACCACAAAGTGAAAAGGATTTCAAAATCCGATTGCACTTTGTGGTTTTGTTTGTTTTCTCATTTACCGCGGTAATAGAGCTAGAATTCACAACAAATACGTTTGAATGAGTTATTGTTTAAAAATCAGTTCGCTAGTCGTAAAGACTTTTTGTTCATTTTGACGATATTTATCAAAGAATTCCTTTTCTATCCCCGTTAATATCGTTAAAAATTCTATATCTACTTTTAATTCTTCCGTTAAACTAGATACAGAATAAATTCCTTTTTCAAAAAGTAGCTGTAGTATACTTTTTATCTTCATCGGGCGGCTAATTGAAATCTTGTCATCAAGTGGTTCCAGCGTTTTATAGCCCTTTTTGTTAATGGACATGAAAAAGTAACGATATTGTTGATATTCCATTAGACCCAATTTATATGCCCTCATTGCAATGGCCTGTAACGAAACTTCCCATTTTTGTTTGAGATCGATATAAGAATCCGGATTTGAAACTTTAGTGATGCCTTCACAATCTTTTCTAAATTCTTCTGGTAACAGAAATTCAGAGGCAAAACTATGTGCCTCATCTTCCAAGTCTCTATACGATTTCCTATCTTGCATGTTGAATTCAACTTTATAATGCAATAATAAATGACCTAATTCATGAGCCAAGTCAAAGTTTCTTCTAGCAGCCGATTTTTTTATCGTTCCCAATATAATATAAGGCCTATCGTCTTCTGTCCAAAGACTATAAGCATCAATGGTTTCTCCAATTTCTTTTTCAAAAATGAAGGCACCCGCCTTCTCCAATAAAAAAAGGATATTTTGGTTGGAGTTTTCGGGTAATCCGATTGTTTGGCGCGCTAAATTAGCTATGAATTTAATTTGATTTTCCCGATCAACATTTGGATTTTGTCGGAGATATTCAAGCGTCTCCTTGCGTAATTGCAACAATAAATTGGATGGATAACTTATTTTAGATTCCACTTTTTTTATAAATCCATCTAAAAAGCGAATATGCATTAATTCGCTTTGCGTTTTACTTAAGGAGTTTATTGTCTCAGAACGGTACGCTATATGCTGAAGTTGTATATTTTCAAAATCAACTTTATCCAATACATCTACACGATAAAAATACGAAGCCTTCACCTTAAAAGTCAGCTTCAATTTATTCACAACTTCTAATTTAGGGGACATATAACCATTTTCATATTGCCAAATAGCCTGTTCAGTTACACCCACTTTTTCCGCCAATCGCCCCCTACTCAAATCATTTAGAATACGGATATTGGTTAAACTTTTACCAATAAACAAGAAGGCACCTCTTTTCTATAAAAACTCAATTTTCTTGTTCTTCAACATCATCCAGTACAATACCAAATGCAGTTGCATCTAGCGCACCTTCTGCTGCAATTGTTTGTGCCAGAACTGACTTTAGTTCTTCCTCAATCTCAAATAGATGACTAGACTTTTGACCAATATATGGTGTTAACTCACTTATTAAGTATGCCTTATTATCAGCGGGATTAGGCATCCACAAACGAATTTCACCAATTTGATGATCTTCCCCTATCTGATAGGTCGCGATATAAAACCTATCAAACTGTGTATCCATACCTTGTGTATCTTCCGCATCAAGTGTCACAGGCTGGAAATCTTCTAATAGCTCTAATTGTACAGATTGATTGAAACTCTTTGCAGGAATCTCATCAAACTTAACCCCACTATTAATATCCATTAAATTCTTCATATATGAAGCTTTGCTTCCCCGCGTGCGACCTTTCGCGTCTTTCCCTTTGTCTACCTCTTCTATATTAAAGTAACGTACATTTTTCACAATAAACAACGTCTTCTCATTTTTATCCGAGAACTGTAAATATTGCCAAGTCAAACCTGCCTTTGCCAAAGTACTAGTAACACCGCTGTCCTCACAAGACAAAGCAACATAATGGTCAATATGATTTCCCTTAACCCAGGCATAAGCACCGTGCACTTTTAATTCACTAGCTTTTTGACGCCTCACATCCAAGTAATCCCTATACCCTTCAATAATTCCATCAACAATACTTTCATTTAATTTCTCAGATAAACTGTATTCTCTCATTTGACATACACCCCTATACACTTTTATGAAAGACATTTAACTTAATTAAACAAAATATGATTTGAATACATTATACTTAAAGTTTAGAGATTATGATAGAACTATTTGGGATTCGGGCATCAAAGCCGATTCTGAATTTTGCATAGTCACTACGTGGATTACAAAGGGGTTAATATTTTCTATAAAGAAAGTACCAATCATTCAAAACGACTTTTCAATCTATGGTATAGTTAATAACGAAGAATATTCTGACTAACGTTACAACCGAGTGTACCTATTAGTTTTATTACGAAGTTTAGGAACTATTAAAAAGATGCGAAAGCAGATATCAATAGGAGTGATGAACGATGATTAAAGGAATTGGTCATGTAGGATTTAGTGTAGTGGATATGGAGCGCTCATTGGATTTTTATTGCAATAAGCTTGGTCTTAAGAAAGCGTTTGAATTAAATCTACCAAATGGCGACCCGTGGATTGTATATGTCAAGGTAGCTGACGGGTGTTTCATCGAATTATTTTATGGGGGTACCGAAGAAGTTCGGGAGCGAACAAAACATATCTGTTTCGAGGTAGATAATATTCAAGAAACGGCAGATCAATTGAAGAAAAAGGGAGTCTCCTTAGAAGTAGAAATTTCCCAAGGAGTGGCTTTGAACTCCCAATTTTGGATAGTAGATCCCGACGGAAATTGGATTGAGTTTATGGAAATGCATCCTGAATCCCCTCATATGAGAAGTTAGGAAAGGAAATTCTATTGACAACCGTTGTCATTGGATTATATGGTAGCTGATCTTCATAATATTCTCTAACCGTTACGTCTCGAATAATCGCCTAAATGTCCACTACCTCGTCATGTTTAACAAGAATTGCAATGACTCTTATAATAGCTAGGTCCTAGACTTTTTTTCATAAGGAACAGGCTACTAAGCATATCCTTAGCTGAAAAGTATATGGGGGTGAAGTATATGGAGTACAAGGCCTATATGCAGCAGATCATATTGTTCGTCAGTCGGGATGAAAGACTACCCAACCTCAATTATTAGCTTGGAGAAAACTTAGCATTGGTGCTGAATGTAATAAGTTCAGCTTATAAAAACACGACTTCTCAATACTTCCGATTACATATATCGTCTACTAAAAAAAAGCCTGCCCTATACAAATAAAGGGGAGGGCTTTTCACATGCATACATCTTTTTCTCATTCATCTCGAATTTGAAATACTTTCAAACAAAAGATCATATCTACACTCTTTCACTTACTTTACCCAAAAGCTTTACCATCATTTCAGACTCATCTTCAGTTAAAGCCTCAAACATATCATTAACCAAATCTTGATGGGGAGGCATGATTTTCTCCATTAAGCGAGTCCCATCTTCCGTTAATAGCACATGGGTGACTCGTCGATCATTCGGACATCCATTCCGATTTAATAATCCTTTATGTTCTAATTTATCGATTACATAAGTCATAGAGCCACTAGAAATGAGTATGCTATTACCAATCTGCTGAACAGTTTGTTTCCCCTGTAGATGAAGCACCTCTAGTACAGAAAACTCCGTTATGTTTAGCTTATTGGTAAGCATTTCTCTCTTAATTCGCTCCTGAATTGCTTTGGTTGTTTTCATTAGCATCAAATAAGGTTGATTTTCACATTTTCCATTCATTTAATCACCTCGCAAGAAACTATTTCACTACTTCGGTCTTTCGATAGAAAATATATCACCAATCTTTGCGTAATTGGCACCTGCCAAGCGACTAACCGCATTTAAACCTCTAGGGTCAATTCGTCCATCTTCATAAATTGCTTCATCCACATGAAACCGAACAACCTCTCCAATAAACAAATCACTACCTGGTCCATCTCCACCGAAAGGAATGGATTGTACTAGTCTGCATTCCATCCGAACTTTCGCTTCCCTGACTCCTGGTACAGTTACGTTTTCACTTTGTACAAGTGTTAGATTCGCCAATTCGATTTCACTTTCAGTTGCAGGTAATGAGGCTGCGGTTTTATTGATTTTCACCACATTTTCATCATCTACAATATGCACAACGAATTCACGACTACTATAAATATTTCTTGCAGTATCTTTCAATTCCCCACTTGGTCTTTGGATAGCTAAAGAAACCATCGGCGGGTTGGATGAAACTATATTAAAATAGCTAAAGGGCGCACCATTAACGATGCCATCCTCAGATTGTGTAGTCACAAAAGCAATAGGTCTAGGAATGATAGAACCAATGAGAATTTTATAATTATCCCGCTCACTATTTTTTTGAGGATCGATTGAAATCAATTTCTTCAGCCCCTTATTTAATCGATTAGGCGCACTTGAATTGGAATAAGCGAATTAATCAATTGCTCTCGACGCTGTTCATATTGTTCAGGTAACATCAACTGTGTCCCCATTGTTTCAGGTGTTTCATCATGTGCAAATCCTGGTGGGTCTGTTGCAATTTCAAATAGTATTTCGCCTGATTCACGGAAATACAGCGCATTGAAATAATTACGATCCTTCACTTCAGTTACATATTGGTCATGATTACCGGCATGTTGTTGCCATTCAAGAAGATCTGCATCATCTTTTGCACGCCATGCAATATGGTGAACTGTCCCAACACCCATTGAACCACGAACACCTGTGACCATTTTCAAGTCTATAATATTACCAATATCGGCTGGAGCTTGATAGCGTGTATAATCACCTTCCGTTCCAACCAATTCAAGGCCCATTACATTCGTTAATGTTTCAGCCGTTTCTTCCGGTTTGCTTGAGTACAGCGTTGCACCGCCGAACCCTTTAATGGCGACTTCTGGTGTTACTCCGCCAAATGTCCAGTTATTTTGTTCACCTTCTGCACGTGCAACAAGTTCTACATGCAAGCCATGTGGATCATCAAATTGAATAACTTGTTCTCCAAAACGCTCTGCTTTTTTAAATGGAATCGCAAATGTAGTTAGACGGTTTTCCCAAAAATCTAAAGATCCTACTGGTACTACATACGTTGTCACGCCAACTTGTCCGTCTCCAATTTGTCCTTGATAGGCATCTGCCCAAGGGAAAAATGTAATAATTGTTCCCGGCTTTCCTCCCCCATCGCCAAAATAGAGATGGTAAGTGCCAGGATCATCAAAGTTCACGGTTTGCTTAACTAAACGTAAGCCCAATACTCCCGCATAAAAATCAATATTTTCCTGTGGATGACCGACAATGGCTGTAATATGGTGAATACCCGCTGTTTGTTTTTTCATTATTATTTCCTCCTCTTTCTGATATAAATTCTGAGCAAAACCTTCAATCTACTTAATAGAGTTTTGCTCAGAATTTATTTATTAATGTCACAAAATGTGCTTATGCACATTTTGTGATTTGAAGAGATTTACATACAATCAATTACGCCTTGGCGTAATTGCGTCCAGATTTTGAATTGCGCTTGGGGTCTACAGGATGTAGGTCATGCAGTCGTTGCGAATCGAACAGCGTAGGGTTCGATTTGCCTATCAGGACGTCGCGAACTTAGGCTGCCCTCCTTAACTCCCTTTAAAATCTGTGACATCCGCCGGAGGCTTAACTTAGATTAGCAGGGGGTGAGCCCCTGCTAATCTAAGTTGAAAATTATTTACGTACTGTATTCAATGCAGTTGTCCAAGGAATAACTTGGTCTAACATCTGGTTTACTGAATCTGCTTGTACAGCAGCTGGTTTGAAGTCTGTACCATTTTCAAAGTCTGTAAATAATGATAATGCCGGATGTACACGAACATGCGCTACAGATAATTCACTTAAAATACCACGTAGATGTTCCGTTGCACGAGCTCCACCTACTGAACCGTATGATACGATACCTGCTGCTTTGTTATTCCATTCCTCACGTAAGTAATCTAACGCATTTTTCAGCGAAGCTGAGATCGAGTGATTATATTCTTGAGCGATGAATACGAAGCCGTCTTGTTTTGCAATGATTTCTGACCACGCTGCTGCACCCGATGCGTCGCCGCCTGCTTCACCTAAAAGTGGTAATTTATAATCTGCGATATCGATAATCGTGTAATTTGCATCTCCACGTTTATCTGCTAATTCTTTTACCCATGCCCCTACTTGTGGACTTACGCGTCCCTCACGTGTTGATCCTAAAATAATACCTATATTTGATTTTGTCATTGATTTTTCCTCCTCTTGTTGTTGCGTTCCAAATAATTTACTGAAAAAGCCCATTTCCTCTATTTCACCTCCTTATAAGTACTCTTTTTCTATTTTAAGCGTGCTACGCACTGTGTCGATCGGCCTCACCATTGCCTCAATTTGCTCTCGTTTTCCTTCAAGGAATGGCGGTAAGGATAAGATTTCACCTACTGTTTCATAAGGTTCATCCCCCATAAAGCCTGGACCATCTGTTGCCCATTCAAAAAGGATGCCTTGTGCTACGCGCGCATATAATGATTCGAAAAAGAAACGATCCACATAGCCCGAAGTACCAAAACCGAATTGTTCCAGACGCTCAATCCATTCATATAATACTTTTGTATCTTCCACACGGAAAGCCGCGTGATGCACTGTACCGAAACCTTGTCGACCAGCTGGTAAAGTCGTATTATGCTCCACAATTACTTGCGCACCATTTCCACCTTCACCAACTTCAAATAAATGCAGGAAGCCCTCTTGTGCAATCTCACGCATTAACATTACTTTTTCCAATACTTCCTTCAAATAATCAAATTGTTCGATGCGAATATGAATGGGTCCTAAACCTGTAATCGCAAATTCCAAAGGTACTGGACCATTCTGCCAAGGTGTACCTGATGCAACACCCTTGTTCAATTCATCAGACACTAACATATATTGTTGGTCATCAAAGTCCACAAAGGAAATAGTTTTCTTCCCAAACACTTCTTCAATACCATTATTCCCCACTTTATATTTATCAAAGCGTTTTACCCAGTATTCAAGTGCAGCATCTGTCGGTACACGGAAAGCTGTTTTATAAATCTCATTTGTTCCATGCGTACCTTTTGGAATACCTGGGAAATCAAAAAAAGTCATATCCGTACCGGCAGAGCCTTTATCATCTGCGAAGAATAAATGATACGTTTGAATGTCATCTTGATTAACTGTTTTCTTCACAAGACGCATTCCTAATACATACGTGAAAAATTCATAGTTTTTCTCTGCACTACTTGTAATCGCTGTTACATGGTGCATTCCTTTTAAGTGGTTCATTACGTTTCCTCCTATGATTATTTTGAATTTAAATACCTTGAATCCAAGGTAAATTAATTCAAAAAAAATTTACTATCCTTATAGCAACCCTTTTTGGAGTTATTTCTAATCGTATTACTCTTCTTTCATTACATGAAGTTTAAATATCTCGAATTCAATTATCTTGAATTCAAACTAAATTTACCATAGACCCACTGTAACTGTCAACACTTTAGTGATAAATAGTTAGTTTTTGTAGACAATCCTTGCTATGAAAGCAGTGATGACGGACACTCCGAGCTTAAATAGATTTCCCTAGCGATTTTCCGATATCGATGTAGTAAGCTGTGTCCATGAGGCGTTGAATGAGAATTTATGATGCTGCTCTTTTACTTTCAACTTGCAATTATACCGAATACCGTGTAAGGTAGTAATAATTTAATATTACTTATTTCGAAACTTTGAAGTAAGGATAGAGGCGCAAAAACCATTAGTAGACAATCTGAGGAGTATGAGATCCGGTGACGATTGTAGAAAGGGGGATTTGCCGAAGTGGAGAGACACTCATTATCTCGAAGCTGGTTCTGCGTTGAATAAGTGCAGGATTGTCATATAGGAAACTATATGGAGGGCTATCTTATGCAAAGAAATAATCCATTATTTCACTGCAACAACGAGCCCTCGTTGTTGCTTTTTTGCGTCAATTTATCTGGGTTCAGATAAAGCCTATGGCGGATGTCACGCAATTACGCCCAGGCATCATTGACAATTGCCCTCCACCCTCTATTTTATTTTTTATACTAAAAAAATGAATAGGATGTGGAGAATGATGAATTTCGGACAGGTTGTAACGGCTATGGTAACTCCTTTTAATGAGCATGGGGACATTGATTTTGAAGCAACGAGAAATTTGATTGAGTATTTAATTGCCAATGGGTCGGATAGTTTAGTTGTGTCAGGCACGACTGGAGAGTCTCCGACGTTAACCACGAAAGAGAAAATAGCGCTATTCAAATTTACAGTGGAAGTTGTAGATGGCAGAGTACCCGTAATTGCAGGAACAGGTTCGAACAGCACGAGGGAATCGATTGAACTGACAATATCAGCAGAAGATGTTGGTGTCAATGCAATTATGCTCGTTGCCCCCTACTATAACAAGCCATGCCAGGAAGGATTGTTTCAACACTTCCAAACGATTGCAGCGGCGACTTCTTTACCAATTATGTTATACAATGTGCCAGGGCGAACAGTCGTCAACATCGACGTCGATACAGTCATCCGCCTGGCAGCCATCCAAAATATCGTTGCGATTAAAGAAGCGAGCGGTAATTTGGATGCAATGGCTGAAATCATCGAGCAAACACCAACAGAATTTTCCTTGTATAGCGGCGATGATGGCCTAACTATCCCCGTATTAGCAATTGGTGGGGCCGGCGTTGTTTCTGTATCGTCTCATATTGTAGGGAATGAAATGCAGGCGATGATTAAAAACTTCAAAATGGGCAATGTCAAAGAGGCGGCTACAGACCATCGTAAACTGTTGCCGATTATGAAAGCTCTTTTTGCCGCCCCAAATCCATCACCAGTAAAAGCAGCATTGAATCTAAAAGGAATTCCCGTCGGCGGCGTTCGTTTGCCGATGATTCCATTGAATGATGAACAGCTCCATTCATTACAACGTACGTTAGCTATTTGTGATGGAGTGAGTGTTTGACGAATGGAATATTGTTGATAGAAAAGTACCCATCACTTCAATGATGGGTATTTTTGTATAGAAGTACTCGAATTGCATGAGTAACCCACTATTACTTTTCCTGAAAAACAAACTCCAACTCATCGTTTTCTACAATAACTTTCATATCAAACTCCTTCAAAAACCAGGAATTATCCTCGTTAAAGTAAAAAGTAATTCCTTCAACCTCAGCTTTTTCACCAATATTTCCTTGATTCCCAACAGACATGCCTAAAGAATAGTTCGGATGGGCAGTCGGAATACCGCCGTAAATTTGAATGTAATATTGGACATAAGCACCTGGTTCCAAATCCATTTCACGTTTATACCATTCAGCTGCTTCCTTACTTACCTCTAAAGTCATCTTCCCACTATCCTCTCTCCACTTTTATTTTCACTCCTACTTTGGAGTCTACACATCATGCGGTACGTCTGCAACAATGACGGAATCTCAGCATACTTAGCCCTTACACGCCTGTTGATTAACCGTTTACTTGAATAAATCGCAGGTAAATAAAAGCTTAAAAATCACTTTTTTCACTAAGTCGTTTCCGGTTCGCTCTCGGCTAACTATTCACGACATCAAATATCACGGCAATTGTATAGAAGTCGTTCAATCCAAAGCGAGACAAAAAGAAAACTTTACACAGAGTACCTAGTGTTTGATTAAGTTATTTTTTGGTTAATCAACAGACGTGCCTTTATTTCTTACTTTTCATACGGAACGCCAACAGAAGACCTAACACTCCTAATATAGCTGCAAGCATAAACGAGTTTTGAATGCCCTCCATCGCTACTTGTTTAGGCTCTTGAAGGGATGTGTTTAAAGATGCATAACTCATCATAGAAATAAGCGTTGCAGTTCAAATCGATCTACCCACCATTCGAATTGTATTATTCATGGCCGTACCATGGGGAATAAGATGAGACGGCAGCGCATTAATGCCAACCGTCATTTATTAATATCCCGTTCGTTAACATAAATGCCGTTATCGGATTTCCACAAAGTCATTGAAAAATACAGTGCTTAGAAATCACCGAAAAAACAGTCGTTTAAGGGTTAATGATAAAAAACGCTAAAATGATGCTAGGCGTTATTGAAGGAAATAAGAATAAAATCGTGTTTTCTAAAGAGGAATTAGACGATTTGATAAATCGGGTTGCAGATGAAGCAGTTGAACGAGCAGCCGAGCATTAAACTAAGAAGTTTCTAGATGTCATTGAGTAGCAAGATAGAAAGTTGTTCCATGGCCTAACCGAAACGACGGGACAAAAACAACTGGAGATCGCTGCGGCAATCGAAGAAGAAAAGACAAGTCTTTTCGCTCGTTTTTTTAAATAAATAAAAAAATTATAATATGGAACATTAATAATTTTCCCTCGTCTACGTTTTAGAGACAAAAAGGAGCGGAAATAACGCGAAAAATTTCCTCTAATTAACACATATATTGAAACCAGCTTATCAAATTCAATTACAAATTTTAACTTTATAACACGAAGAGATTGTACGAATACTTGATGAAAATGAAAGTGTAAAAGATATTAGCACAAGAACAGGTGTTACACGTACAACAATTTACAATATAATTATTTGAAGATAATTATATTATTCAGTTGTAACTGGAAATAAGAAAAGGTTACCGCACCAAGATTATTCACTCTATTCTGCCAACCGTTGTATTTTTGGTTATTCAGCACATCGACATTCAAGTGGGGGCACTCATAATGAGGCCGCTGAAAAACCAATTTCGTGAATAGTCAGACACCCCTAGAGCAGTGTTTCTAATCAAAATTTGGCTTATAGTCCCCACAAACATTCCCGGAAACGATGGAATTTTGGGATTCCGTTTTTACTTTTTGAAAATAAAGGACTTTTTCAGCGGCCTCCTCATAATCAATGTCCATTTTATTTTTTATTGGAATTCCGATATCTTTGAAAAAAAAATATTGAACCTACTAAAATCAAAATACCACAAAATTTAAAAATAAACTTAGTTTGAAAAGTTGCATTATCATTTCCAATAGCTAATAAGGTAGCTCCTATAATTATCCCAATAATACTTATTAATAAATTAATAAAGTTCATCTACTGAACAACCTCCTAAAAAATAATTTTAACCTAAAAGGTACCACTTCACCCATGAACTATGATACCATATTACTTGTAATATACAAAAAAGGAGGAAAATTTAATATGAAGAAAATTTTGTTGATTTTTAGTACTGCGATATTATTTTTAATGGCTCCAACGTATTCGTACGCAACAAACGGTTCTGCACTTCAATTTAATGGGAGTGAGGATTCTCATACTTTTGAAGTTGACGGGGAAACTTATACTTTAACTTTAGTTACTAACAATGATGTACAAACTGCCTTTCTTGAGAGTGAGGATGGTGTAGAAACTATTTCTTATGACTCTCGAAAAGATGAAATTCGTATTAATGATGAACTATTAGATGAAGCAGCTCTAGAAGAAATAAAAGGTATTTCGAATGAATTAAGTCAAAATCTAGGTCTAATTGGAAGTGAGATTGTAGATTCAAAAATTAGTGCATTAGCTGATGACGGCTATTACTGGAGACACGTGAATACTTTCAAAGATTCTTTTAATGTAACAGTGTTCTCGGTAGTGATTGTAACAGCGATAATCTTAGCATTACCAACTGGTACTGGAATTGTATTTGGTATAATGTTTGGTGCCAAGGCTGTATCTACATTGGTTTCTGCTATTGTTTATTCTTCAAGTGACGACAATCAAAAAGTTTATTACTACACAATTGATACCTACTTTAGTAATTATGGTGGTTTTTGGAATAACAAGTTTGTTGTATCTACTTACACAAATTCAAGTAGAACAAAGTTGCTTGATACTTTTGAACATACAACAAGATATGGGAAAAATTACAACTAACTTTATGTGAAAGTAAAAAAACCTCTACTGATTTCTCTGGAGGCCGCTGAAAAACCAAATTCGCGAATAGTCAGACACCCCTAGAGCAGTTTTTCTAATCAAAATTCGGCTTATAGTCCCCACAAACGTTCCCGGAAACGATGGAATTTTGGGATTCCGTTTTTACTTTTTGAAAATAAGGAACTTTTTCAGCGGCCTCATTTCTCTGTGGGAGGATTTCACTTTTACTGAAAAATCTAAGTCGGCTCAATAATCTTCTTGATTATTGATTACGATGAAAAAAGTAATGATGATAATCGCTAGGTTTAGGATGTATATATAATTAAGTAATGTGGAAGTGTATATTCAGTTCATCCTTCGTAGACATAACATATATTATCAGCCATTGAGCTTGACTCGCATTAATGTGAAAATCCTTCATGATAGGCGGAATAGCTATGTTGATTAACGTTTGATTCAGAAGGGTAACAAAAGATGCTGCCAATAAAATTCCAACAATAATATTTCGATTAAATGACTGTTTTTCGACTATCATTTATTTTAAACTCCTATCCATTACACTTATTTTTGTAGTGCTTCACAAAATAACCGGATGGTATGGGTGAAAAAAGGCTCCTCCCATTCATGTAGAAAATGATTTTTCCATAAAGCAGTGGATGAAAAATATCCATATAAAGTTGTTAAAAAAATCTTTGCCTGTGCGTCTACATTCGTCTCCTTCATTCGGTTTCTTTCTTGTATAGAAGTAAAATAAGCGATGATTAAACCTTTAAGTTTCATCGTATTCTTAGCAATGACTTGGTGTAACTCTGGAAAATCGCTTCTTTCCTGAATAGCAATTAAAAAAATGGATTTATTTCTATTCATCGAATCGAGGTAAGACTTTGCTATTAACGTCAAATCCGCTTCTTGATCCCAAACAATTTGCTTCGCAAAGATTTCTTCAAAGCTTGGAATGTAAGAAAACTTTTCTACAGCCGATTCAAAAACACCCATTTTCGTTTTAAAATGCCGAAAGACCGTCATTTCACTCACTTCAGCATGCTGCGCAATTTCCTTTACAGAAACCGCTTGAAAGCCTTTATCTTGCATCAATGCTAATGCTGCCTGAAGTATTTTATCTGATGTATTTTTCATCCTAATTCCTCCAATACGATTTCAGTTCTTTCATGTTAGTTAGCCATAACTAACATCGATGTCAAAAAAAATAGCTAGTAGTATCGCATAGCTTATTCGTCGCCACTCCTAGCCATATTGACAAAAGGTGTATGGTAATTCAGTACGCCCTTGATTTTTTTAACATGTATTCTTTCCCCTGCTAAATAATGATTAAAATCAAAGATTACCGGCAGTCGATTGCCACCAATTGCAAACAAAGCCTTCCTGTCCCTCGGCATATAAGCAGCTGTGTGTATTGTTCCCGCAGAAGCATCATATTTACTGGAAAAAATCGCTTTCTCTTTATCGTTCAATAATTGATATGCCCTATACATATCTAAATCATCGCTACGTTGGCTTTCCAATTCTTTTTGCCTTCTTATCGAGTCATCCATACGATAGCGATTTTCTTCCGTTAATACTTCAAAATGATTCGTACTACTATTCGACTTCCTCACTTCCACCTTTCTCGGCGAAGCTTCTACAACAAATGTTTCACCAGTCGGATCTATCAAAACATAACTAAATGACGTTCGGTGAGGAATTTCCTTCAACAAGATGATCGCTTCCTCTACATTCGCACAAGTTTCTAAAATAATTCGGCCAATCATATTACAGACGAATCCATCATCTGAACCCCGTCGGTTAATGAAATTATAGCCCATGGCAAGCCCTTTTTCATTCATGCCATCGGTACGTCCTGTTATTTGCATGGAAGGACCAATCGTCGCATATCCCGCATCTGTTGGCTGATAAATAACATATCGTCCTTCATAGTAACCTGGATGGCTATCATAATTTCGGATGATAAAGTCAGAGCCTGTTAAAATCGAGCAACCACTCTTCTCATACTCCACATAATAACCACCAAATTCTCTTAGCGCGTCCTCCATCGTCCAGTTCAGCGCATCAGCTAGTCCTTGTAGCTCATCCAACATACTCGGAAGAAATTTAGAGAATAGTTGAATCGCTTCTTGTGCATTTATCGTAAAATGACGTTTTCTCTTTGCGGCCCATTGTTTTTCACGGTTAAATAAAATAAGAGAATCCTTTAACAACTCCCCTTGCATATAACCAAAATCATAGTGATTTCCTTTAAACTGAATGACATCGCTATAGACATGATTCATATATGTTATCCCCTCGTTAGATTATAGGATGGATCAACAGCACTTTACCATGCAAGTGAATAAAGGTTCAAACAAACAACCTTGGAACAAAGATATGTATCCTGATAAATGGCACCAGAATCCCAACAGTGTTCCCCCTTCATTGTATACTCGCAAAGTGCTGGTTGATTGTTTGACAGGTATCAAGGAGAGCAGCCGCAAGCTTCTCTTCATTGCCATAAAAACGAGTAGATGGAATTGGGATTGAGACAGCATGTAGATTTTCCATACTATCAAAAACAACTGCGCCTACCGCACAAATCCCTTGAATATGCTCTTCCCTTGCAAAAGCAATCCCACCTTCGCAGACTCCTTCTAATTCCTTTAATAGTTCATCACGACTCGTAATCGTTTGATCATTATACGGTTTTAGTTGCTCCGGTAACAGCCTCTCAATCTCAGCTACAGGCAATGATGCGAGTATAGCCTTTCCGTTTGCCGTACAATGTAATGGAAAAGATGCACCCGGTTGGGAAGTTGCCTGCAATGGATGCGGAGCAACAATTTGATCCACAAAAAGGACTTTTCCGTTATCTAATACTGAAAGGTCAACCGTTTCATTCACTACATTAGATAGATGGATTAAAAACGGTCTAATTTCTTCTCTTACATCATTATGGACAGCAGCGGCAAGCAGCGTAATCTCAGGTCCGAGACGAATACCACCGTTAGCAGAAGCAGCAACGACAAACCTTTCCTGCTCTAATGTAGTCACAATTCTTTGAACCGTCGATCTAGCTAGATCCACTTCTTTGGCAATTTCCGACAGGCTTAATCCTTTTGGATGATCTCTAAGAGTCCTCAATATTTTAGCCGCACGAGAGATAACTTGAACGTTCGATGTTTTATGTTGATCCTGTTTACCGTTAGTCATCATATAATAACTTCCTCTTCCTTTACATATACTAATTTTATTATATCTAACAAATTGTACAATGAATTATTGACAAAATATTTTAATTTATTATACTTATATTAACCGTTATGCAATACAACTGTACCACATAGTGGTTGAAACATAAATACTAGAAAATAATAAATGGGGTGGGATATATGAGCTTGGTTAAGGTTGGCGTGATTGGAATAGGAAATATCGGTAGTTCACATGTGCAAATGCTCGATACAGGACAAATTAAAGGTGCAATATTGACGGCAATTTGTAGTAGTAATGAAAGTAGAATCGAATGGGTGAAAAATCATACTCAAGGAGATATTCAAATTTTCCAGGATATCGATGCCTTTTTAAGTGAATCAGGAATTGATGCGGTTCTCATTGCCACACCTCATTACAGCCATCCAAAACTAGCAAAAATGGCGTTTGCTAAAGGAATACATGTCCTCATCGAAAAACCGGCAGGCGTCTATACAAAAAATGTATTGGAAATGAATGACGCAGCCAAAGCAAGTGGTAAAGTGTTCGGCATTATGTATAACCAACGGGCAAATCCCCTTTATCAAAAATTACGGGATCTTATTCATTCAGGTGAATTGGGCGCTATTAAACGGACTAATTGGATTGTAACTGACGCATACCGTCCACAAAGTTATTACGATTCAAGTAAATGGAGAGCCACTTGGGAAGGTGAAGGAGGCGGTGTTTTAATCAATCAGGCACTTCACCAATTAGATATTTGGCAGTGGACGACCGGGTTTATGCCAAAAAGTGTTCATGCAGTGTGTAGTTTTGGAAAGTATCATGATATTGAAGTTGAAGACGAGGTAACTGCATTGGTTGAATATGAAAATGGAGCGACGGGCGTATTTATTACTTCAACCGGAGAAGCACCTGGCACGAATCGTTTTGAAATCGTTGGTGAACGCGGGAAAATAGTCGTGGAAAATGAAACACTAACTTTTTACCGTTTAACACAATCGGAACGTGAATTTAATGCGACATTTACAGGCGGTTTTGGAGAACCGGAATGTTGGAAAATCGACATTCCGGTAAAAAACGACAATGCCGGCCATATGCTTATTATCCAAAACTGGGTCGATTCAATTGTTAGTGGTTCACCATTACTTGCACCAGGTGAAGAAGGGGTAAAGGCATTAGAAATTTCAAATGCCATTTACTTATCTTCTTGGTTGAACAAAACAGTAGAATTGCCAGTCAATCCAGATCTTTTTTATGAAAAGTTACTAGAAAAGATCTACATCTCCACTTTTGAAAAACAGCGTGTAACGAACACTACATTAGATGTCACAGGAACACATTAAATATGATTTAAAAAGGAGCTAATTTAAATGATTAAAGTTGTAGCTAAAGCCAAACTAAAACCAGGTGTAAAGGTTGAAGATTATTTACGAATCGCTAAGGAAGTTATTTCAGAAACCCGCAAAGAAAAAGGGTGTATCACGTATACACTTCACGAGGATATCAATGACCCAACTATCCTGACAATGCTTGAGGAATGGGATAACGAAGAGGCGCTACATCAACATAATAAAAGTGAACACGTTTTAAAAATTGTACCAGAGCTTAGAAAACTGCGAGAAAGCACAGAAATCAACCTGTATAGAGAATTAAAATGATTTTCATCAGTATTTGTTTCTAACGCTAGTCACAAGAACTGAAAATGATAAGAATATCACCAACACAAACGACTATCTTACCCGGAAACGTAAAAAACGACTTCGTTGATGAAGTCGTTTTTACGTTTCCAGTAATCTTCCTTTGAATTTCTCTTTCGGCTCCCTGCGTTTTTCCAGCAACCTATGAAAAATATTGTTTGAAAGTAAAGAGATGATAATGAAAATTGTACCAATATAATCATAAACGGTAATGCCTGCGCCTTGGAAAATTTGAATCACCAATGTCGTAACGGGTACAAAGTTAAGAAATAATAAGCCATTCAACGGTGTAATAACACTCACGCCATAATTCCATCCTACCAAGGCAATAACGCCCGGGAAGATCACCATAAAAGCAATATGAGGACTTGTTATGATCATCGTTTCAACAGTCGGAAACGACACATATCCAGAAAGCGTCACACCGAATACGACAACAACTGCGGTAGCCGTTCCAAGTAAACAGCTTAGCGCAGAATAACGCAATGCTGACCAGCCATCCTTACTAAACCGTCCTCCACCCATCGTGTAAACAACCCAGCCAACGACTGCGATAAAAATGAATAAAGATGGAATAATGTCATTTTTCGCTGTGAAAAAGGCACCAAAATCACCTTTTGTGACGACTAACGATGCGCCGATGAACCCAATAAACACACAAAATAACGTAAATGCATGAGGTCGCTGTCTTACTAGCATCCAGACAATGACAATTGAAATCATCGGCATTAAAGATTCCATAATGGAAGCTACCATCGTACCTGGATTGCCCAATAAGTCTTGTCCCCAGAAAATCAGCAAATTATAAACCGTAAAGGCCATTGTGCCGAAAAACCACAGGTACCAACCTTTCCCTTCAAAATGAAAAGCTTGTTTACCTTCCTTCCATAACAGCCACACGATTAAAATGATCGTTACAAAAACATAACGAAAAATGGTGAAATAAAATGGGTCGATATGATGAAATGCATGATTCGCTACTGGAAACATAGCTCCCCACGATATTGCTGCAATCAAACATAAAATAGCGCCCCATAATACATTGTTTTTCATAAAACCCCTATCTCCTTCAATTATCTTCTACCTATTCATTAAAGCACAGGTTCGATATCTCTCAAAATGAACAATATTGATGTTTCACATCTCTATTATTGATATCATAGAAGGAGAAGTAAGTTGAGGGGGAATAACATGGAGTTTAAAGACTTAGAAATCTTTCAAATGGTTGCGCAGAAAGGCACGATTACTGAAGCTGCAAAAGAATTAAGTTACGTCCAATCCAATATTACCTCAAGAATCAAAAAGCTTGAGGCCGAAATGAATACAGCTCTTTTTAACCGTCACAACCGCGGAATGACATTAACACCAGAAGGTAAAAAACTGCTTGTCTATTGTGAAAAAATCCTATCGCTAACAAATGAAATGAAAAAAGTCGTCCAAAGTAAAACGGAACCGGCAGGCAAACTGGAAATTGGGTCCGTTGAAACAGTCATTAAATTACCCGTTATATTATCTTCTTATATCAAAAAATATAAAAATGTAGACTTATCACTTTTAACAGGTGTTACTGAACAACTCCAAAAAGATGTATTAAATCACAATTTAGACGGGGCTTTCGTAACAGAAATCAACCAACATCCTGAACTTGTATCCCATGACGTTTTTCAAGAAGAGCTCGTCATAATCTCTGACAACACGAAAACATCAATTGAACAATTAAAAAAGGAGCCGTTCTTATGCTTTAGCAAAGGATGCGGCTACCGTGCAAGACTGGAAACATGGTATAAAGATCAAAGCATAACGCCACAAAAAGTGATGGAGTTCGGGACCTTGGAAACAATCATCGGGAGTGTTTCCATGGGACTTGGCATTACATTCGTTCCAAAATCAGCCGTTTCCCATTTAGAAGAACAAGGTCTTATCCAGTGTCATTATTTACCTGAAAAGTACAGTAAGATCAATACCGTGTTCATCAGACGAAAAGACGCGTACTTAACTTCTACACTCGAAAAGTTTATCGAAACGTTTGAACATAGCAAAGATGAACCTGCTTATCTGCTAACTTGACAGTTTTGTCTAGTGAAACATTTATGAAGGCCGGAGAATGGAATCGCCATATTAAACGCATGCGCCTTGTCTATAAACGAAAAATGCAGCACTTTGTATCTCGGTTAAAAAAACAGTTCGGGCAAAAACTATCCATTATTGGTGAGCAGTCTGGTTTATATGTATTAGTCCGCGTACACCTCGGCCACTCGGTGAAATGGCTCGTTGAATGTGCTGCCTTTCATGGTGCCCAGGTGTATCCGACTTCCATCTACTTCATTCACAATCATACTGATTGGTCCATCTATGTTCCGAAAAAAGTCCAAAAAAGACTAACTAATACTAGTAAGGCGCCTCCACCAATAACGTATCCAAAAACATAATTCTTTCGCTTGAAACTAGAAATACTGACCGCAAAAAAGCCAGTGACCAAGAGCAACTGCGTCCAAATAGAGTTTTCAAAACTTAAACGATAACGTATCATAAAATATAGATAAAAAATCATTAGCAAAGAAAATCCAAACAGAGTAATTTTTTCGGCTCAACACCAAAGTCTGTTCTTGACCTGAAAAATTATACAAAAAAACACCCGTATCCTCTATAGTTGAAAGTACCACCCAACAACGAAAGAGGTATACAGATGCACTCTCATTTTACCAGTCTTCTTCTTGATTTAAAAGAGCTATCTATTTCCAATATCGAAAACGTACAAGATGATTTTTTGATTCACGTCCAACCCATCGACCATCTACAAACTTGCCCTCAATGCCAAGGGACAGCTGTCATTCGAAAAGGCTGTGCCTATCAACGAAGAGTACGCCATCTTTCGGCTTTTGGTCGCCGTGTTTTTCTAATGCTTCCTGCCATTCGTTTGTTTTGTAAACAGTGTGAGGCTTCTTTTGTCTGGCAATATACGTGTGTCATGCCAGGAAAACGATATACGATACAATTCGAGGAGTCTTTGCCGAGTCATGTTGTCGGAGCGACTGTTAAGCAGGCGTCGAAGCAGACCAAAACGCCTAAAACCACTGTTGAGCGGGTTTTTAAACGTTGGATGGAAAGTGAATGTAAACATGTCCAAACTGTCTGTAAAAAGCAGGCGATGGATAGTGAAAAACTTGTTTTGGGCATAGATGATTTTGCGATTCGAAAAGGCCATACGTATAACACGGGCCTTCATGATCTGCGTGGTGGAACGTTTTTAGATGTAATTCCTGGTCGAAAGCTAGAAGATTTGCGGGCCTATTACCAGGAGAATCCACAGTGGAAAACACTTCAACCTGCTGCAGTCGTTATGGATTTGGCCCAAGGTTATCATACTTTTATCGCAGAAGTTTACCCTTCTGCTATCCGAATTGCAGATCGTTTTCATGTCAATCGGTACATCACAGAGGCCCTACAAGTTGTTCGAAAGCAGATCCAAAAAGATCTGTCCTCTCGTGCACGCCAACAATTGAAGCAGAATTTTCGACTCCTCGGTAAACGAGCAGATCAACTGTCTGAGAAAGAAACCAAATTGGTTCATCAATTTCTTCAGTACTCGGATGTTTTACGTGCGGTTTATAACTGGAAAGAAGCTTTTATTACTTGGTACGATTGCAGTTCCAGCCACGCCTTAGCTATAAAAGGTTTCGCAAGGTGGATTGAACAAGGAGAAAACATTGAACATTCAGCTGTACAATGTTGCCTGAAAACCATGAAAAACTGGCAAGAGGAAATCTGCAATTATCATCACTTACGCTTCACAAATGCAGCCGTGGAAGGTCGGAATAACAAGATAAAAGCGCTACAACGTCGACATTACTTTACGCGAAATCCTCGCCATTATAAACAACGGATTTTATTAGAATGTAATGAGGAAATGATTAGGTGTTAAAAGTCGTCAAGTACATGTTTTGGTGTTGAGCCATTTTTTCAGTAAACTAATTTTCCTCATGATTTCCTCCCTTATGTATGACCTCTACTTCAATATACAGTAAGCTATTATCAAGATACACAGGAATACTCACTAAATTTCCAGTGAAGGCGACTTACTGGAATGGCCGAGCCTTGTTCAAAAAATGCCAACCTCCCAAACAAAAATATTCGCTTGAACTTTCATGATTGAATGACTGACACCAATTAAAAAGTACACAACCTTTTATCAAGATAGGCGTCTTAATAATAGGATTCCGTAAAAATACCAAAATAACTCACACTCAAATTCAGGTTATTTTCACATTCATGCTATTATTTAATAAAGCACAGAAAAGAGGAGTTTCTATTGATGCTAACAAACGAACTAGACTATAGCCAATTGAATCATCTAAAAAAAGAAGTGACGAGATTCATGCTAGCTTATAAATTTGCATTAGACGAAGTGAGCACCAAAATCAATATCTTGGAAGAAGAATTTCAATTGATACATGAATACAATCCTATTGAACATATTAATACCCGCTTGAAAACACCAGAAAGTATTATACAAAAGGCGCTTCGCAAAAATATTGGACTGTCCCTGTCCTCCATAAAGGAAAATATGCGGGATATCGCAGGGATTCGTATTAACTGTTCCTTTAACTCCGATATTTATAAACTAAGTGAAATGATTCAAATGCAACAGGATATTGAAGTGATTGAGTATAAAGATTACATAAAAAATCCGAAGCCCAATGGTTATCGGAGCCTTCATTTGATATTGAAAATTCCTGTATTTATGACGGATCGAGTAGAGCACGTCTTTGTTGAAATGCAAATCAGGACTATCGCTATGGACTTTTGGGCAAGCCTGGAACATAAGATTTTTTATAAATTCGATAAGTCTGTCCCTGAAGAAATGCTAAAAGAGCTGAAAGAGGCTGCGGAATCCGCCAACGCATTAGATCAAAAAATGGAGATTCTTCATAAGGAAATCAATGAAATTAAACGAATGGACGAAGAGTTTACACCAACTCTTTTTAATGAAAAAAATCAAATCAACATCCCGCTTAAATTCCTCGAAATGATGAATGAAAATAACAACTAAAAAAACGCCAGTCACTCAAACAAACATGTTTGAATGACTGGCGTTTTTTATTAGAGAGGCAAATCCTTCCCCTTAAAGAAGCGTATACCAATGGTATAAATTACAATCCCCACAAGCCCGAGTATGGTGAATGGTAGCCAATAACTTTCTCCATTTAAAATAGCAGCTGTATCAAACAGTGTATTCAACGATAGATATTTGAATCCTTCTAGGCTATCACTCACTTGAGCCATCAGGTGAAATAAGAAGAATGCAACTGGAATACCTGCACCGAATGCCAACGAATGTTTCGATAAATTGAAGATACAAGAGAACATGAACGAAATACCACTTGTTGCAAACATCAAAAGAAGTAACCCTACATTAAGCGCTATATAATCTGCTATATAGGTACCGAGATCCCCTTGAGAAACGTGTATGGCCACCATTCCTGCAAGGGTCACGATTAGAAACATCGTGATAATAGCTGTAATTAAGTACAATGCTTGCGTCCGCACTACTGTCGTTCTCTTAATTGGCGTCGATAACAAATAGGCCATCGATCCTTTATCCACTTGGGAAGCCACTAAACTATTTGCCGTCATAATAATAAAAATAAGAGGTAGTATAACGCCATGAATCGAATAAAATGTTTGTGTTAGCATCCCTAAAAAGCTTGTGTCCCCTAGCAGACTTGCTAATGGCGTATCTTTGACCATATCAGCCATATTTGTCAGCGTAGAAGGTTCAAATACGGCAATTAGCACTGCATTTAACACACTCAATACGACTGTAAATATGATCCACAGCTTGTAATTAGCTCTTACTGTCTGTTTAAAAATCGTGGCATTTATCATAACAAGCACCCTCTCTTAATATAGGCTTTTGAAATATTTTTCAAGTGTGTACTTGATCTCCGTAATAAATTTAATAGGATATTCTTTTAAAACAAGTAAGAATGGATTAATATCTTGGTCATTCACCGTAACGATGACTTGATTCTGATTCTCTCTTTCTTCTATAAAAGTAAAGGGTTCTGATAAAAAACGTTGATAGTCCTGCGTAGTAGAAAACGCAATTTTATAGACCTTATCAGTGTTGTGCTTCACTTCGATTGTTGGTTTAACTGCGATAATCTTCCCTTCTTTGATGAGCGCTACTTTGTCACAAGTATGTTCAACCTCTTCGAACATATGGCTCGACATAAAAATCGTTTTGCCCTTTTTCTTTTCCTCATTTAGTAAATTGACAAACTCAACTCTCATTAACGGATCAAGTCCTGTTGTTGGCTCGTCAAGTATTAAGATATCTGGGTCAGCCATGAAAGCTGCGACGATTGCGGTCTTTTGTTTCATCCCTTTAGACATCCGTTTCAGATTGGCTGTTGGATCCAATTGAAGCTTGTCAATAATTTCATTGGCATAAGACATATCGGTTAAGCCCATTAATTCCGCTTGCCATTTTAAAAATTCGGTTCCCGTTTTAGCATCTGGAAAATTAATCTCACCAGGGATATAGCCAATATACTTCTTTGTTTCCGCTGAATCCTTCCAACTATCTAATCCATTGATGAAACAATGTCCAGCTTGTGGTTGTAGAAATCCCATCATATGACGGATGATTGTTGTTTTACCTGCCCCATTCATCCCTACAAAACCAAATACTTCACCCTTTTCAATCGAAAGGTTGACGTCAAATATCCCTCTACCATTACCATAGTCTTTCGTCATGTTTTTAATTTCAATAGTCGGCATATTACTTGGCACCTTCCTCCGTATCTATGTTGCGATCATAAAACTTCATAAAGTAATCTTCCAACGTGAATTTAATTTCAGAGAAGAATTTCAAGTCATATGCAGAAATAAGATTGATAAACTGATTGATATCATTATCCTCTACTTGGATTTTCGCTTGTTTCTTCAACTGATTGGTGCCTAGCACATGCAATTTCTTCTTCACTTTTATGTCCTCGTTAAAACGATTGAATTCTTCCTCACTTAAAAATTCGATTTCAAATACTTTTTGCTCATTGTAACGTAGATCATCTGCCACAAATGAGGATATCAATCGGCCATCCTTTATAATCGAAATCCTGTCACACGTCGCATCAATTTCACTAAATATATGACTGGAAATAAGGATTGTTTTCCCTCGTTCTTTTTCTTCTTTAATAAATTCTATAAAAACAGTTTGCATAATTGGATCCAGTCCACTCGTCGGCTCATCCAAGACTAGTACAGCTGGATCGTGCATAAAGGCCGTAACGATGGCAAGCTTGCGTTTCATGCCAAGGGACATACGTTTTAGTTTTCCTGATGGTTCTAGTTCAAACTTTTTAATCAAGTAATCTGTATGCGTAAAATCTGTAATGCCCCGTAAATCTGCCATCATTTTTATAAATTGTGTACCTGTGAGTGATTCCGGTAGCGCGATTTCTCCTGGTAAGTAACCAAGATTTTTTTGAATGTCAGCAGCATGTTCCCAACTGTCTAGGTTATTGACAAAGGTATGCCCCTTCTGCGGTTTAGAAAAGCCCATAATATGACGAATGGCCGTTGTTTTCCCTGCTCCATTAGGTCCGAGAAAGCCATACACTTCCCCTTTATTCACAGTGAACGACACATCGAATACGCCTCGATTATGACCGTAGTCTTTTGTTAACTGCTGAACCTGTAATACAGACATATTAGAACCTCCTTTATCAATTGCGCCTCGGCGTAATTGCGTTGGGATTTTGAATTGTGCACAGCACAATTAACTCCTCTCAAAATCCCTAACATCCGCCGGAGGCTTAACTTGAATCAGCAGGGAGTTTGGACTTCTGCTGATTCAAGTTAAAGTAATTTACTTATACCCGTTTATTTCGTACAATAACAAACAACGTGTTGTTTATCTTCTATATATATAGAATAGATTTTTAAAAATGAGAAGGCAAGAGCCAATACTAGCAGATATGTTGTTTATCCAACATATCTGTATTTTCTGTCGGTTAAAATAAAGGAGTCGATAAAACCTTGGACGAATTATATACAGATTTACGTGTGATACGAACAAAAGAAGCTATTCGAAACGCACTCGTAGAATTAATTGAAGCGAAAGGCTTCGAAGCAATTACCGTGAAGGATATTGCAGCGAAAGCAAGGATAAACAGAGGCACTTTTTATGCACATTATGTAGACAAAAACGATTTAATGAATAAATGCCAGGAAAGTATTCTGAACGGTATGAGGAGCATTGTGACAAAGAAAATACCCGTTGCGATAGAAAGCTTTACTATGAACGAGACTCCTGATTTTAATGCATTCACTCCTGCAATCTCTATATTTGAGTATCTTTACGACAACAGAGAGCTTATGGGGGCCTTGTTAGGTACAAGAGGAGATGTTACCTTTCAAACGAAATTGAAAAGCTTAATGTGGAAAATACTATTTGAGGGCAATGAAATATCCACTTTCAATAAGGAGAATTTACTTGTACCTGGTGAATACTTAGTTTCCTATATCGCCTCGGCACACATAGGCGTGATTCAACAGTGGCTAGATGGCGGCAGTCAAGAATCACCGTTAGAAATGGCCCGGATTTTATCGACCATCACACTAAATGGTCCGATTTATGCTGCTGGGTTGAAGAAGTGATTTCATTATTATAGCAGTACCTATCTAAATCCTTGCTTCCACAGAAGGATTTTTCTTTTTTAAAATATATTTTAAAATGTGTATCCGATTTCCTCATTCCCCTCTATATAAAAAACAAAAAGGGGAATGACCACTATGACAACGTACTTAAAAGACTACGCACATTTCACAAACACACAGGAGATGGACGAGGCAGTACGCCGTCACATTATCAAGCATTGGAATGAGATGAATCCAACAGATCGCGCTGTGCTTGATATGATTCGCCGCTACTCTGTGAAATATGGTGCTGCTCACTTAAAGCACGACACAATGGCAGATGCAATTGGCAAGTCCAACGTCACCGTGCGCCGCGCGATTCGAAAGTTGGAACAGCTTGAAATTATCGAGCGCATTCACTATATTCGCCCTGTTATGAGCGGATTAGGGGCTAACATTTACACTATTTTACCCTTTGATGACCAGTCGACTTTGACCACGCCGGCAACAGCGGATAACCCTTGTGACAGTTGGGCTGAGGACCTTGTTCCCGAAGCTGAAGCTTTTTCTTTTAAATCTAAAAACATAAAGGCCAATACTCTTACAGATACGTATCCTGCGGAGCCAATACCTACACCAACTACGTTGTTTGGAAGAATAAAAAATCTATTGTCCTCGACGATTGGTGACAGTTCTTTAGCCCGTCAATTATTCGGTATTTATCGTGCACTATCATTACGCATGTTGAAGTTCAGCATTCATGAGCACCAAGGAGAATTACTTGAACAGCTGGCGATACAGGCCCTTCATATTGCTGTTCAGGCGACAAAGCGCAAAACTGTCCGTAACCTAGCGGGTTATTTTGATGGTGTATATCGCAATTTGATTGATAAGGCGGTGTTTGCTGATATTTTTATGGAATATGATGTGTCGGTGGAAGAGTTTTTGATTGGTTAGTGGCTCCCTACCGTTTGGAGGAAGTAAGTTATACCTTCGTGGAGAAGATTATATTGCCTGGATTGAATTGCATATCCGTCATCCTTTCCTTAGTGAGGGAATTCCATTAAGTTGTCAATTATCTCTTTTCTGAAAATGAAATCTCTACATATCTTTGGCCTTCACCCCAGCTGCTATACTCGTCACCTATTCCAAACGTAAATGTACCGTGGTAGGGAATCCCTGCGAATTCTGCCATTCCAATTTTAAATACGTCACTTAATAATACTTGTGTCTCATAGCCAAGCTCTTCAATAATTTTCTTATAAGCTGCAGCTTGCTCCTGCTCATCCCCTTCAAATGTGAAGACAGCTTCCCAGTCCATCCCTTCGTCATACTCCCTAACCTCAAATATCTCTTCATTCCAGCCTAACGGAATTGGGAAAGGATACACATCCAAATGATCTACTATGGGCGGTGTTTTGCTGGATTCTGTGACCGGTGTTTCCTCGTTTAGATTGGACGTGCCCTCGATGGTTTGTCCAGCTTCCGATGATTGTGCATCTATATCCTTTTGTCCATCGGTGCTAGTTGAGTTCGTTTGTTTCCCCCCGCAGCCGCTTACTATAGCTATGATCAATACACATATTAAAACTAATAATTTTACCCGCATATTCAAATTTCTCCTTTCTTCAAATGGTGTTCATTAGGATATACGAGCAAGGTTAAATCTAGGTTAAAAATGTATGACGCTCTCCTCAACCTTTCCTGAGATAAACCCATGTCAACTGACTACTGTTTAAAGGGTACTACTATGAACCCATTGATTAGTTTACTATTACCAAGCATTCTTCTATAACAAGAAAACACTTTTATCTTTACCTAAAACCAAAAACAACCCGCCAAACAATATTTTTTTATTGCAAAACGATAAATTTGGTGCTAAAATCAATTTTATAATAACTAAACGAGGTGCTTTTATGAAACGAGGGTCAACGCTATTTTTAAAAACGGCTGTTATTTTAATGGGAGTCCCAGTCCTTGCTTTGTGTACATTTGGGGTATATGAGCTAACTAATAATCCAGTAAACCCAGATTATGCTCATATGCTCTATCCCATTTTAATAGGTATGTGTGTCTCAGCTATACCGTTTTTCATCGCGTTATATCAGGCTTTTAAACTGTTAAATTATATAGACAAGAACCAATCATTCTCAGAGCTGTCTGTTACAGCGCTCAAAAATATTAAATTCTGTGCAATTACAATTAGTGGGTTGTATATGATCATTCTGCCATTTGTATTTCTCGTTGCAGATTTAGACGATGCACCGGGTCTGGTCATAGTTGGAATGATTCCTGTTTTTGCTTCAATGGTGATTGCTGTCTTTGCAGCTGTTCTTCAAAGACTTTTACAAGAAGCAATTCATATAAAATCAGAAAATGATTTAACGGTCTGAGGTGATAATATGACGATTATAATCAATATTGACGTGATGCTAGCAAAAAGAAAAATGAGCGTAACTGAACTTTCGGAAAGGGTTGGCATAACGATGGCCAATATTTCTATACTAAAAAATGGCAAGGCAAAAGCGATTCGGTTATCCACACTAGAGGCGATTTGTAAGGCTTTAGAGTGCCAGCCTGGTGATATTTTGGAATATCGAAGTGATGAGGACACGCAATAAGTAGGACTGAAAAAATCGTTGGAGGTTTCAATCAATCATGAGAGCACTAAAACAACTTGTTCGTTTCGGCTGGGAGCAAGCCCTATCCTGTTTGTTTCCCGTCGTTATTTTTGCCTCTTTGGCTTTGACACAAATCATCCCCCTTCCCTTCCTGCCACGGTACGACTGGATTCTTATCATTTGCCTTCTGATGCAATGGTGGATGGTACGCTCTGGACTTGAAACGCGGGATGAATTAAAGGTTATTACTCTGTTCCATGTTATTGGACTTGCTCTCGAAATCTTCAAAGTACATATGGGCTCATGGTCTTATCCAGAGGATGGCTATGTCAAAGTTTTTGGCGTGCCTTTGTATAGCGGATTCATGTATGCAAGTGTCGCAAGTTACCTCTGCCAAGCATGGAGAAGGCTTGACGTGGAGCTCGTTAAATGGCCGCCTTTTCTTCTAGTCGTACCTCTTGCAGCTGCGATTTATTTGAATTTTTTCACCCACCATTATTGGATTGATGTACGTTGGTGGTTAGCTGCACTTGTCATAATTGTCTTTTGGCAATCGTGGGTCTCATATGTAGTCGGAGGGACCCGTTACCGAATGCCACTCGCGCTTTCTTTTGTGCTCATCGGATTTTTTATATGGATAGCAGAAAATATTGCAACATTTTTTGGCGCTTGGCAATATCCAAACCAAACCGATGCATGGAGTCTCGTTCATCTAGGCAAGGTCAGTTCATGGCTTTTATTGGTGATTGTGAGCTTTTTGATTGTAGCGACATTAAAGCGGGTTAAGGGAAAAGATTCTACCTGAACTGATCCCCCCGTATTTTGAACCAATTTCCACGTTCATCCCCGAAGGGCATTGCTAATAGACTCCGGAGTAGCGCCAATTGTTTGACGTTATTCCTGAAACGGTGTTATGTTACGAGAAACAAGTATCTCCTATAAGATACCTTTGTCCACACCTTTCTTTACCTGCAAGAATATAATGTATCTATAAGAATGTATACTACAATAATTTGATTAGGTGGTTTAACATACTATTTAAATCAAAATCGTTAAAGCCCCATGTACACAATAACCCCAATTCAACTAAAAGGAATGATTCTATGTTACATGCGAAACTAGAACCGAAAGTTCTTGATATTTTAAAAGATAAAATTCAATTAATCGAAACAGATGAAGGGGCAATTTATTTGGTTGGCCCTATTAAATTACCCGTCAACCTTTACGGGGAAACAGTTATTTTTCACTGGTATTGTTGGCTGAATCGCTGCCAAGTAACAGAGAATTATCAAGACATTATTGATCAGCTATCATCTGCTAATTTGGCGGAGTACCAACAGTCAAGCGTGCTTGTCTACGGAGATTTTAAAGAGGCAGATGATGCGCTCATTCGGATGCATTCCATTTGCCATACGGGAGACATATTTGGTAGTAAAAGATGTGATTGCGGCTATCAATTAAAACAATCTATGCAAAATATTGTCGATCACGGGACAGGTGCGCTGTTTTATTTGGCGAACCATGAAGGCCGCGGAATCGGTTTATTCAGCAAGGCGATGGCGTATGTACTCCAAGAGAATGGTTACGATACAGTAGAAGCAAACGAAAGCCTTGGGTTTGTCGATGACTCTAGAAATTACGACGATGCCATTCGTGTTTTAAAGACACTTCGAACAAAACCGGTCAAGCTCATGACGAATAATCCAAAGAAACTGGAAGCAATGAAGAATGCGGGTCTTCCTGTTTCAGGTCGTGAGCCGCTATGGGGAGATCAATCAGAGTTCAACGAAAAGTATTTACAAACAAAAATTCAGCGCTCTGGACATATTGAGGAAGGGAATCAGCCAAATGACTAACCATGAATTTTACATGAATTTGGCCCTAGAAAATGCACAAGCCATGAAAGGACAAACTGATCCAAACCCGCTTGTAGGTGCAGTCATTGTCAATGAAAATCGAATTGTTGGGATTGGTACGCATTTAAAGGCTGGTGAACCCCATGCTGAAATACATGCCATCCGAATGGCCAGTGAGAAAGCGAATGGCGGGACAATTTATGTCACCCTTGAGCCATGCTCACATGTTGGAAGAACGGGACCATGCGCAAAAGCGATTGTTGAAGCTGGAATTAAGACTGTCGTGATTGCCACACTTGATCCGAATCCAGTCGTTGCTGGAAACGGTGTTAAGATTTTGCAAGATGCAGGAATTGAAGTGGTGATCGGTGTATTAGAGGAAAAATCCCGAATGATGAATGAAGTATTTAACAAATTCATCGTCAAACAGAGGCCCTTCGTCACGATGAAAGCCGGAAGTACATTGGATGGAAAAATTGCTACACATACTGCTGATAGTAAGTGGATTACATCCGCCGAGGCAAGAAACGATGTGCATGTATTGCGCAATGAGAACATGGCCATTTTAGTCGGCGTCAATACGGTAATCGAGGATAACCCCGAACTAACAACAAGGATTCCGAATGGTAGAAATCCGATTCGTGTTATTTTAGATTCTACATTACGCATTCCTCTCGATTCGAAGGTAGTAACGGATGGACAGGCGGAAACGTGGATTTTTACTGCAAATACGTATAATGAAGATACTAAGAAAAAGTTGGAAGAAAGAGGAGTTTTGATTTATCATACTTCCGGTATTAAACATGTAGACACAGACGAAGTTCTTCAGATTCTCGGTGAAAAACTTGTTTCTTCTGTCTTAATTGAAGGTGGTGGTTCGATTCATGCCGCCTTCCTTGAAAGACAACTCGTCGACAAGGTAGAGATTTATATAGCGCCGAAATTAGTTGGCGGCTCACAAGCACCTACTTTCCTAGAAGGTACAGGCGTCGCATTAATGCGCGACGCAGTCGATTTGGAAGACCTCCATATTACGCAAATAGGGAAAGATTTCAAGTTCACCGGCTATCCGAAATATACTAGACAACAAACTGAGGGAGATTAATATGAAGTTTGGTTTTGATATCGATGATACATTGATTAATCTAAGAGAGCATGCCTTTCGACTGTACAACAAAAAGTTAAATCGAGATGTGCATATAGATCTCTTTCATGCATTAAACAAGGTTGAAATTCATGAAATTTTCGACATGACGGCAGAAGAAGGCAGTCAAATGTGGAATCGTTCACTAGAAGAAATCTATTACACATCGTGCCCAGCATACCCTGACGCTGTAGAAACATTACAACAGCTAGAAAAAGATGGACATGAAATCTATTATATTACCGCAAGGCCAAAAGAACATGGCGAACGTACAATGGAATGGATGATTGAACAAAGCTTTCCAGTTCACAAAGAACGTTTTTTTTACGGGATGAATGATGAAGATAAGGTTCATATTATAAAAGAGTTGGAACTTGACTATTATTTCGATGACAAGCCCGCAGTTCTTGAAACATTGAAGGATTGTCAGCTGAACTTATTTGCGAAGGCTCAATCCTATAATAAGCATTTAGCTATTCCACAGATCACAAATTGGTCTGAACTAGCCGATTTACTCAACAAGGAATAGAGAAAAGATACCCGTCACTCATTCAATCGTTTTCACGATTGAATGAGTGACGGGTACTTTGATTAGGAAATACCTCTCCAAAAAATAGAGAATGCAGCATCGAGTACTTCCTCGAATGATTGACTTGGTTCGTAAACTAATTTCGTTAACAGTCCATCAAAAATAGCCAAAAAGGCAATTGTGCACTCTTCCTTCGAACAATTTGTTTCCAGTTGACTAAAAACCAATAAAATCTCTTGTTTCACTACATGTAAATATGTATGGTATTTGGATACAATAAAATTTTGTAAGGCGAATGGCACCATAAAGGCAGTAATTTGTAAAAATGTCACATTAGGTTGTTGTTGAACACGTACCTTCAATTGTTGTAAGAACGTGTATAACTGATCTTTAACAGGGAGCTCTTTCTCTTGCCTGAAAAAATGTTCTACATACTCGATTTCTTGTGCAATCACTTCTGTATAAAGTTCCATTACTAACTCCTTCTTGGAAGGATAGTGATAGGATAGCGACTGCTTTTTTATACCGAGTTCTGTTGCAATATGTGCCATTTTGACGCCCTCATAGCCCAATTTATTAAAGTGCAGAATCGCCACTTGCTTGATCTGTTCTTTCATAAAGATTTGGGTTGGCGGAAACTCGTGACTTCAGTCGTGAGAGGAGCCAGCCTGCACTTCCCTTCTTTAAATTATTTGAACGAGCAGCGTACTAGCTTTCTCCACTACTCGTAGCTTCTTGAAGCTTGCACTTTTGTGTATATTTACTCCATCTATTGTTCGCAAATCAAAATAGCCTGTTTTTCGTCGACCAAACACGATACACTCAATGCCTTCAAATAGAACTTTATCGAACAGTTGAAACCCCTTAACGAATCGTTCTGCTTTATTGGCTTTCCGATAACCACCTTTAGCAATCGTCATCTTATGTAGTTGGCGATTATTTTTTCGTACTTGCTTAAATAAATACGTATTGTTAAACGCTGTCGCAAGTGGATTTCCACTGATGCATCTTGCATCCACGGCGTGACTTTTTTCTAAACCATGATGGATACGTGTATTTTTTGTTTGGAATCCATAAGTCAGTTTAACGTGTGGATATAACTCTTTCACTTGTCGATGAATAAACCATCGCATTACCGTCATTTGAGAAGCATCACGAAACGAGGCACTTTTACGCGTAAATAGATGTTCTTTTCCTTCTTGATGAATCTTGTTATGGCACGTTTCACAGAGTGTCAATAAATTGTCTGGACCATCACCACCTGTCTTGCGACTTTCGATGTGATGAACATTTAAAATCTTGTCTTTTGTTTTGCCTTTGCAATGTTGACATACATGCTTATCACGAAAGAATACGTACTCCCGTACATTCCAAAAGCCAAGCTGGTCTCCTTTTTGATACAAATCACCCGAAATAGCTGGGTTCTTAATCTTTTGAATGTCAAACTGCGCAACTTCAATCGTTACATGCGTAATCGGAAGTAGCTTATGCACTTTGGCAATCATCTTTGTGTGCATATCTACTTTGTTTTGAACGGATGGAGCGAGCCACCCTTTATTTTTCTTACGATTGAGAAAGCGTGGTTGACGATAGCGAGTCTTTCGGCTTCGTCTAGCACTTCGTAAAGATCTGCGAGTTGCCAACAACTCTTGAATATCAGTACGAAGCTTAACTTCGCCTTCGAATAGCACCTGGCCTTCTGTTGTAGCTGAAAGTCCGATATGTTTGGTTCCGGCATCCACGCCCAATGATATAGGCTGTTTGTAACCACTGGATCCGTATTGCAATTGAATTGTAAAAGGTGTTCGTTGGACAACTTTTGCTTTTTCTTGTTGCAGCAGCTTACGTGCTTTCTGCGGCTTACAAGGCATAAGCGGTTGTCCATGTTTGTTCAGTACGTAAACGAGCATATCGTTTACCTCCCTCGAGTTAGCTACTCTTCGCCAATGTTGTAAGTGCTTGTTAGGCATGCAACACCGCTCCTTTCCCTCAGAGCTTTTAATCACATGCGACAGTTGCATAGAACTAGAGTTGGCATTCTATGGTGTCATGACACAAACAACGTAGTCAGTAAAGACTTAGGCTAGTCAATTAAGGCTCTTTCAAGCCTGCGACTTCAGTCGCGGGTTATTGACCCTTTTTCTCACAATAATTTTATGTAATTCATACATAGTATACATGATTAAATAGATGATATAGAAAGCAATCGCCACTAGATAGAGCGCTTGGTACGAATAGCTCGCTGCAACAAGTCCAAGTAACACAGCACCACCACCAATACCGATATCAAAAAAGTTAAAGAAAGTAGCCATCGCCCCTTCATGCTCATGCTCTCCCACTAAATTTAAACACCATGTTTGAATCGTAGGAAAAATGGCCCCGAAGCCAAAACCGTATAAAAATGCCGCGACAAAGAATGACGTACTCGTCTGTGCCATATATAAAACGCATAAACCCGTGAGCGCTATAATACCAGCGGGAATTAAAATAACACTCGGACCATATTTGTCAAACAAACGTCCCGAGAAAAAACGAACGACAAAACCTGCAATCGCGACAACAAAGAAAAATAGGCCAACATGCTCAAAACTTTTCTCCAGCGCGTAAAGAGACATGTAGGACATGATTCCGCCAGCTGCTACGCCTGTGAATAGGGCTAAAAACGCCGGGAACAGCACTCGTTTTTCAAATAGTTTCACACGAATTTTTTGCGTAGGCAGTGCATCTTCTGCTTTTCGCTTTACTACTACTAAAGACAATGTCGCTAATAACAAAATAGCCATGCCGCCTAAAAATAGACGTTGATAACCGTATACATCGAGTAATAGAATCCCAACCATCGGACCGATTGAAATTGCCACGGTTTCACCAACACCAAAATAGCCAATGCCCTCTCCACGACGTTCTTTTGGTATTACTTCGGCCACAATTGTTGCAAAATAAGTTGTCTCAAGTCCAAATCCTGCACCATGCACTAAGCGTATCGCCATTAATACCTCTATATTAGGTGCTAAATAATAAGCGCCTGTTGTTAATGTAGAAATTGTCGCACCAATGATCAGCAAATATTTCTTATTCATTTTTGTCGCAAGAACTCCTGCAAAGGGACGAACCCCAATCGCAGAAATCATAAAAATACCTGTGACAAGCCCTATTTGCGTTGCATTCCCACCAAGCGTCGTAACAAATAAAGGCAAGGTCGGTAGTAGCATCTCAAATGCCATAAATAGTAAAGCATTTGCGATCATAAGAAAAATAAAAGAAAGTGACCAAAGCTTCACTGAGCTTTTCGCCTTTGCGCCGGTTCGCATTAGTTTAACCTCCAAATTAACAGAATAATTGTATTTTATATGACCCCAGTCAGATAGTCAAGTTGTTTTATTAGTAATAGCACACTATATCTAATATTAAACTGACCATAGTAAGACTCTTGATTACATTCATGTTAAATCAGGGGAAGTGAAACATTCTCTGTAAAAAAAAACCGTGATATGCGCCTTTAGCACATTCACGGTCCAAATTACTTCCTTATTATGTTACGCTGAAAATCAATATCATAATTTAACTATATATGTTGAACTTATGATTGTAGCATAATCACCAGCGAAGGCGACTACTGGGGTAGCCGAAGCGATAAGACTGCCAACGGTTTTCTGGCCGGCTTATCGCGAGAGGCATCCCCTAGCGCCAAGCGGCTTTAGTAGGATTCTTTAGTTCAACTTATATAGATTTATTCCATTCATTTTAATTCGATTCTGAAAGTTTGATTCTGTATAACTTATCGTCATTCTCCTGTGGAGCGCCACGCCCATCTGTATTATTGCTAATGAAATAAAGGTAGTTATCTTCAATTAGCACATCCCGGATTCTGCCAAGTCCAGTGATGACTTCCCATTGTTCACCTGTTGCTGGATTGAATCCTAGTATTGCCGCTCCTCTTAGTGCCGCCACATACAAATTGCCAGCATAATAGCCCATTCCAGATGGTGCCCAAGTTACCTCATCTCCGGAAGTGAATAGCGGTGAAACCATACCTGCTTGTTCCTCACGACCTTCAATAGTCGGCCAGCCGTAATTTTGACCGCCTTCTATTTTATTGATTTCATCATTTGCAGAGTTACCGTGCTCGCTTGCATATAGCGTGCCGTTAGGTGACCAAACAAGCCCTTGAGGATTTCGGTGTCCATAACTATAGATGTAAGAATTTTGGAATGGGTTATCACTTGGAATTGACCCATCCAGATTCATTCTCAATATTTTCCCACCTAATGAATCGATATCTTGTGCTAGTCCAGGCTCAGATGCATCACCTGCTGTCGCATAGAGTTTTCCATCAGGTCCAATTTTAAGTCTGCCTCCATGATGATAGGAACCACTTGGGATTTTATCGAGAAGCAAATTCTCTTCCCGCCAAACATTATCTTCTAAACGTAGCGTAATAATACGGTTAAATTGTCCGGTATTGTCTCGATACGTATAATATGCATATGCTAGATTCGATTCCTGAAAATCCGGAGCTAACACAAATCCTAATAACCCCGCCTCTGAAGCTGTCGCAAGTTCTTTCTCAAGTTCTACGCTTTGCCGTTCCGTTTCCCCATTTTCTACTTTTACTATATTTCCTGTTCTTTCTGTCAAATAGAAGGT
The DNA here is from genome assembly GCF_038007285.1 of Sporosarcina sp. FSL K6-3457. Lineage (GTDB taxonomy): Bacteria > Bacillota > Bacilli > Bacillales_A > Planococcaceae > Sporosarcina. Next base: position 4,236,413 of record NZ_JBBOWX010000001.1, read on the forward strand.
ACTTCCGATTTTTTCAATAGACCAAGGAGCCTCAAGATTTTCTGCTACTACTTCTTGTTGCTGATTTCCCTGCTGATTTATAGTAATTTTCTGCTCATTCCCAGGATCTTGTTGTCCTTTTTTAGAACAGCCAGCAAGTAGCAGTATTGCAAACAAAGATATTGCTAAGATTTTCTTCAGCTTAATCACCTCTCCTTTCACATATAATTTAAGAACTACTAATCATACAGGACTGCCAGGTTAATAATAAAACTAAGTTGTTAAGCCATGTCGTAATTCCTGTAAGAACGCTTGACCAGCAGGTGATAATCCTTGGTTTTTCTTCCAAGCAATATTTAAATTGGCTTTCAATGGCGGGGCGAATGGTACAAATTGAAGTGTTTGATTAGATGATGTGTCGATTAGTTGATCTAAACATAAAGCATACCCCAAACCTTCTTCGACCATAATTGCAGCGTTAAAAATAAGATTATAGGTTGCTACAATTGGATTCTGGTTAATACTTCGACCAAGCCAACCAGAAAGCTGATTATCCACAATACTTTGACGGGATACTAGAAGTGGCTGATCGACGATGTCACTCGGCTGTATAGTATCTTTATTCGCGAGTGGGCTATCGCGTCGCATCAGAATCCCCCAACGATCTTGATAGGGAAGTTTAATGAAATCATATTGATTTTTGTCAGTAGGATCAATGAATACTCCAAAATCGAGCAACCCTTTTTCTAATCGTTCTGAAACATCATCAGCATTCCCACTATAAAGGTGAAAGGTAATATTAGGGTGCCTGGATTGTAATCTATAAAAAGTCTTCGCAATAATACGCATGCCTTCTGTCTCCCCACAACCAATTGCAATTTCGCCATGAATATCTTCAGAGGATTTACTTAGATTGTGCTCAGTTCGATCAACTAAAGCAAGGATTTCTTTTGCTTTTTGAAGTAAATAATGGCCTGATTCAGTGAGGATAATTTCACGATTCCCTCGAATAAATAAAGTCGTTTCTAATTGCTCTTCCAATTCTTTGAGCTGGCGAGAAAGAGTCGGCTGAGTTAAATGCAGCGATTCAGCCGCTTTTGAAATACTGCGCTCATTGGCTACAGCAATAAAATAGCGTAACACTCGGATTTCCATGTTAGCCTCCCTACCCATGCCTAACCAGCATGGGTATGTATTTGTTATAGGTATTTGTTTCCTTAATCATATCATTTTACAATTGAATACATACAGAAAAACATTAAAAGGTGGTTTATAAAAATGAATATGGATGATTTTATAGAGTTTTGTAAGGAAGGAAATCCGATAACAGGGGAGGATAAAAAATTACATGGGCTATTAATTCAAAATAGCTATGAAGCTATAAGGATAACGACGAAATTAAATACATCCTCTCATTCTAGAGAAGAAATCGTAGACATTTTTAGTGAACTTACGGGCAACAAAGTGGATCCTTCATTTATGTGTTTTCCACCATTTCATACAGACTTCGGCAAGAACATTACCTTTGGAAAAAATGTTTTTTTAAACACAGGGTGCTCGTTCCAAGATAGGGGCGGCATTCGTATAGGGGATGGCTCGATGATAGGCATGAACGTTGCGATTGCTACACTTAATCATGGGTTGGATTTGGAGACAAGAAACACAACATATCCCTCTCCGGTTGTCATTGGGAAGAATGTCTGGATTGGGTCAAATGCAACAATATTACCGGGCGTGACGATTGGGGACAACTCTGTTGTGGCAGCAGGAGCAGTTGTCACAAAGGATGTTCCAGAAAATATTGTTGTTGCAGGCGTCCCAGCTAAATTTATGAAGAAGATATAAAAAATCGAGGAGAATGTATGATGAGTAAATTATGGACAGAATTAAAAATTGGAAATATGACATTATCGCACCGTTTAGCAATGGCACCAATGACAAGAAGCCGCGCTTTAGCTGATGGCGTGCCTAGAGAATTTACTGCGGAATACTATGGACAACGCGCAAGTTTAGGTTTGATTATTAGTGAAGGGACACAGCCATCAGATGATGGTCAAGGGTATATTAACACACCCGGAATCTATACAGAAGCACATATTGAAGGATGGAAAAAGATCACTAGTCGTGTTCACCAGGAAGGCGGCCACATTTTTATACAACTCATGCATGTTGGACGTATCTCACATCCCGACAATACGCCTCATCACCGTCAGCCTGTCGCACCATCTGCTATTGCACCTAAAGTAGAGATGTTTACCGCTGAAGGGATGAAAGAGGCACCAACTCCTAGGGCATTCAGCAAAGAGGAGATCAATGAAGTCATTCAACAATTCCGCACAGCTGCTTCTGCAGCAATAGAAGCAGGAGCTGACGGCGTTGAAATACACGGTGCGAATGGTTATTTGATTCAACAATTTTTAAGTGAAAATTCAAATCACCGAAGTGATGAGTATGGCGGTACGATTGAAAATCGAGCTCGTTTTGCCATTGAAGTAACGAAAGCCATTGTTGATGAGATTGGTGCAGACAAAACAGGCTTCAGAATATCTCCTTCCTCACCACTACATGACATTGACGAGGGGGAATCTGGTCCCGATGTATATCGCTATCTTGTTGCCGAATTAGAAAAATTAGATTTAGCTTATCTCCATATTATGCACGTTGGGAATGAACCTTTGTTAAAAGACCTTCGTCAGTTATGGTCAAATCCATTACTCGTAAACCGCGCTGGACGTCCACTTGAACAACTTACAACAGATCTTGATAACGATTTGGCAGATATGGTTCCTGTAGGGGTATGGGCACTTGCAAATCCAGATTTTGTAGAGAGAATCAAGAGTAATGTACCTCTGAATGAAGCAGATCGTAGTACATTTTACGGTGGCGGTGCTGAAGGTTATACGGACTATCCATTTTTAATTAAATAATTAAATTTAAAAAGCCACTCAAACAAACACGTTTGTTTGAGTGACTGACTATAAAATAGGGAATTACACTTTTACATTTTGAATAAATTGTGGCAAGTGCTCCTTGTGTGATTCTAATATTTCATCCAAAATGGCTTTGCCAACTGTATCCGATGGAACGAAAGGATTGATGATCATCGCAAGCAGTGCTGTAGCGTGATTAAACAAGGGATTGTCGCCATTAACTGAATCACCCTTTTATATCGAATTTCTACTTTCTTGTAACGATAGCATTTGAATAATTGTCTTCATAACAGCATCTTCTTCATTTGAGCGGGTAATGAAATTGGCAGCATCTTTTAATTCTTGTACTGCATTTCGGACTGCAAAACTATATGTAGACCGAGCCATCAGCTCTAAATCATTGTAACCATCTCCGAATGCCATTGTTTCTTCGGGTGTAACATTTAATAAACTCTGTAAGTGTTCAACTGTAGTACCTTTATGAACATTCACATTCGCAATATCAATCCATGCTGCTTCAGACGCGACGATATAAGCTGATTCAAAAAAACGGGACAGTTTTCCCCTCGTTTCAAAACAACGAAGTAAAGGATCATGGATTGTGATTTTAACAAAGTCATCTGTTATCTCGCTAAAATCAGAGACTTGTCTTACTCGAGCGTATGACCTTCTGACAATTGCTGCTTCCACTTGAGGAATATTATCCTTTATCACTGCACCACTTCCTGTACACGCAATAATAGTATGATCAAGACTGATTTCCTCAAGCAACTGAATAATTTCCAATCCCAATTTATTGTTAAGCAGAGATTCATAAATAAATTCTCCATTATGTTTAATTCGAGTTGCACTATCACCTAAAATCCATAAATCATCTGCATCATCACCAAATAACTCTTCTACCCGTTCACATTGCTTGCCAGTAACAGGTGCGAAAATAACTCCTTTTTCTGTCATTAACTTTTTTACATCGCTGTATAGTTTTCTATTAAAATCACCACTATTATTCAAGAACGTTCCATCCATATCCGTTAAAATTAATTTAATCATATAAGCTCCTCCCTATATTTCTAGGTTGCTACAAGTTAAAGTAACACAGTAACACCATCGATGCCGATATCAAACATGTTTACTAACAAATAGTCACTCAAACAAATCCTCCATAAGACTCCATAATTTCAAAGTAGCCTGTTTAATTTCATCCCAAGTAATTTCGTCCGCATAAACGAATTGTTTTTGATATCTTGTCCACTTTTTCTCAGAATCACTACTGCCAAATACCTCATTCAATATTTCCAAACCATCTTTCAATAGATGAACTGATCCTCTTTTTTCCGCAGTAGCCTGAACTGCAGATACTAAAACGCTTTTTTCAATCCGTTCACTTTGAGTTGCTAATAAAATATGGATATCATAGAAGTCTCTCATCCTCGTATTGGCAAGACCCCTTGATATAATTGTTTCCAGTTTTTCCGCCAGAACTGATTCAATGTTATAGGCTAGTATCTCGATTGTACGATTCTCAAGCAGTAAATCAAAAGTATAAGAAACCTCCCTGGGTGTAATTTCATCCCCTGTTGTGATATCGACCTTTAAAGGTACTCTCATATTCTCAAGATTTGAGTTAATAGTAAGCCTGTAACCGTTGTACTCATCCTCATCGCGGATTGTTTCAATTTTTGTTAATGTCATTTGAACTCCGTCATCGACTGTTACAGATAATATCTTCTCAAATACTTCCCTCAAGGCTGTTTCTGTCACCGGATATCCTTTAATAGTAGCGTCCATATCCATCGTGGATCTCATGTCAATACCAACTAGTGCTGCTACTAGCATCCCACCTTTTAGTATAAACTTGTCTTTAAGCTCCGATAAAGAAATTCTCTCTAGGAGTCTTTCTAACATATAGTTCCGCATCAACAACTGGGCATTTATATCTTTGTCCCTTGCTACATTCCGAATTAAGTCTTTCAGTTGTCTGGTCGTTTTCATAACAAAATCTCCAAATAATTCTGTAAAATCTTCTGTACTCTAAGCTGTTCGGCATACCTTAATAAAAGTGGAATGTTTTTATCTTTACTCCCTACATATCGCCGAATGGTTTCATTGATGAGATCGGAGTCCATCTTATTCCGGCTTCTAATAATATCGCAAATCGTTCTTTCCCTGTTATACAAAGTAATTTTACGACCAAATTCTGTCTGTCCGGTTGTCGTCCCTAACTGGTGAAGTTCCCTTTTCACAGTATAAACTTTTACGCCCTCATTTTTTAAATTGGTACTATTATAACCACTCGGGACAGTACCCACCCATTGTAAAGGGTCGCGATCTGTTAAATCGTGCAAATAAAGGGCTGTTTCATGAGAGTAGATCAGTCGGCTACTTCTTGCTTGCAAACTATACAATTCATCATCAAATGCATCCCTGGTTAAATAAACACCATGTGCCACTCGCTCTAGAATATCCTCTTTTACCAAAGAACTCAGATAAGTACGAGGAATTCCCGCCCCTGTCACATCTTTTGTCAAAACGAGTCCTTCGCACTGTTCAATTAATGAATCAAGCATTTTACGATAATCCATACCCATCACCCTTTTACATTCATGCTATTATTATATGTGTAATGAGCATGAATGTAAAAATATAGAGCATAGTTTTAGGATAGTTTCTCAAATAAACACGTTAATCTGAGAAAACATCTCTATTCAAGCTTTCACGATTGAATAAGTAGCTATAAAATGAAGAAAAGACAGGGAAAATAACATCTCCCTATCTCTTCTTCATTAATTCAAATTATACTTCTACACGCTGAAAAAATTGTGGCAAGTGCTCTTTATGCGCTTCTAGCATTTCATCCAAAATGGCTTTGCCAACTGTATCTGACGGAACGAGAGGATTGATGGTCATGGCAAGCAGTGCTGTATCATAGTTTCCTGTCACTGCCGCCTCAGCTGCTACCCGTTCAAAAGATTTTATTTGTTGCACTAAACCTCTCACTGCGACTGGTAAATCTCCGCTAATGATTGGCTTGGGACCTTCTTTCGTAATGACACAGCTGACCTCAACAGCGGAGTCAAACGGTATGCTAGCAATGGCCCCATTATTAATGGTATTAACCGGCTGAATGTCTCGCTTATCGTTATAAATAGAGGAAATTAAACGTACAGCTGCATCACTGTAATACGCCCCACCTCTTTCCTCTAACTGAGGTGGTTTAACCGCCAAATCCTGGTCCTTGTACAGCTCGAACAATTCTTCTTCAAGCTTCTTCACTACTTCCGCTCTCGTTGTACCATTTTTAAAGTTTTCCAACTCTTTTTGCAGCATTTCATCTTTTTTATAGTAGTAAAGATGATAAGGGCAAGTGAGGGCATTTAATGCACGTATAAATTCTGGCTCCCAGCCTTGTCCTTCTACGTTTTTAACAAAACTACTATTTTCCGGATTCGCTAACAGCTCAATGACTTTCTCCTTTACACTCACTCCATCTAGATAGACATCCAATCCGTATACCATATGATTTAAACCAGCGAAATCTATACGGATACGTGAATGGTCGACATCTAAAAGTTTTGCAACTCCCATCTCGATACCGATTGGAACGTTACATAACCCGACGATTCTCTTATGGTCCGTATATCTAAGAACCGCTTCTGTTACCATGCCAGCAGGATTCGTAAAGTTAATCAACCATGCGGCTGGACAGAAAACTTTAATGTCTTTAATAATATCTAAAATGACCGGAATTGTACGCAATCCCTTCAAAAGTCCACCTGGCCCATTTGTTTCTTGTCCAAGTACTCCATGGCTTAACGGAATTCTTTCATCCTTTGCACGCGCATCTAGCAAGCCTACACGAAATTGTGTCGTCACAAAATCGGCATCCTGTAAAGCAGCTTTTCGATCAAGCGTTAAATGGACTTGAATAGGAAGACCCGCTTTTTCTATCATTCTTTTCGCAAGGTTCCCCACGATTTCTAGTTTTTCCTTACCCGCTTCTATATCCACCAACCACAATTCCCTTACAGGCAGTTCATCGTATCTTTTAATAAATCCTTCCACTAATTCTGGAGTATAGCTTGAACCTCCACCAATCGTAACAATCTTAATCCCTTTACTCATTGGTCATCCTCCTAGAAAACTTATTTACAAAACCTATACTACGGGGGAAAGAGTCAATAAGATATAGTTTAGGCGGCGTTAGATTTGTTTTTCAATGAAAGGTATTTGTTTCGTCAAAGTAACACTGTGTTTCTCATTTGTATATAATAGAAGATGAAGGAAAGCAAACAACAGATGAGGAGTGAATAGCCTTTGTTTACGAACGAAGTAATCACGACATTCAATGATCTCGAGATGCTACTTTATAAATACATCATGGAGAATAGGGAAAAAGTTGTTTATATGCGGATACGTGACCTGGCAGACGAAGCGCATGTTTCCACTTCAACGATTATGAGATTTTGTAGAAAATTAAATTGTGAAGGTTTCTCAGAATTCAAAGTAAAACTCAAGCTTTTAATTGATGAAAAAAGACCTAACCCGGCCATAAAAAGTAACGAGTATGTATTAGCGGAATTTTTTGAGCGAACTCAAAATAAGAAATTCATGGCTAAGATAGAGGAAGCGGCAAGTGTTATTGCCAAAACGAAGACGATCATTTTTATTGGATTTGGCAGTTCAGGAACACTCGCTGAATATGGTTCTAGGTATTTTTCAAGCGTAGGCAAGTTCTCTATGTATATAAAAGATTGGTTTGTGCCCATTCACACTGACTTGAATAGTAGTATCACCATTGCTCTTTCTGTTTCCGGAGATAGTTCTTTTACTTTATCGCACGTTCAAAAGTTGAAGGAGCAGGGCAGTAAGATTTTAAGTATTACCAACAACGAACAGTCTACGATGGCTAAACTATCCGATATCAATATTTCCTATTATGTAACGGAGGAGTGGATTGGAAGTATGAACGTCACCACGCAAATTCCCGTTATTTTTATATTGGAGGAAATCGCACGGAAGGTGTATGAAATAAATAGAGAGGGAAAATAAATATCAGTCACTCAAACAAACTTTCAAGATTGTATGAGTGACTAAAAAGTATGTTCTTTATAATGCATCGCAATAACTTTTTCTGAATAAAAAGATGTTAGTTGTTCACTCATAAATTTTGAAGAGTAATTAAAGTCCTTTTTAATCCAAAACTTCAGTACACCGAGTGTAGCATGAATCTGATAGCTTAGAAAGATCTCGTATTCTGTTTCAAATTCAGATTCGGATTCCCTTTCGAATTGAATTTCTGTGGTGAATAAATTCCAAAACATTTGTTCAAGACGATTATATAAATCTGGATTTTTCCTAATCAGATCTAGGGCCTTAAATAACTTTTTATTCTTTTCGATATGTTCAAATATTAGCGTTGTCGAAGGGACAACTCCATTCAAAATTACTTTATCAATACCCTTGTATGGTAGCATTAGAGCTTGGTGGAGACCCTCGATAGCATCTTGATATAAAGCTTCCAAAAGATCAATTTTATCTTTGTAGTGGATATAGAAAGTACCCCTATTAAAATCGGCTCGATTGGTAATTTCACCAATCGTAATTAATTCCACACTGTTGTTTTCCAAAATAAGATTAATGAAAGCATTCTTTAATGACTCTATCGTTAATTGTTTTTTTCTAATTTGACGATTTGAACTTTCCAACAATATCATCCTCTCGTCCTTCTGAATAAATATGATTAACAAAAGCCTTTACTTTGTTGATTCCCCAACATATTCATTTTACCTGCTTATTGAACTTGCTGACGAGTGATTATATCATAAATATGTAAGCGTTTTATAAATTGTATCTCGTCGGAGTGATTACATTATTTCACAAAAAGGAGGAAGAATAAATTGGGACGTTTAACAGGAAAAGTAGCTTTAATTACAGGTGCTGGTAATGGTCAAGGTTCAAGTGAAGCCTATCTATTTGCTAAAGAAGGGGCTAAGGTAATTGCTACGGATATACAATTCGATAATGTTTCAGATGTAGTCGAAAGGATTAACAATGAGTTCCCTGGGAGTGCTATTGCTTTAAAACATGATGTATCCTCGGAAGAAGATTGGAAAAAGGTTGCAGAGGAAGGTGTTAACAAGTTTGGCTTAATTAATGTTTTGATAAACAATGCCGGAATACTTTCTATGCAATCTTTTACAGATGTAACGTATGATATTTGGAAAAGAGCCCTCGATATTAATGCATGGAGCCAATTTGCAGGTATCAAAACTGTGGTCCCTTATATGAAGAAAGCTGGATCTGGTTCTATCGTAAATATTGGTTCACTTGCCAGCATTATCGCAGCGGGTGGATTTAATCCTTATACGGCAAGTAAAGGTGCGATAGAAGCATTGACTAGGGCAGCAGCGCTTGAATTAGGGCCTGATAATATTCGAGTAAATTCGGTTCATCCGGGCGGAATTGATACTCAAATGACAAGAGACACATTTACTACAGAAGAGGCAAGGCAAGCCGTTACAAATATGGTGCCACTAAAACGATTAGGCCAACCAGAAGACGTAGCCAATCTCGTACTCTTCTTAGCTAGTGATGATTCATCCTATATTACCGGAACCGAACAAATAATTGATGGTGGAGTTTGGATTCAATAAAACTGATTCTACTTTATACCTTTGTTAAAAGTCTGTTAACATTACCCATTTAGAAATCCCAAATTTCGTACACCACCATTAATATAGCTTAGTTTCTCTATATTATCAGAGATTTAGGATTTATATCAAGTCTATGCCCATTATAAGGCACTAAGAGATTACGCAGAAAAACCATTTATACTTGGATACCGAATCTCTCCTGAGTAATTAGGAAAACCAGGGATTACATTGAATGATACACTACAATTATTAGCCAAATTTAAAAATCAAGGTCTGGATTATGTCCATGTTTCAGTCGGTAGCATGATGCAAAACCCATTGCGAGACAAAGATAATACGAAGCCTGCTATTCAAATCATTCAAGAACAAAAGCGCTAAAGCGCCTCTGTCCACGTCCCAAGTGTAAACAAATTCACTTGGGACTTTTCTTCGTCCCCCGCATGGTTCCGCTACAAACAGGACATTCTATCTCACCTTCCATATGTAAAAATTAACAATCGAATCATTTAAAAAAGGACTTTCCCCTCTGCTTATCGAAGTTTCCTTTAGCAATACATTTTGGGAGGGAAATACCATGAAAGATCAAATTGTCACCTTAAATGTAGGGCCATCCCAATTATTATCCAAGCTCTGTGATGAAATCAGAGATGAAATTGAAGGACAAACATATCGATTTGTCGTTATCCATTCGGATCAATTAACTAAATTAAAAGCGAACAAGTTGGAGCGTGATTGCCAAAAAGAATCTGCCCAGTTTGAAAAAGACATGACTACCTTACACAAAGGGACTTTCCACTGTCTTGCAGACGCCGAAGATACCAAACAAGCTTTTGAAAAGATGCACAAGCTAAGGCTACATCGCTATCAACTTTCAATATGTGCTGAAAAAGCTCCAATCAAGCGAGCTAAACGCGGTCGTCCTAAAAAAGAGGAGCAGGTGGAATTTCAGACGATCTATCGCATTCACTTGGCGCTATTTGAACCTGACCAGGATGTATTGGAAACGAAGCACCAACTCCTCAGCACCTTCATTTTAATCACGAACAGGTTGGATAAGACAACGTTTCCAGCGCTAGATGTCCTCAAAACGTATAAAGAACAAAAGCGCAAGCGCCTGTTCAGCCCCGACAAGCGCTGGAGGGCTTGAAAGTAAAGGCGCCCTTTGCCTTTACTAGCAAGACCGAAGCGACTCGAGGGGGCTAGGCGCTGGAGACTAGACGAGAAATCACTCTATTTCGACTTATTCACAGTACGAGAATTTTATAATTTCCAAAGCAAGGACAAACCGCTGCCGAGACGCGTTTCCGCCTTTTGAAAGAAGAACAAATGATAGGCGCTGTTTTTTGAAAACACCGGAACGAATTGAAGCGTTAGGTATTGTATATGTCATGCCCTTATTGTTATATAGCATGCTTGAATACCGGGTTCGAATGAGTATGAAGCAAGAAACAGAGCCATTAATTTTGATGGGGAAGCGAAAGCTATTTGCCCCGACAGGCAAAGCACTTTTAGAGCAGTTAATGGATATTCAATTGATAGTAGTTCGCCAGAACGGACAAACTTTGCGTTTTTTGCCAGACAATATCAAGGATCAAACGAAGCGAATTGTCATGTTGATGGGCTATGATATGTCCATTGATGTGTCTGATGTGCCTAAAAAAATTGCTGAATGACTAGAATTCTGCCCGTCTGTCGTAAATAAGAAAAACGTCTTATAAATTCAAGGTAAATGGACATACCTCCTTCGGTTTTATGGAAATCTCTTTTTTGAAAAACAGATTCACAAAATTAGAGGAGTATAGTTTTGACCTGCGAAAGCTGAGATAAATAATGTGGACCATTAAAAATCTAAGCAAAGTTGATAGTGTTGACAATATACCTATAAGGGTATACCGTTATACTTGTTAGTGCTTTTTTATTAACAAGGTATAAAAGTGATAGTTCTTATGAACTGATTGAAAATCTCGTCAAGAAAAGTTGCATAGTAGAGGAGAAGACCTATGGATTACAATGATCAAATGAAAAATAGAGTCAAGCGCATGGAAGGGCAACTTCGTGGAATTTTAAAAATGATGGAAGACAACAAAGACTGTAAAGAGGTCATTACGCAGTTGTCCGCAGTACGCTCAGCAGTAGATCGAACAATAGGCGTGATTGTGAGTTCAAACCTAGTTGAGTGTGTTCAAGAGGCTGAAAAAAACGGAGAAAAAATGGATGAACTCATTCAAGAGGCTGTCAACTTACTTGTAAAAAGTAGATAGAGAATTTATAGTTGACATTCTCTTTTTTCCTCACTCACATACTATATGGGTAATGGTATTTAATGCTTCATAAATGAAAACAACAGATAGGAGGCATAAAAATTGGAAGAAAAAAAGTTACAAACCTATAAAAATCACATACGTTATCATCCCCTACAACATTTTGTACTCATGCCGATTAGTGTGATTACGTTAGTGGTGGCGAGCATCTCTACCATTACTAGCATTGTGAAAGGAGACTTTTCCTTCACTACATTTTTAATAATGGCGCTAGTTATCATGGGTATCATTACAAGTCTACTAGCAAGAATGAATCCGTTAAAAATTCAAGACCGCACGATTCGAGTAGAGGAACAATTGCGCCATTTTATATTAACTGGATCACCAATCAATCCGAAGATTACGCTACCACAACTGATTGCCTTGCGCTTTGCATCAGATGCTGAATTTCCAGAGCTTGCTGAAAAAGCTGCATTAATGAGTATGACACCTGATGAAATAAAAAATGAAATTCAGCAATGGCGATCAGATGAGCATCGTATCTAAATTAGCTACCCTATTGTGCTTTTTCGCACTTCCTTCGACGCTAGTTGGAATATTGGAGGTTAATTACACGGATGAAACGAATTGAATCGATAGAAGCTTGGTGGGAGTTATTGAAAAAATCCGAAGAGCAACCTTTTCTTTTATTCAAATTCAGTATGACATGCCAAAGTAGCTTATCAGCCATGAAAGAATTAAAAGCACTTGAAACAGAGCTACCTATATACATAGTCATTGTGCAGAAGGATAGACTTGTTTCAGATACGATTGAAAAAGACCTTGGAGTGAAGCATGAATCACCCCAACTTCTAATTTTGAAAGGTGGAAAGGGAATTTGGCAAGCTACTCATTACAAAATAAAAAAGTCACTTTTAAACGAAGCCATTCATATGTATGTTTAAATTCCCATGCTTATCGCATTTTTTATAATGAGATTTAGTGCATATAAAAAGCTAGGTTCTCAACACAGAACCTAGCTTTTTATATCTCTTATTATTGTTTATTCTTCCCGAGCACTTCATCCCAATCAATCGTGCCATCTTGTGCTTGTTGGCGAAGATCTTTCGTCATAATATCTGTTGGGCGACCGCCATTTGGCCAGTCTTTATCGTGATTCGCCCACTCTGGACGATCTTGCGATAAAATGAAAGCTGCAAGATCGCTTGCCTCTTGGTCGCTTAATGTTTTTTCAGCGCCTACCGGCATATTATTTTGAATATAACCTGCCATTTTCGTCATTCGTGCAAGTCCAGCTCCATCATTGAATGAACCTTCCCCCCATAGTCTAGGGCCTGTGTTAGAGCCTGTTCCTGATCCATCGCTAGCATGGCAAGCGATACAAGATTGCTGATATAACTGTTCTCCATCTGCTATGCTCGGTGTTGGCAAATCATCTAGGCTATTCTGGTGACGCCAAGGTAAATCTGCGCCTACAGGAATTCCTTCAGATATATACGTCATATAAGCAACCATTGCATCCATGTCTTCATCATCCATAGCAAATTTCTGACCATCCATACTTCTGACCATACACCCATTGATTCGTTCTTCTAATGTTACAATTTGACCCGAACGGGGAATATACATCGGATAGACTGCTGATACGCCGACCAATGACGAAGAGTTTTCGTCCAGTCCAGCTCCCGCGTGACAGCTTGTACAAGATAGGTTGTTGACAAGTTGTTCACCATCAGCCGTCGTAGCTGCTTCCGCTCTCAGTACATTTGACGTGTCATTTGTTAACGCATACCCTCTTAAAATTGCTTCTCCGAGAGGCCCTTCAGGCACATCGTCGAGAGATGGCGGAGTATGCCTAATCCCCGCTACTTTTTCTTCCATTTCTTGTCCCGCATTTTCAGTGTTCGTTGCGACTTCTAGTTCTTTCTTTTCCAATTGATTAGCCATCAAACCGATAACTGCAAGAGTAACAACAAATAAGAATCCTAGTACAAAAGTCGATGTCTTTCTCACATCTATTACCTCCTCTATTTGTCTCTTACATTGTAACAAAGGCTAGTAAATAAATACCCATACAGGTAAAATGTTCACCACTTGTTAATAAAGAATTCGACATTTTCGCAACAGTTCATGTACCTAAGTAGTTACGAAATTTTATAAATTCCTAAGCAATCAAAAAAGACGACCCAAATTAATTTTCAGAGTCGTCTTTTATTATTGATTCACTGTATCTAATCATTTTTTTAAACCAACATTGTCATTTTACTCCTCTGGTTTTTGCCCAACAAATTGGATCACATGTGATACTCCATTGTGGAATTCTCCTTCATGACGGACAACCTCTCCAATAAAAAAAATGAATAATACGCCATTCGGCAAAGATTTTCATAAACTCTTCCGGCTTATACAAAAAATCCAGGTTTTGCAGTCCACCACTTTTATAGGGGACCTGGTAATTTGAATACACTTCTGTAAGAAAATAACCACCTGGCTTTATTGCCTCCTTTACACCTTGAAGTGTTTTTTTCCGAAGCTTTGTCGGAAAATGGCCAAAGCTGCATACAATTTCATCCAATTCGTCTTTTTTCCAGACTGCTTCGTTTAAATCAACTAGCACAGTTGAGATCACTACTTTCCGTTCACCTGCGAGCTTATTTGTTTTCGCAAGCCCAGATTCTGCATAATCCCATGCTGTGACGTTCATTCCTTGCTCTGCTAAAAAAACGGCATTACGCCCTTCCCCTTCAGCTATGGCCAAAGCATCACCGGAAATTTTTATTTTCTTCTGAAATTCTGCAAAAAAAGCATTCGGTTCCCTGCCATAAACATAATTCTCTGTTTGAAAGCGTGTATTCCAATGGTTCACCATTTAATCACCCTTTCCTACGTAGTTTTGAATCTTTAATTGCTAAGTGAAATATTTTCTATAAAAGTAACTGAACTAAATCACTCTGATTCCGTAACAACCATTTGATATACTTTGCTTATCTTTTCATGCAAAGCTTGCATTTGAACAAAACGCGCTTCCCTTAAAATTTCTTTACCATCTACAAATAAAAGTAGTGCAGGTACCGTAAAAATCGAAAGACGTCCAGCTATTTCTTCGACATCATCTGCGTTGATGTGTCCCAGCTGTATGAGCGGAAGTTCTTTTAGTAAATCCTTCACCTGGGGCAATAAAGCGTGACATACGCTACAATTAGTTCTTGATACATACAAAAAACTAAGTGGATGCTCGTCGATAAACTTTTCTACCGAGGTAAGTGATGTTAGTGTAATCATAGCTTTTCCTTTCATTTTTTCATCACTCCTATTTTCCATCTTTTATAAGGTAGGAAGGAGACTTACTCCATTTCTCCCTCCCAACCAAGCATGCTCTACCATATTTATTGCAATATAACCATTTTGAATTAGGAATTGACAGTCAAGAATCATTATTTGAAATTATATTCAGTAACAATTTTTTCTCTTCCTGTTACGAAATCATTAAAGTATTCATATAGATTAATGCCTAAGTAAGATCCAGAGATATTAAATACAGTCGTATAACCTAAGTTTCTCAGCGCAATAACCATGTTATAGCTTCGCTGCCCAGAGCGACAATGGATATAAACTGGCTTATCTTTCGGTATTTCATCCAAACGATTTCTAAATTCACTTAGCGGAATATTAATAGCTGTTTTTAAATGTCCTGCCTGATATTCATTCTTCTCACGAGCATCGATAATAAAAGCATTGTTCTCGACTAGTTCGCGAACTTGAGAGACTTTCACTTCGCTATATCTTCCGTATAGTTGGTTCAATGCAACTAATGCCGCATGATTGACAACGTCCTTCGCCGTACCTAGCATTGGGGAGTAAGTTAATTCTAGATTTTTTAGATCTTCCAATGTTCCATTCATCGTAATCATTGTTGCAATCACATCGATACGTTTGTCGACATTGCCTTTCCCAATCGCTTGCGCACCCAATATTCTGCCTGTAGGTGTTTCATACACTAACTTAAAATGCATGACATTACTATTTGGCATTAACCCTACTTTGTCACCAGGTATGATATACACAGAATCATAACTAAACCCCGCAGCTTCAGCTGTTCTTATGTTTAATCCCGTCGATGCCGCATTTAAGTCAAATAGATGAATAGAGGAAGATCCGATCACACCTAGGTTGCGGCTTGGCGTACCATAAATATGGTCGGCTACCGCCCTTGCTTGTTTTTGAGCTGGTCCGGCTAAAGCTAGGCGTGTTGGCTTAGAAATGAGGCGATGGAACACTTCAATGGCATCTCCAACTGCATAAATATCGGAATCACTTGTTACATAATTAGTATTTACTTTTATTGCACCCGTTTCACCAATTTCCAAACCAGCCTTTTCTGCTAGTTGCGTTTCAGGTTTTACACCTATCGCTAAAATAATTGCCTGGGCTGCGATTTTTTTACCAGATTGTGTTTCGATAAAACCTTCACCAATTTTGGCTAAACCATCATTCACGATGAGGTTTACACGATGGTCAATCATTTCCTTATGAAGGATTTGAGCCATATCATAATCAAATGGTGTCATGATTTGATCAGCGAATTCTACTAAGGATACGTTATAATCAGCTAAGCGAAGGTTTTCTGCCACTTCAACGCCGATAAATCCTCCACCAATTACTGCAACATCTTTGATAGACTTTTCTTTTATATAACCATTTAACTGTTGAATATCTATCACATTACGCACTGTAAAAACATTCGGATTATTTATGCCCTCAATCTTATTAGGACGTATAGGTGCTGCACCTGGAGATAAGATTAATTTATCATAAGCCTCTTCGTAAAACTCCTCAGTTGCCAAATCCTGAATGATAATTGTTTTTTCCTCACGATTAATCTTTATCACTTCGCTATTCACTCTAGCTTCAATATTGTAACGTTTCTTAAATGTTTCCGGATTCATCAATACCAAAGATTCACTATTTTCAACGACTCCACTTAAATAATACGGTAATGAACAGTTGGAAAAAGATACATGCGGTCCTTTATCAAACATGATGATTTCTGCATGTTCATCTATTCTACGTAACCTTGCAGCAGCAGATGCTCCACCGGCCACTCCACCAACTACTAAAATTCGTTTTTTCATGCGATTCCGCACCTTTCAACTTTAGATTTATTCTGTTATGTGCTTGATGTGACTACATTAAAATATCGAACCAAATCTTCACTGCCGTACTTGCAATCAGAAATGCTAAAATAATTTGTAAAACTCTTGTATTCATGTTTTTACCAATTTTCACTCCAAGTGGTGCTGCTAGTAGACTTGCTACAATCATAATAATGGCTGGCCAATAATTCACTTGACCGGTAACGAGTTTGCCTACACTACCTCCGATGGAAGAAATAAATGTAACGGCTAGACTTGTTGCAATCGTCATTCGTGTTGGTATGTGTAGGACGGTTAACATGATCGGTACGAGTAGGAATCCTCCTGCGGCACCAACAATACCAGATGCGACTCCGACTATTAAAGCTAAGATTGCTGCGATTGGCTTATTAAATGTCACTTCATTTAGCGGCATATCATCTACTGGCTTTTTTGGGACAAACATCATCACAGCAGCAATTACAGCAAGAATACCATACACAATATTCACTGTTTGTTCTGATAGGTAGCTGGATCCATAACTGCCAAGTAAGCTACCAATTAGGATAGCTCCCCCCATAGAAATGATGAGTTGCTTGTTTAGATATCCACCTTTTCGGTATGCCCAGACTCCGGCAATGGACGCAAACAGTACTTGTACCGCACTGATACCTGAAACCTCATGGGCTGTAAAGGCTGCGAGACCAAACAAAGGTGGAATATATAATAGCATTGGGTATTTAATGATAGAACCGCCAACACCCAGCATACCGGATAGAAAAGAACCGATAAATCCAATTGCAAATACTACGATGATAAATGTTAAATCCATGAGTCGGCCTTCTTTCTCTACCTTAGAAGAGCGAGTAGTTATCAGTGATTACTACTCGTTATTTGGTCATCATTATGCTTTTTGAATGTAGAAGTAGAAAACCTCTTCTTTTGTTTTTTTGTTCTACTAGTTTTTTAACGAACTGCACAGCGATTCGGTCCAATTTCCATTTCGGTTTGTTCGTCATTATCAGGATTGATTTTACCCATGTTAACTTGACGAATTTGTTCGTACGCATTTGGTTGTGATGGTAAGTTATCTGTAACCGTATGACGGAATTCCTCTTCGTCTTCGATGTTCAAACCATGATTTTCTTTATAAAGATCACCAAGTCGCCTTGTCACTGTACCATCTTCATTCAATTCATCAATGATCATGAAGTGTGCAGGTAATACGACTAAGTCCTCAGCAAGTTCACGGTAACGAGAATACAATGTTTCACGTAAATCCCCTACCCAATCTTCTGCAAGTCCCGCTAAGTCTGGACGACCAATGGAATCGATAAATAAAATATCACCTGTTAGTAAAAATTGATCATCAATGATAAATGAGGTAGAACCAATCGTATGACCAGGTGAATAAAGGGCATTTATATCCATTTGAGATGCACCAATTTTCACATGTAAACCATCTGTTAAGGCTGTGTAATCAAACACAACTTCTGTCGCATCTTTTGGCGGTAAATAGTAAGTTGCACCTGTGGCAGCAGCGATGTGACGTCCACCTGAAATATGGTCCGCGTGTAAGTGTGTATCAAATACGTGTTTGATCTCTACACCTTTTTCCTTTGCAAAGCTTGTGAACACATCTGTAAAGCGTACCGCGTCAATAACTGCTGCCTCTCCTTCAGAAATCACCATATAAGATAGGCAACCTTTACCTAAACGAACAAATTGGTATAGTTCGCCGCTATTTTCTAAATCAGCAACTTTTATTGGCTCTAGGTAACTGCTCCAAGATTTCATCCCACCTTCAAGATATGCCGCTTCACGACCAGCCTCTGACAGCATTTCCGCTACCATTACAGAAGACCCTTCTTTCGCACAGACGACTAGCACATCTTTATCCGTCGGAAGTTTTGGTAGAATTTCTTCCACACCATCTAATAATTCGAAGTAAGGAATGTTTAAATACTCAAATTTATGCCCTTCAATTTTCCACTCTTCAAACGCATCTGTATTGCGTACATCCAAAATAAAAAGCTCTTCGTTATCAATTACTTTTCGAGCAATTTGTGCTGCTGTCCATTTATTTACAGCCACCTTCTATTACCCCCATAGGTATAAAAATTTTGTTTTTTTTACAGTGGAGAAATTCCCCACTGCATGATGTTTTACAAATCAATTACGCCTCGGCGTAATTGCGTCCAGATTTTGAATTGAGCGAAGCTCAATTAACTCCTTTCAAAATCTGTGACATCCGCCGGAGGCTTAACTTGAATCAGCAGGGAATTTGGACTCCTGTAGCTGACGCTTCGCTTTCAGTACAAAAACATTTGCTGATTCAAGTTCAATTTAGAACGTTAATGTTGGTGTAGCATCTTTTGCATGCTCTAAAAATGTTACAGCTCCGCCTACTTCGATTCCATCTACGAAATCTTCTTTAACTAGACCCATAACATCCATTGTCATTTGGCAAGCAATAAATTGAACACCAAGTTCTTGTGCCATTTCTACCAGTTGTGGAATGGAAGGAACATTAGCTTTCTCAAAACCTTCAGCAAAATGCTCTTTTCCAGCTGGCATTTCCAATGTATGCATCGCTTGTTTGTGAATTAAGTTTAGCCCTTCAAACGTAAAGAAGATTTGTACCTCTTTTTCCGAAGCTGCTGCTGCTGTTGCGATATTGAATACTTTGTAAGCATCAAATATTCTACCGTTTGCTGCAATAATAGCGACTTTATTTGACATGATAAATTCCTCCTAAATTTCTTTCATTATTTTACCGTTCCACTCATTCATACCCGGTAGAACGTTATAAACTTTTGTAAAACCATTTTCTACTAAAAGCTGTGATGCTAAATCAGAACGATTTCCTGTACGACAAATCACATAAATTTCTTCATTCGGATTTAATTCTTCTAGACGTGATGCTAATTCGCCCATCGGAATGGATTTGGCACCTTCAATATGTCCAAATGCATATTCAGCTGCTTCACGCACATCTAAAATAAAACCGTTTCGTGATTCCAGTTCTTCAAGTGAAATCGTGTGTTCATAAGCTTTTTCCACTTTTGGCTCATTAGAACCTTTGCGAATGTAGTGATAAAGAACATCGCCTTCTTCCACTGTACCTAAATATTGATGCCCTACAGTACTTGCCCAAGCAGCTAAATCAGCCTTTGAGCCTTTATCTGTCGCTTGAACTTCCAATACTTGACCTTCTTCAAGATCGCTGATTGTTTTTTTAGTTTTTACAACCGGCATTGGACATGCTAGCCCCTTTGCATCTAACTGCATATTCGCTTGGATCATTGTATTCCCTCCTCGTCATTGTTGTTATGAATAGTACACCCATACATATACCAGCACGGGTATAATTTTCAATAATAAGATAGTCGCCCATAATAGCGACTTTTACTTAATACCCTTTAAGATTCTTACTGATTTTGTTCGTGAAAACCACTTACACAGTTCACAATATACCCCCATAGGTAATACGTCAATTCATAAGATCGTAATCCCACTATTTCCTAAGCACTGTATTTAGAGCTATGAATCACCCCACGTCCCCTTCCCAAGCAAGCATTCCACCTTGCATGTTAATTACGTTATATCCTTGGCTTTCAAGGAGTTGTGTTGCACGACCACTTCTTCCTCCTGATTGACAAACCATGATATATTCCTCCGACTTATCTAATTCATGCATACGAAACTCCAATAAACCTAATGGAATGTTTACAGCTCCTGGAATCTTTCCTGCCGTTACTTCATCTACTTCACGTACATCAATGATATTTAATGCTTTTCCTTCATTTATTAAAGACACTAGCTCTTTTGTAGTCATTTCTTTCAATGTAAAATCCTCCTTTTCAAATTCAATTTAGCCCCAGGCACTCATGCCACCTTTGACATTTGTCACTTTTGTAAATCCCATTTTCCTTAGCACCTTACTAGCTTTTTGGCTCCTCATTCCACTTTGACAGATGACAATCACTTCTTTTTCCCTTGAAAGCTCCTGATCCGCTTTTTGAGAAAGTTGATGGAGAGGGATATTTTTGAAACCTTTGATATGATTTCCTTTAAATTCGCCAAGTGTTCGGACATCAATAAATTGCTTATTCTTGTTTATGAGTTCCCCTTTTAAATCAGCTGTCGACAGCTGTCTCACACCTTTTGTTGGCAGAGCCCGCTGTATGACGGAAAATAAGAAAACAGCAATAATGATGTAAATTACGTAATCCAAATCGTTCACCGCCTATCCAAATATTATTTTTGTACCCCCACAGGTATATTAATTAATAAAAAAAAGAACGTCAACTATAAAGTTTTATCGACTTTTTACAAGTAAGTTGACAGCTTCTTTAATTAGTTCATCCATGTTTTCTCCATTTTGTTCGGCCTCTTGAACACATTCAACTAAATTTGAACTTACAATCACACCGATTGTTCGATCTACTGCTGAGCGAACAGCAGATAACTGCGTAATGACCTCTTTACAATCTTTATCTTCTTCCATCATTTTTAAAATTCCACGAAGTTGCCCTTCCATACGCTTTACTCTATTTTTAAGTCGATCATCGTATTCCATAGGTTTTCGCCTCCACAATGCTGTTTTTTCTTGATAGGATATTATGAATCAAAAAAGTATTAACAATCAACATCATATACCCTAACAGGTATATCGTCAATACAAATAACTCTTTCTACCTTTATGCCTCAAATACATGAAATTGAAATACACCATTTATATTGATATGCGTTATTTATTAATTACAATCGATAATTTATAATTTGCATGCTCGTTTAGGTCTTCTAAAAATTCGTCCAATACTTCATTAGATGGAAATTTGCATTCAAGAAGATAACAGCCATCCCCACTGATTTTATAGTTACGCAATACGTATTGTTCTCTTTTTTTTATGAACGATAGATAGGGGTGATGATAAGTGCTCTGTGTGAAAATCGTAATAAGGGCATGAATAAAATACCCTAATTTTACTTGATTCACTTTAATGGTATACCCTTCAATCACTCCATTATCCTCCAATTTCGCAATCCTATCTGAAACAGCTTGTCCAGTTAAATGAACCTTCTCACCCAATTCTTTCATCGTGATACGACTGTTCTTGGACAGTTCATCTAAGATACTCATATCCGTGTGATCTAGCATTTTTTCAACTCCTTTAATAATCAAGTTAAACAGCAAATAGACTTGATTTCATCTCTGTATCATTGATTAACCACAGTATAGACTATATGGGAGTCAAAAAAAAAGGAGATGTAATTATGGATATTCAACAAATTCGAAATGCCACGCTCATTATTCAATATGCTGGCAAAAAAATTTTAATAGACCCTATGTTAGCAGAGAAAGGAACTTACCCACCTTTTCCTAATTCATTAAGACAAGATCAAAACAATCCTTTAGTTAGCTTACCAACATCTATTAACAATATCATATCTGATCTTGACGCTGTTATTGTTACTCATCTGCATTTAGACCACTGGGATGATGCTGCTATAGAAGCATTGCCGAAAGGAATTAAATTATTTGTCCAAAATGATGAGGACGCGTCAGTTATTACAGGAGCAGGTTTTACAAATGTAGAAGTCTTACAAGAAAATACAATGTTTGGCGATATCCAATTTATTAAAACAAAAGGCGAGCATGGAAGAGGCCCACTGGTAGAAATGGCTGGCCAAGTCTGCGGGGTTGTCTTCAAACACCCAAGTGAAAAAACGTTATATCTAGCTGGAGATACGGTGTGGTATAGAGCTGTTCAAGAAGTAATCGAGACACATATGCCAGAAATCATTGTTGTAGCTGGCGGAGATAATCAATTCCTAGAAGGCGGTTCGCTCGTAATGGGGAAAGATGATATCTATGAAGTGTATAAGGCTGCACCAAACGCAAAAATCATTTCTAACCATATGGAAGCTGTCAATCACTGGACATTATCAAGGGAAGAACTAAAAGACTTTAGTAATGAAAAAGGGATGTCTGACAATATTTTAGTACCAAACGATGGCGAGTCTTACACATTTTAAGCGAGAAAAGAGGCAGAATAACCTATCTGCATCGTTGCAACAGTCAGAGCGTCTGTAGATCTTGGCTTTGAAACGACACTTATTGAAGATGCATGTGCGACAAGAGACTTATCTTATGAAGGTAAGGATGTTCCAGCTGAACAGGTTCATTATGCATTTGTCGGTGCACTTAACGGTATGTATTGTGCTGTAACTTCGACTGAAGATTTCCTGCAATAGGAAACACAATCTTAACTATAAAAGGCATTTGGGAATCCGCTTATTCCCAAATGCCTTTTCATTTTTCGTTTCTCAGATACGGTCATCGGATGATATGAGAAAACTTTAGATATTAGTGTGATTTATACAGTAATAGTATCCTTTACTACCACATCTAATTTACCTGTTTCCGGGTCAATTACTAGGCCGTGGACAGGCGTTCCAATTGGGAGAAGGGGATGTTTCTTAATCATATTCACGCTATTACGAACGCTATCTTCTACATTTTCAAAACCTTTTAGCCATTCCTCAATATTAATGCCAGCAAACTCCAATGTGTCAAATGTTTGTTGAGAAATTCCGCCTTCTTGCATTTTCTTAATCGTCTCAAGTGAATTTATATTGTTCATGCCACACCCATGATGCCCGATTACACAAACCTCACTTGCTTTTAGTTCATACAATGCCACAAGAATACTTCTCATGGCACTGCCAAATGGATGGGAAATAACGCCACCCGCATTTTTGATAAGTTTAGCATCCCCATTACGTAAATTCATCGACTGGGGTAAAAGTTCAATTAATCTGGTATCCATACAGGTGACAATCACCATTTTCTTGTTTGGAAACTTTGTTGTATGGAACTCCTCATATTTTTTGTCTTTCACAAATTGTTCATTGTATTCTAAAATACTATTAATCATCATAAAAATCTCTCCTCACTTCATATGTACTTGTTTTAAGCATATTTTCTGTATTAGCTGATCTGTTTTCTCAACTGCCTTTACGGCAACTTCTAAGTAAGGATAACTAAAAAATAAATGAATTGTCAAATAGTTTTTATATTTCACTTTCAACACTTATTGCATTCAACATACGGACTGAGTCAGATGCCAAAAAATTAACTGAGTCACTCCCTAGAACATTAACCTTGAATTGAGTCGGAATTTGTGTATAATCGAAGGTAATTGCATAAGTAAAATGTTTTCTAGGGTTCCGTAACGATTCTGTTAGTCTGGTCCGAGAGAAAACTCATAGCTTTTGCTATGCCACGGAAGGATAAAAGCCTGGGAGAAACTGTTTAACAGTTTTCTTCTAGGCTTTTTTGTTTGTTGGGGTAAGAATAAAATCGGAGGTGTTGTTTGCATGAATGCAAACTGGATGAAAGTGATTATCGCTGCTTTTTTTGAAGTTTTTTGGGTCATTGGATTAAAACACGCGGATGACTTTTGGACTTGGACTGGAACAGTTATTGCGATTATTGTTAGTTTCTACTTAATGATTATGGCTGGAAAAGAACTTCCTGTTGGTACTGTCTATGCAGTTTTTGTAGGACTAGGGACTGCTGGAACCGTTTTTTCAGACATCGTATTTTTTGATGAACCATTTAAAGTAGCTAAAGTCATTTTGATTTTAGTCTTATTAGCTGGGGTAATTGGCTTGAAATTAGTGACGAAAGACACCGTTGAAGAAGGGATTGATTCTTAATGGCTTGGGTTTCTTTAATTGTTGCAGGCTTATTTGAAATGTTTGGTGTTTTGATGATCAATAAATTGCATAAGGAGCGAAATTGGCAATCGTTGCTGTTTCTCATTCTTAGCTTTGGTGCAAGTTTTATTTTTCTTGCATATGCCATGAAAACACTACCGATGGGGACTGCATATGCCATCTGGACAGGGATTGGTGCATCTGGTGGAGCACTATTAGGTATGATTTTTTATAGCGAATCAAAAGACTGGAAAAGACTCATTTTTATAGCCATGGTATTGGGGGCAGCAGTTGGTTTAAAGCTCGTCTCGTAAAAAACACTGGTGGAAAAGTAAATTTTTCACCAGTGTTTTTATTTTCATCTTCTATTACTGCTAGTTCCTCAAGCCACTAATTGTCCCATCCATAGACATCGGTGCATGCATATCGACAAAGAACAATACAATTGTAGTGTCTTCATTTGCGACTAGAGGTGGGAGTGGATTAACTACATCCGTTATAGCCTCCTGTTTGCCAATTGTGAGATCTTGAACCGTAATTTCGCCGTGCATTACGTATAAAAATGGTGTAAGGCCAACATATGCCGGAATTTCCAACTGTTCGCCTGCTTTAGGATACGCATCTAAAATGTAGACATTTTGCCTAACGTAAAGAGGTGCTTCACTTCCTTCAGGCCCCGCCATGACATACCAATCATGGTTGTCTGTCGGTTTGTTATGGAATTGGATTTTGGGTGGAAGATTTGTTTCATTCGGTCGGACGAAGATTTGAAGCATTTCTACCTCATCTTCTTTTACCTTTTCCTCATGCCAAAAGCTTGCCCCTGCATTCATCATCATTAATTTACCTCTTGCAATCGGCGCTTCAAAGCCTGCGGAATCTTTATGATGTGTGACACCTGTTCGTATATAACTTAAAATCTCATCATTGATATGCTCGTGCATTTTAATCGTTAACCCCTTTTTCATAACCGCATGATCAATAATCGCTAATGGTCCAAATGCAGTATCCGCAGTTTTATTTCCTAAAATAGCTCCTGGTTGGACACGTGTAATTGTGAATGGACCTCTGAACGGCTGTGCATGATTTGCCGCTTCAAGTTTTTGTAACAAGATAAAACCCCTTTCTTCAATTGGATATAACAAAATCGACTCCCCTAAAGAAGTCGATTTTATTGTGATTATTTTATGGGTCCTTTAGTAATCTCAGTCAGTTTAGAATTGATGGCAAAGATTTTTGCGTTAACGTCTGCAACTCCAAAGCCAGCTAGTCTTTTCGTGTGCATATCTAGGTATTTTTCGGCTGTTTCTTTTGTTTCGAAAATATAAATTCCGCCGGCTTCACTTGTTTCAGGGCTTTCAGTCCAAATTTTCCACATGAAACCCTCTTCTTCATTGATACTTTTTGCCAAATCAGTAAACGCCTCGGCCATTTCATCTCCGAATGGTCCATTCATTTTAAAATCCACTTGTAATACGTAAGCCATTGTCATTCTCCTTTGTTTATTTTGTAGTGGTGAAATAGAATTCCCCTAGAATTTCCTTCGCTTCATAGCTATTTGGTGCAAGCTCTTTTTCAATAAAAGAGCGAACCTCTGACTGTTCAACGTCGTACATAACTTCAATCTCTTTAGAAAATAACATTTTTTCTTTTTCAAGCAAGCTAGAAAGGGATGGCTGCTGTTTTGGTTGTAGTGCTTCCAAATTTAGAACTTGTTTTAATCCGTCAACATAGTATTCAAACGGGCGTCCGCCAACAATTTTCACACCTTTATTTTCTTCATTCACCATGATAATTGTCGGAAAACCTCTGGCACCTAAGTTTCTAACTAAAGTAAAATCCTCATTCAATAATTGTTGTCCGATTGGTTGTTGTTCAGCTTCATTTACAATCGCTTCCCCATCAAGGCCCATTTTATTGACAATTTTAATCAGAACAGATTGCTCTGAAATATTTTCATTAAATGCGAAAAGTGCTTCTCTTGCACGACGTAAATATTCAAATGCCGTCGCATCACTATGATTTTTTTGGATTATTTTAAATACGCGAGAGGCTGGATAAGAGGATTGAACTGGATTATCAATCATTAAACTACCATCAATCGGCATTCTTGAATGCTCTCCAACTTCTCTCCAGTGACCCGCAACGTCGGCTGGTTTATGAATTCCATTCGCAGGATCGATAGGTCCATCATGCCATTTCTCCAGCAAACCACCCATAACCGTGTGAAGGTTAAAATAATGACTGTATTGCTCTGTAAAGCGACGGAATGTCGGTTCAATTGCCCAGCAATGAGAACAGATAGGGTCCGTCACATAATAAAGATTAATATTTTTTTCTGGTTGATTGAAATCAATGATTTCCATTTCCTCTTCTCCAGCCACTCCGCATACACCCGTTTCTAAATCACACAACATATTATTGTTGTTCTTCAATTTATTTTCCCTCATTTCTTTGAAAGTCGATTATTTGCTTTACAATTGAATTGTAGACCATAATTAAAAGTATCAACACCAATAGTTCATTGAAAATGTCGTTTATCCAACACATTGAAGAATTTGTTTGAAAAGTAGGAGGGAGATCAACATGACTCAACCAAAGACTGATCCTCGAGTTCAACGTACCCGAAAATTAATCATGGATTCTTTTATGGAACTTTCAAGTCAAAAAGAATTTAAGGATATTACCGTTAAGGATATTACAGCCGAGGCTATGATTAATCGTGCCACATTCTATTATCATTTTGAAGATATATATGACTTATTGGAAAAGGTATTATCGGAAGTTTTGTTAGTTAATTTGGATTTTGACTACTATCAAAATAACGAACTAAATGAAGAAGCGTTAGTTAGCATATTCATAGCGATTACAAACTTTCAAAAGTCATTATCCAATCGCTGTCATAGAGGATACGAAGATACCATTGCCCGTATCATCAGGGAACAGCTCGAAATCATTTTTTATAAAATGCTATTAAAACAACATAACATCGAAGAGGATGCAGCTCTAAAAATCACCGCTGTCATATTAAGCTGGGGAATTTACGGAGCTTCTGTAGAATGGAAAAGAGATAGTAAACAGCTACTACCGGAGGAATTTATCAAATTAGCCATTCCTACTATTATTTCTGGGATAAAGTAGGTGCACTATGCTACTGATCGTTTGTTATTTCAAAAAGAATATTCGTGTAGCGTAAAAAATTATTAGTATTCAACTATACTTAAGCTGGCAAACGTACGTTCTGTTTTATAAAGTGAAGTTATGGTAATAATAGTTGTGTGGTTACTGCCATTTAGTAATTGTTTAGCATTATATATAAATTAGAACTAAGGAGTTGTTGAATGATGTCGATTAGTTTGAATCCTTATTTGATTTTTGACGGTAACACGAAAGAAGCGATCCATTTTTACGAGAAAGCGCTTGGTGCGAAAGTGATAGGTATCATGACGTTCGGAGATATGCCGGAGGACCCGAATTATTCGTTGTCGGATGACATGAAGAGTCGTGTTATGCATGGACACTTGCAAGTCGGAGAGGCAAATCTTATGTTTAGTGACACGTACGAAGGCATGCCTTATCAGCCGGGTAATTCGATTCAGATGGCCATCCATCCCGAAGATGAGGCTAGAGCTAAAGAAATCTTCACCGCTTTGGAAGACGGCGGACAAGTCATTATGCCCCTTCAGAAGACAGATTGGAGCCCCTTGTATGATGGGCAAGTAAAGGACAAGTTCGGCGTTACTTTCCAAGTGAACGTCGCAGGAGAGCAACCTCAGTATTAAAATACTAAAAAAACATAGAAAAGGATTGATTTTAATGGAAAAGGTTACTCCATTCTTAATGTTTCAAAATGGCAATGCAGAGGAAGCGATGAATTATTACACATCACTCATCGAGGATTCAGAAATTACGACTATCTCTCGCTATGGAGCAAACGAATCAGGGGATGAAGGAACAGTCATGCATGCGACTTTTTCCTTAAAAGGACAAGAATTTATGTGTATTGACAGTAATCTAAAGCATGAATTTTCCTTTACACCCTCGTTTTCCATCTATATCACTTGTGATTCCGAAAATGAGATCAATCATCTTTATGAGAAGCTTATTACGGACGGACAAGCACTTATGCCGTTAGGTGATTACGGTTTTAGTCAGAAATTTGGCTGGATAAATGATCAGTTCGGTGTCTCGTGGCAGCTTAATCTTCCAAAATAAGCTTTTGGATACATGGTGAATCATTTTGATACAGTTTACTTACATGCTTTCCATAACAAGGCCTACTGTCGGATGGGCTCTCTTGTCCTAATCGCAACTTGACCGCGTAATACCTTATATCTATATTTCGTAACACATATCACGTGATACTTGATATCGTATGCGGTACGACTACTTTCCTATATCCAGCCCTATTTTCACCTTATATAGCGAGGATGGACAGATAAACTTTTTACTATGAATGACTCAAAACAGTAGAATCAGCTAGAAATATAGCGGCAATAACATCATGATTTATGTTAAAATGAGAACAGCAGTTGCATAAAGCGGATGGGTGGTTGGCACTCCCTTGTGAATGGGGGTGTTTGTATATGATGGTATCTTATGAGGCAATTAATATGCTACTCCAAGCTTTTATAGCATTTGCAACAATGGCAACAGCCATTACTGCATTGATTGTACTCTTTACCAACAAAAAGAAGTAACCGCCCATTACCTTTAGCCAGGTTTTCTAATGGGGGTTACTCTTTTGAGTAAATATCTTTTTTGAAGACGACTTTGGTCAACCGCTCTTCATGCGGTATGTGACTGCAATTAGCTGGACGTTTCTCAGACGTTCAGCTTTTCTTATTATAAGTTGATTGTATCATATTTATACAGTTTATTTCAATCCACGCACTCATAATCCCGCTGGCACAATTGTTAATAGATTTTCATCCACGCCTTTTCCCTAATCAATCGTAGCCTGACGAACAAATTTGAACTACTGGAATAGATAATGACTCATTAATAACCCAACCTTCCTATTTATTTAAATATTTTTAACGGGTGAAAGAAATTGTTACCCCAGTAGAGCGTGCTCGTGCTTGGTGTTATGACGGAGAAACTGGCTGCTGTTGACTTATTTGTCCTTGTTCGCTTTCCTCTCCATCAATTGCGCCATTTGCTCAGAATTTAAATCCTTTTCTTCATAGAGCTTATTCACAATGTTATGATAGTCTTCCTCATTACGATTTTGACTCAGTTTATCGGCTGCTTGAATTTCTTGTACTTTAATCTTAAATCCAACAATCCCTTTAATTTGTTTTTTCGTTTGTGATGAAAGGTTTTCCCATAATACCGTATTTTCCCGATGTTGTTCGTATTTTTGTAATAGTAGGCTAAAGTCTTCTTCTAGCTCTTGTTCACTCATCATACTAGCTGTTCCATATACGTGGACAGCCTGATAATTCCATGTTGGGACATTTTCATCTTTATACCAAGATGATGAGACGTAAGCATGCGAACCTTAAAATATCACAAGGACATTTTCACTGTCAACCTCAAACGTTTTCCATTGAGGATTCGCATAAGCCATATGTCCAGTAATATAGTACTCATCGCCTTGCTTAGTTAACTGCAAGGGTAAATGGCTAGCAATTGGTGTTCCTTGCTCTGTTGTCACAAGCGTACCAAAAGCGTTTTTTTGTATAAAGTCCTGAATTTCATTCATATCGGTTACCTTAAAATACTTAGGAATATACATCGTAATCCCCCTTCAGAAATTTTATTTTTGTGTTTTGGTCATGATAAGGTCGATTTGTTCTTCATCCCCCATATAGAAAGCGTGTGAGTCAGTGTGAACAAACCCCATTTTCTTATAGAAGGCAATCGCGTTCTCATTTCTTTCCCATACACCTAACCAAATCTTCTTTTTATTGCAATCCGTCGCAATTTCTATAGCTTTATTGAGTAGGTATTTTCCAAGGCCATGTTTTTGATATTCTTTTTTTATGTAAATACGCTCTATTTCAAGTGATTCATCACCCATTTCTTCAGACTGCGCCTCATTCGTATTGACCTTTAAATAGCCAGCAACTGCCCCATTAAAATAAACAAAAAAGAATTCTGAAGAAATAGTGGATAATTCTTTTTCCAGCTGTTGAGCATTAAATGCTCTTTCTAAATAATTTTTCATGTTCTCAGGTGAATTCTGATTTTTAAAGGTATCGTTGAAGGTTTCAATACTTATCTCTTGAAGGATCTCTATATCTTCTCGGTTGCACTTTTTTATTTTTATAGTCATTTTAACGATCCCCTTTTATATAAAGTTAGTATTCTCTCTTGTTTCCCTTTTTCACAAATTCCCAGTCAACTTCTATATTTTTTCTAACTCTTTGTAGGAGATGGGAAATGCTCTCTACTTCTCCTTCCGAAAAACCTGCTAATGCAACACTATTCGAATGATCATTTTCTCTTTTGATAATAGGATAAACATGTCTCCCTTTCTCTGTTGGAAAGAGTTTTTTAATTTTTTTATTACGTTCATCACCTTTTTTTTCAATAAAGCCATTCATTTCAAGTTTTTTTATAGCACGAGCTGCTGTTGTTCGATCTACTTTTATCATCTCAGCTAACTTTTCTTGAATGATTCCCGGATTTTCACATATTCGCACAATGTACAGATATTGCCCTTTTGTAAGATTGTATTCCTTAAATTCTATATTACTTATAGAATCTAATGCCCTTGCTATCATTCCTATTTCACGAAGAATTTCTTTCATAATTAGCTCCTTTGACTATATTTTGTTACAAACACAACAAAAAGGTTGCGCATTAAGTTTAGTTCAATTTTATTGTATTTGCAACAAAAAAACAAAAAAGTGTGACTACCTATTATTGAATACTCAATAATAGGTAGTCACACTTTTTAAACTGCTGAATTAAGCACATTCACTTTGCGGTTTCTCGTCGAACAACCGACGCCATCATTTCAATACCTTCGGCGACCTTGTCAAGATTCACCGTGCCGCCTTTACACCCCTCGAAGGGAAAAGTGCACGATCAATCGAATACAATCCACCTCCGCTTATAAATAAAACAAGCGAGATAGTAAGAAAAGTAAGATCAAGCTCATAGCCACCTATAAACCCAACAGCCAGTTTCACTTTGAATATAGCGACAAGCATAACAAAAACATAAAACGCCGCTAATAATCTTGTTGCTAACCCAGCCATCAATGCGAGACCCCCCATGACTTCAAGTAAGGCGATGCCATAAGCTAATAGACCCGGAAGACCAATGCTATCAAACCAAATCACAGTGTTTTCTATTCCACTGCCGAATTTAGCATAGCCATGCATTGTGAAGCTCAATCCCAGAACAAGCCGTAGCAACAACAAACCCCATGCATATTGTACGGTCATCCAAATTCCCCCTATACCTTAAATTGATTGATCATCATATTTAGTTTGTCTGCTTCTTGATTGAGGAAGGTGACACTTTTCTCTACTTCTTCCATAGAATAATTGAATTGTTCCACAGTTCTAGCTACTTGGGAAATACCACTAGCTGATTGCTCCGAAATAGAAGTGGTTTCTTCAAGAAATTGATGAATCACTTTCGTTTGACTCATAACATCATCCAATGACAATGACATACGTGCTATCTGCATTCCAATTTGATCAATTTCTGCATTTAGCTGAACGAATGTTTCATTAGTTGTTGTCATCAATCGTTGACCATCCGTGACAATACCGTATCCCTTGTCCAAAGAAAATACAGCGTTTTTCGATTCGCTTTGAATATCTTCAACAATCGTTGTAATATGGCCAATCGAAGCATGGACTTGCTCCGACAACTTCCGCACTTCGCTAGCTACCACTGAAAAACTTCGACCGTTTTCTCCAGCTCTTGCAGCTTCAATTGATGCGTTTAGTGCCAATAAATTTGTTTGGTCAGCAATATCTTTTATGACTTTAACAATCATGGAAATTTGTTCAGTCTTCACGTCTAAACCTTTGACTAAGGTCAAGGATTCGTTGATGCTTTCTTCAATAACAGACATTTGTGTAATAGAAGACTCCATATACATACTGCCTTCTCCCGTTAAGGAGAGCATTTTCTTAGAATGTGTACTTGACTGTTCCTTCTCATATACGATTGCGACAATTTGCTTTGAAAAATGGTTCATTCTCTCAACTAACTCAGATGATGATCTGGCTTGAGCTTTCGAACGACTACCCGATTGTTGCATAGTTATGGACATCTCTCTGCTCTCGTCACCTACAAAGCTCGTATAGTTCATTAGTTTTTTACTTTCGCCCGCAACAATCGTGGAAGTGTTCGTCATCTGCTCCATCATTTGCCGAAGTGTCCATTTCATTCGATTCATCGACTTGCTTATTTGACCAATTTCATCATCTTCAAAGTACTCCATGTCTTCGATCTGTAAATTTTTATTCGCAATTTGATCGGCCATTTGAACAACTTGATTGAGACTTTGCTGCATGTTTCGACTTACTATTAGCACAAGTGTTAGGCCTACAATTGAGGAGATAACGATTGAAAAAATCAAAATGATCGTGTTACCTTTCAATTGGCTATAAGTTTCCTCCAACCAATTTCCTCTACTTTCTTTCTCGGTTTCCAAAAGACTACTCAATGTGGCGATTACTTCATCTCGAGCGATTACAGTGGTGTCCATTTGTTGCTGATCCATATTTGATTCTCGAATGGAAGGGATAATTGCTTCCATGATAACCGTAGTATTCTTTGCATCCTCTTCTAGAATACGAGCAAGCGCTTGCTTCTGTTCACTTGTACTGAGAGTAGATATTACGGTATGTGCTCGTATGCCAAATTGATCGGAAACCTCATGATAACGCTCCATATATTTTTCGTCCTTGCTACGTATATAATCATTCAGGATAATTTCCTTACTTTTATAAAGAGAGAGTAATTCGGAAACCTCCAGCACATTAGATTGAATAATGTCCTGTTGCTCAATATTTTGTTTAACAAGTCCAAGACCTTGTCCAACTATAAATGCTGAAATACCGAATAGCGAAATAGTCACGATTTGAACTAATAGATACTTCCATCCTAATCCTCGCTTAGATTTCATTTTCATACTACTTCCTCGCTTCTATATCTAATAGATATAATCAAAGAACACCTTTAACTTATTACCTCTATTTTTAAATTCTGTCCTCTGAACGAAAAATTTTGTTACCTAACGAGAAAGCTGCACTGTTTACAATCGCAAGGAAAATGGCCATCGCGAGTAGTGCCAATTCCAATTCATACCCCGTCATTTGACCATCGCCAAGAAATCCAGCAGAGAATTTTACTGTAAAGATTGCCCCCAGCATAATAACCGCAAACAATACAGAAACAATTCGTGTTCCAATACCAAGTATCAACATAACACCACCGATTAACTCTATAACCGCAACGACATAAGCTGAAAACCCTGGAATTCCAAGACTTTCAAAAAAAGCAGCTGTGTTACCCAAGCCCCCTTGAAACTTGGATAATCCATGAATGAAAAAGGTAACACCTAGAATCACACGCAAAACAACTGCACCCACATTATTTCTATTCATTTTCTTTTCTCTCCTTTTGTTAGTTACTTTACGTAAGTTACTATATAACAGAAACTTAATTACGTCAAATTAATTTGTTGTCTGATATTTTAACCTACCGTGTTTAGACTGTATAAAGGCGTAAATGAAATTGAAGCAATCATTATTTGTCCTCCATTTGAAAAAGCCATCTCGCTTTTAAGTTAGCGGATGGCTTTGATTATCAATAGTGGAATGTAACTACTTAGGTATGTGTTGGCATAAAGAAAATCTCCTGCAACGCTTGACGCTAGGGGATACCTTCGCTGGAGATTTGGTGGAATCAGTTGTTCAATCTACTCAAATCCTATATGCAGGAGAATTCTCCACCGACAACAGAAACGAGTGAGGAAAGGATATCACGATTTTGTTTGCGAAGTGTGGAAATAAATCCACGCAAGAAGAGGCAGCAAGCTCTGACTCAATCATTTTAATAACTGATTGATGCCCTTTATCAAACCAAAATGCATGCCTTCGTGATACAGACAAAAGCTTAAACATTCAGCAACATGGCTTATTTGTAGTCCAGTAGAGGTGTTATACATTTCTTTAATAGGATCCTCGATTCTCTCTACTAATAATGATTCAACTTTTACACTTTGTTCAGTTAATAAAGTGATTAATTCTTCTTTCGTCGGGGTGTCGATGGACCATTCTTTTGGGAATGTACCTGAATTAAAAAGTTCAGGGAAATTTTCAGGTACATTCATTTTTTCACCAGCAAGTTGGAATGCGAACTTTTCAGTTACCATGTATATATGACCTACATTCCACATGATATTGTTATTTAATCCTGCCGGTACAACAGCCCATTGTTTTTCATGCACACCTCTTACGTAATCAATCGTATTCTTACGTACAAATTTT
The DNA here is from genome assembly GCF_038007285.1 of Sporosarcina sp. FSL K6-3457. Lineage (GTDB taxonomy): Bacteria > Bacillota > Bacilli > Bacillales_A > Planococcaceae > Sporosarcina. The sequence goes on from NZ_JBBOWX010000001.1 coordinate 4,271,562, forward strand.
AACTGCTGAAATAGATAATGACTCATTAATAGCACAACCTTCCTATTTATATAAATTTGAAATATCAGTGAAGAATATTATTGCAGCGCTGTTCTGCTATTGATGGCTACAGTTTGCTCCTTCATTAATACTGTAAGAACTACCCCAAATCCTAATAAAACTGCTCCCAACCAGAAGGCTAGTGTGTAGTTGCCGGTCATTGTTCGAAGGTAGCCACCAAGAAATACACCTAACGCTGCAAACACCTGATGGATGAACCAACTAAATCCAAGAATGCTTCCCATTGCGTTTTTTCCAAACTTATCACCAATGATTCCCGTTACAAGTGGAATAATTGGCATCGAAGAAATCCCATACACGACAGCAAACACATATAGCTGCCAAATACCCGGAGAGACAGCAAGCCATATAAAAGCAAGTAACCTAACCACGTACAAAATAATAAGTAAATTCTTTTTTCCCATTACATGTGTTAATTGCCCAGTAATCCACATTGAAACTGCACTTCCCAAAGCCGCAATGCCCAACAATTGGCCACCTAGCGATTTTCCTCCTCCTACATCGACTGCAAAATTTGGAAGGTGCATAGTTACCAAATATAAAGTAAAGCCACATGTAGCAAACCCTAGTGTAGCAATCCAAAACTCACGACTTTTTAAAGCTTCGGACAATGAGACACTTTTTCCTGCTACAAACGAAGACACAGAATCCCCATCTGGCATTTGATCAATATCTGCCGGATTATTCTTTACGACAAGTAACACAAAGGGAACCACAATAACGAGCATGATTAACCCCAGAGCTACAAATGCAGTTCGAAAACTGAAGCTAGCAATTAAAGCACCTGTTAGTGGCAGCAATATCAGTTGGCCGATATTCATCCCCATGGAGCTTCTAGAAAGCATTTTAGCCCGTTTTTTCACATACCACCTGGATACGAGTACAGAATTCGCCATCGAACCACAGCCTGCAAAACCAATGGCAGTTAGTACGCCATAGTAAAGAAAAAATTGCCATAGTTGCGTTATTGTAGCTGAAAGAATAAATGCGCCCCCCATTAAAGCAGCACTACTTGCAATTACAGCTTTCGGACCAAACCGATCAATCATTTTTCCCATAACCGGTTGGAAAATCCCCCAAGTAATCATGTTTAAAGATACTGCTAAGCTCAGAATGGTTAAATCCCATCCATAGGCTTCATTTAAAGGTGCAAAAAATTGTCCCGCCGTTAAGTTCAATCCAAATGCACCCATTAACGTTAAAAAAGTGACCATCACTATTTGGGGACCTGAAAAAGTCTTCAACATAAAATACGCCTCCTTTAATTAACCCCTAAAACAACTATTTAATAGTTAATAACATACCTCATTAACACTAACCTGTCAAACGTGTTATAATAGGTTAAATAGAAAAGAAGGTGATTCACATGACAACTGAAATAAAATTTCCACTCATATCAGGCAATATTTCAATAGATTTGGTTAACACTGAGGTTGTTCGGCATGGAACCCGACATGATTTATTAACAAAGACAGCGCATGTCTTAGCATGGTTTTACACGCTAACGAGGGACGACATTATATTTAAGGAACAATTTGGTGAAGATATAGAACAGTGGGCGGATGATGCATTACCACTTTTACGTGAAATGCGCGCATTCCTTCGAGAGGGCTATGAAAAAATGGCAGATGGGAAGGAACTTTCGACTGATTGGATTACTCATTTAGAATCACAAATAAAAAAAGCGCCCTTTGCTTATCAATTAAAAAAGAATACGTTGATGCCCACTCCAATCGGGAAACCAGAAAATGCGCTCACTTCACTCATTGCATTAGATGCATTAAAACTTATCACTTCTAATCAAGTAAGCAATATACGCCGATGTGCTAATCCAGACTGCGTTTTATTATTTATTGACACACATGGCAGGCGAAAATGGTGCTCAATGAACATATGTGGTAATAGAAGTAAAGTTACCCGGCATCAACAAAAGGCCCAAAAGAAACAGTAAGCTCTATCTATGTAAATAGAAAAACACGAAAGGGAATAGATGAATAATTTCCTTTCGTGTTAAGTGCGGTATTATTATAAGCAATTAGAACCGTGCAGAATCATTCAGTGTGTGATGCTTTAGCAACAATCGTCAACTTTTATACAAGTATCATTTTTTGAACTGAAAATAAAAAAGTCAACTAATCCCACAAATGCATGGAATAAATCGACTTTTGTTAACACTTACTTTTTCCGATTAATTAACTAGAAATATAAACGATACTATTGAAAGAGTCTGGATTGTTCAATTGAGAAGCCATACATTCAGCTAGATCGGCACGTGATATATACCCCTTCCCTTTATGTACGGATTGATTAATGGCGATTCTGTACTTCCTTGTTTGTAAACCATTTGTTAATCTTGGAGGACGAACAATTGTCCAATCAAGTTCAGATTGATAAACCTTCTGTTCCATCCGCTTCATGTCATCATATAGGTTGAAAAACATCTTCCATAAAACTGTTATAAGAATTCTATCTATAAATGAAGTCTCTTGCTTCAGCTTAAGGGTTTCGGCTGATAGGCAAATAAGTCGCTTAACTCCACAATTTTGCATTTCATTCATTATATTTTCGATACCTTCCGAATAGACAGTTGTCGGTTTGCGATGATTAACGCCAAGCACTGAAAGTACTGCATCTTTTCCAACCATCGCTTTTTGTAAGGTAGAAGGATTTAAAACATCTCCCTTTTTTATTTCCAGATTTTTACCACATACATCTGATAGATCTAATTTATCAGGTTGACGCACGATAGCTGTTACCTCATGCCCATCGTGAAGTAATTCTTTCACTAATTGAATACCTGTGTTACCTGTAGCTCCAAATACAATTAGTTTCATTTCCCACACCCCATTCTAGTTAGTTAGTAATAACTAACATTTAGTATAAAGTTTAACGTATACTACATTTATCGCATTTCACTACTTAAATGGCTTCTTATATAATAACTAGTCTCATGTTGTCATCTTCCATTTTTCTCGCCTTTTTACCGTAAGTACTAACCAAAATAGAACCAATGCTATGACTGGATGTACTGCCCCCATTCCTGGAATATGAATGCTGACATATTACAATGGAACGAAAGGAAACCTATCCTTGAATAGTGAATTCGATTATTTAAATGAGCCAACCTTTAACACCTTTACTTTTTAATACCGTAACAAAATGTTTTAACACTATTTGTAATGAAGTCTTCCTTCGTTATATTAATAAATTTTTTATCCCATAAAGCTGTGGAAATAAAAAAACTAAATAACATAGCTAAAAAAGTAGATGCTTGTATATAGGAATCTAATGTAATAATCTTGCTCTTCACTTGCATCTTGGTAAAATACTCTGCAATAAAAATCTTTAACTGCTCTGTATGATCAGAAACTAAATCAATAAGTTCTGGCATTGTAAATCGCTCTTGAATAGCAATTAAACAAATAGCATCATTACTTTCCATCAAATCAAGATATAAATTAGCGATCAATCGCAGATCTTGTTCTAAATCCCATACAATATTTTTATCAAAGGTTTGTTTTAAATTAGGAATAACTGTATTTTTTTCGATTGCAGCTTCCAAGACCCCTTTCTTAGTATCAAAGTGGCGAAATACTGTCATTTCACTCACATTTGATGCCTCCGCAATTTCTTTTATCGTCACTAAATTAAATCCCTTGTCCTTCATCAATTGAAGAGCTGATTGAAGAATACGATCTGCTGTGCTTAACTTTTTGTCTTGCATTAGTGCACCTCACATTTTAGTAAATGATTTTACTTCTCTTTTTCAATAGCTGATCGTGTACCTAATTGGGGTAAACTATCACAATTCGTTTGTATACATTTTTTTCAAAGCAGACGGCAAGACTTCCACCTCCATTTTTCAGAGCAAATGAATGTTACTAATAACTAACATTTATCTAATTCTTATCTTAGCTTCTCATTCAAAGAATGTCAAAATAAACAGTAGTCACCCAAATAGTTCAATGGGTGCCTGGTACTGATTTTTCATGTTAAATATTTTAAAATGTAAACATCCGCAAAAATAATCAAAAAACACTCCATTTCTTTTGCTATTCTGTTAATGAAAGGAGGGAACATTATTTGCATTATGAAGGTGTTATAAAAAAACAATCAATTATATTGAAGAACGATTGCATGAATCGTTAATGATTGATGATATAGCGGAGCAAGCAGGATTTTCTAAATTTCATTTCCATCGAATTTTTCGTTCATTGATTGGGATGTCTATAACCGAGTATATCCGGGTGAGACGTTTGGCAAATGCTTCGGTGGCTTTACTCTATACAAACGAACGAATTTTGGATATTGCATTATATTATCATTTTGAGTCTCAGGAGGCTTTTACAAGAACCTTCAAAAAGTATTATCATTTGCCGCCCGGACAATATCGTAAACTGATGTCCAGTATGCTAAAAAACAAGGAGGAATCTTATATGGATCAGCAAGTAAAAGGCTGGTTTTTAAGCGGAACAGATCAATTTAATTATGAAATGGGTATTGATCGTGAAATTGTTCATCAAGGAAAAGCATCAGGCTATTTAAAGTCTAAAACGGTACTTGATGATTCAAGTTTCTCTACAATGATGCAGCAATTTAAAGCGGATAGGTTTAAGGGAAAGAGAATTAGACTTTCTTGTTTTTTAAAGACCAAAGATGTTCAGTCGTTTAGTAGCATGTGGATGAGAGTTGATAATGCTTATGGCGATGTATTACAGTTCGATAATATGAGCAATCGTTCCATAAAAGGGAATACAAACTGGAACCGCTACTCCATCGTTTTGGATGTCCCCTCAGATAGTTCGATTATAGCATTCGGAATTATTTTGTCAGGACAAGGTCATGTGTGGGCGGATCAGTTTACCTTTGAAGAAGTTGATGAAAATGTGGAAACAACTAATTTAGAGAAGCAATCGGAATTATTGGATGAGCCATTAAACTTATCCTTTGAAGAGGAAATCTAATTGTAAGTGAAGCAGTTAATAATTAAGCTAATTGGCATGTCAAAGAGCACCCTCTCTTATTAAAAGGGCGCTCTTTTGCGCTTATATTCTAAAGTGATCAAATGCTTCGTATCGCTGCAAAGAATCTTCAGTAAACATAAGAACGGTGACTGGTACCACTCCCAAGAAACTCCTTCCTCTTTCACATCTTTTGTCAAAATAAGCCCTTCATGCTGCTCGATTAATGAATCAAGCAGTTCCCGGTATTACATACTCATCACCCTCAATGCTTTTATCGCATTCAATATTAGCATGATTGTAAACATCCGGAGTATTATTTCATGAAACTATACTCATGTAACACGGCTTGCTTCACCATTAATTAAATTGTCAACCAAGACATGGGACATAGATAAAGGTCATTGTTATTGATTAATGATTATAAAAAGAATAAAGGAATACTAATGACTTTATCAAAACTTTATCAAAGTTTTATGAGATTACTATCTAGTCATTACGAACACAATAACTCTCTCTTGTATGATTATAAATATCAAAAGTTATTAAGAGAAAAATAACAGAAGTATTAGAATCAAAGAGGGAGTGCAGAACATGCTTTCAAAAAAGATCAGTACAGGAACAGAAACCATCGTAGTTAATAACGTAACGAAACGATACGGTACGAAGACAGCCGTTGAAAATGTGTCTTTCACTGCAAAAGCAGGCCGGGTAACTGGCTTTTTAGGGCCTAATGGTGCGGGTAAATCTAGTACGCTACGCATTTTACTTGGCCTTGATCATCCTACTAGCGGAACAGCTCTCATTGAGGGAAAACCGTTCGTCGAACATACCCAGCCTCTGCGGACGGTCGGAGCCATGCTAGATGGTGCTTCTGCTGTTCCAGAACGTCGTGGGATTGATCATCTCCGCTGGATTGCCGAGTCCAACCGAATTCCGAAACAGCGTATAGATGAAGTATTAGAAACAGTAGGACTCGCTAAGGCGGCAAAAGTGCGGGTGCGTAAATACTCTTTGGGAATGAAGCAACGTTTAGGATTGGCGGTAGCCCTGCTTGGTGAACCACGTATCCTCGTATTGGATGAGCCGGTCAACGGACTAGATCCTGAAGGTATAAGAACAGTCAGAAGTCTTCTACGTAAATACGCAGAAGATGGAAATACTGTTCTGTTATCAAGTCACCTCATGGATGAGACAGCCAAGATTGTTGATGATATCGTCATTATCAACAAAGGAAAAATCATCGCCAATGGTACTTTGGATGAGGTAACTGCAGGACACTCTTCTCTAGAGGAAGCATTCTTTGCATTGACAGGTATAAAAAGAGGTGAGAGTTGGTGACTGATATGTTCGCTATTATCCGTTCTGAACTAACAAAAATAGTGACTTTACCAAGTGTATGGATAGTCACAGTAATTCTTCTTGCCCTTAGTTTACTCTTTCAGTACCAAGGAATGGCTGTAACCAAAGAAGTATTGGAAACTTTAGACGCCAACGGTATGCACTGGTGGTATGGAAGACCAGTTGATGCTGAACTTGATCAATTTGCTACAATGGGTGCCGTCATCTTTAATCCAGGCATATTCTTTCCCTTGCTTGGTGCGGTGATTGCCGGTGCTGAGTTTCGCACTGGTCAACTCGGTCTAAGCGTTCTAGCTGTACCTTCTCGAACTCGACTTGTCATAGGAAAAACCATTGCGACTGCACTTTATGCTCTTATAACTGGATTTACTTTTATAATCATGACAATCTTTTCAACCTATCTTGCTGTGAAGGACTGGCAGCCTGATCTCATATGGAGATCGGAAGCACTGACTCAGATGGTAGGTGGAGTGCTGTTCATCGTTGCAATTACCTTGATAACTTTCGGAATCACTCTTATTACACGACGCACTCTATTTGGCATTGTAGTGATGGGAGGATTTATTGGTGTGACCTTAACTCAAGTAATCGCTTCATTTATACCAGATTTAGACGCATTGACACCAATCAGCGCTGCGCGGAACTTACTATTGCAAAATGACACTGGTATTCAAGCAGCACCATTCAGCTCAAGTCCTGAAATCGGAGCATTGGTACTAATTGGATGGGTTTTGTTAGCGTTCATTGTCTCTATGATCACTGTTCAGCGGAGGGATGCACGATGAATGCAAGTACACAACACCAAGAAATCCGTATCCAGGATGTTATCACCGCAGAGGTGACCAAAATCATCACACACCCGATAGTCATGGTTGCTCTTGCAATTACGATGATCGTCAACTTTGGTGTTGCAATCATTGACGCCATTGGAGTCTCATTCTATACCGATTTCAATCAAGATCCAGCAACGATTTCTGATTTCGGGGTCGTCATGTTTGCTCCCATCTATGCTTTCCTCATTCTGCCCATCAACGCGGCAAGTAGTGAGTATCAAGATGGGCAGTTTCGTATGACTCTCCTAGCCATTCCGAATCGTCAAACGCTTACGATAGGCAAGTTCATAGCAACGACTATTGTCGTACTCTCAGCCATTATTGTCATACTCGTTCCTCCACGTTTAATTATTGGTTTTTCAGATGGACTTAGTGTCGGAGATATCATTGTAGACCTCAGTCGGTGGATCACTGTTTACCTGTTGATGTCTTTAATCGCCTTTGGATTAGCTGGTTTATTGCGCAGTACGATTGCACCATTGGCAATTTTAATAATGATACCAATTTTCGTCGGTACCGGTATTCTACAATGGCCAGAAGGCCTTCGTTTCTTGCCCGATCAGGCAAGCAGGAGCCTGCTAGGAACCCCTGCCTATGAAGTGACCGAACTTCCGCTAGGGATCGCTTTCTTCACACTTTTAGGCTGGGCGTTATTATGCATGATTCCTTATTGTATTTCTCTTCTACGACGAGATAGTTAAGATATGATGAGTGCAGGAGACGGAAACTCGTACTCTTATAAAAAAACTAGTTATAATCTATCGTTCTATATATAATGAAGCGGGATAATCTACACCAGAGGAGGGCCGACAGTGAATAAGAAGGTCTTAATAATAGAAGATGAGACTGAACTAGCAGATATCATTAGAGACTATCTCAAAAAGGATAGTTTTGAAGTGACTATCTGTAATTCAGGGAATGATGCATTAAACATTTTTAATAAACTACAACCTGATATTATTTTGCTGGATTTGATGTTGCCAGGAATTGATGGGCTAGAAATTTTGAGGAATATTCGGCTACAGTCTACACTGCCTGTAATTATTATCAGTGCAAAGGAAACAGAACTAGATCGTATCTTAGGGTTAGGATTAGGCGCGGATGATTACGTGGTGAAGCCGTTTTCTATAAAGGAACTTGTAGCAAGGGTGAAAGCCCAACTAAGAAGAGCAACGGCATTTACGAACTTACAAACTGAGGAAAAGTCCATTTTTAGATTTTGCGATGTAGAAGTGAATAAGCTATCCAGAGTAGTCAAAAAATCCGAAGTTGAAATTCAGTTTACCGCAAAAGAGTTTGACGTCCTTTCATTCATGTTGTCACATCCAAATCAAGTTTTTTCCAAACAGCATCTGTATGATCAAGTATGGGGATTTGATGAATATGGGGACTTAAATACTGTGGTTATCCATATTCAAAAAATTAGAGATAAACTAGCCTTGGTTAATTGCATCGTCACTGTTCGTAGTGTAGGTTATCGGTTTAACGGTGATTTACTATGAAACGGGACTTACTATCGACATTAAAATCTATTCTCATCCTGCTCATTATTGTGCCTTTGCTGGGGCTATTACTGACCGGATTTAGTTCGTCAAGGGAACAATTTGTTTTCATTATTTCCCTTAGTCTCTTTTTTGCTATTCCTTATATTCTTATAACAATGGCCCTAACTCGTTTTATAAAAATAAGAGTGGTTAAGCCTTTAGAGAAATTAACACAAGTATCGAACGAAATTCTTTTAGGAAACCTTGATTGCGCCATTGATTATGATCGGAATGATGAAATTGGTAGATTTGCTGCTCATTTTGAAAAAATGCGATTGAGTTTAAAGGAAAATAAGACGGAACAAATGACCTTTGAACAAAAACGCAAACAGTTTATCACGAACATTACCCATGATTTAAAGACACCTTTAGCCTCTATCAGTGGACATGTTGAGGGGCTGGGAGATGGGATGGCTGTTGACGAAGAAGAATTTCAAAAATACCTAAATGTTATTGATAAAAAAGTGAAAGAACTGGATACTTTGATTGGGCAATTAAAGGTATTCAATGAATCCGAAGAAGATCAGCTATTTACAAAGGGTGAAGTAATCCATGCAAAGGACCTTCTAGAAGAATTATACGAAACATGTGGGATGGATGTAGCTTTACAAGGAATACCTTGTGTTTTAATCAATGAACTAGAGAATGATTGTCGAATTAAAGTGGATAAAGACCATATGCAAAGGGTGATTAGTAATTTAGTCAATAATGCTACCAGGTATGCAATGAATACATTTGAAATGAAAGGCTGGAATCATCATCACACGATTTACATTTCGGTTACAAATGATGGACATCACTTGAAACCAGAGGAGTTACCTAAACTATTTGATAGATATTATTCTGGCGAATATAGAGATGGAAATCCAAAAGGACATCTAGGGATTGGGCTGAGTATATCAAAGAATCTAGTCTATTTAATGAAAGGTGACATGAAAGCTTCTATAGATAAGAATATATTTATCATAACGATTGAATTACCGATTTATGATGAAGGAATATAAAGAGAATGACAACTCTAGAATACTGTTTTCTGTTTCTTTTTTAAATGTATTTTATCTTGTCCAATATTTCAGGTTACCACCAGTAGGTAGTATTCGGTTAAGATACCTAATGAATAATGATAAATAAACTAATAAGGACAGACATTTATAAACGTCTGCCCTTTCTCCACTACTAAGAATAGAGAACTACCAATTTCATTTAGTTTTTTCTTTTCCAATTGAATCAATGACTACTCCAAATATTCCTCCACTTACTAATCCAAAAATAATAGTTGAAGCCCAGTTGTCGAATGAGAAGTAGCCAACTAATGTCATACTAACAATCGTCAAAAAAACGATATAATATTTTTCGACAAAATTACCCTTTTTAATTTTCTTGTCCATAGATGAAACCATTTTTTCATCTCCTCTCAGTAGCTGATCTAAAGAGATATTTAATTCATCAGAAAGTTTCACTAGAAGTTGAATATCGGGATAATTTCTTCCCACTTCCCAATTTGAAATTTGAAATTGCTGCTCTTGTTACATTTAATCGTTTAGCAAGTTCTTCTTGAGTAATATTCAATTCTGTTCTTCTTTTTTTTATTTCCTGCCCAATTTCCACTAAATATCTCCTCCTAGATTTATCTAATCACGCTTACTTTTTATTTACTAGAAAGGAATGCTTTCATCTTCATAAATAGAACGATAGAAACTGTGTCATCCTTGTACCTATCGTATTTGCAACCTCTTTTCCTAAACAATAATAATAGTTTCTTCTATACCTAAATACCGTTTGGTTAGTATAGATGTATGGATAAATTATCCACTGCTACATGTCTTTGAACACGAGAAACACGCTTAGGTTCATCACCCTGCTTGCTTAGTTCTTGAAATTAAAATAACTTATTTCTTCAAAAGCACTAACTAGGTCGGTATAAGATTGTACAAATCCTGTATCAATCCATTTCATCAGGAGATTCCACATTCCGCCTGCATTGAAGGCTAAAGCAAACTCAAGATTCTCTTCACTTATTGTATAAGCGAATTTGTCTTGAATTAATGTATGAATATAAGGTAAACGCATATTAAAAGCTTCCAATAGAAAATTAGATAATCCATTTTTTCTAAGAGAACAAACGAAGTCTAAATTTTCATGCCAAAATCCCAAAAAGATCTTTGAAACTTTACGCATATCAACTTCATCTGTTTCTGCAATTCGCTTTATATATTCCTGTGTCAACAAGTCGAGATAACAATTCAAGACGGCTTCCTTTGAATTAAAATTCCGATAAAATGTGCTTCTATCTAAATCGGCTTTTTCAGCGATTTCTTTTATCGTGATTTTGTTATATGGTTTTTCTTTCATTAAATCTAACAAAGCAGTTACTAACCATTTTTGTGATTGTATGGCGACGGGATTATTCGTTGAATATATCATTTTATCTTCTCCTATTCTAAGTACAACATACCCTAGGTGTTTGTAGGACTTATTGAGATCGTATTGAAAATTATTTAACTCTAGTATACGATAGCACTTAAAGTGCAACACGTGTTGCAGTCAGAGTAGAAATTATCCTAATCTAAAGAATGGGAGATGTTTTATGTTTTTAAACTGGTTAGACGCACATATCAGCATTGAATCGTTATCTTGGTTATTTTTGGCCGTGTTTATGATACATGATCTTGAAGAAATTATTTGGATCGAACCTTGGTTTAAGAAAAATTATACAAAGGTTTCTCACATGGTTCCAAGTACTGTTCAACCAATGCTTAAGTCGATGACTAGTATTACATCTTCTCAATTTGCCGTAGCCGTAGGAATAGAATTCATTTTATTTATCCCTATTACCTTTTTGGCAGCAGAATATCATCAGTTTCTTATCTTTATTGGTGTTAACAGCATCCTTTTTCTGCATGTGTTTACGCATGTTGGGCAGTCCCTATCTATTAAGATGATTACTCCAGGAGTCATCACAGCAATTTTTATCGTATTACCCTACTCAGTCTATTTATTTTATAGGTTGCTTAATGAAGGTTTGATTGATTGGAACCTCATCTTACTAAGCATCCCTATTGGACTCCTTATAATTCCCGTAGTTTTGGTTGGCCATTTTATTGGAAAAAGGATTGTTTAGTATTTTTGAGTTTACCTTTATATAACAGTGGATAAAAAAGGAGGGATTGAAGTGGCTAAACTTGTTAACAAAGGGATTGTAAAAGCGGCAGGCTTTATAAATATGAAAAACAGAATAAATTATTTCAAAGTAGCACCAGAAGCTTTAGAGAAAATTTTAGAACTAGAGAAGTATGTAAAGAAAACATCGATTGATAGAAAACTGAGAGAGCTCGTGAAAATAAGAGTGTCTCAAATTAATGGTTGTTCATACTGTTTGAATATGCATACAAAAGAAGCGAAAAAATTAAAAGTTACAGATGAACAGATTGACCATTTAAGTACTTGGAAAGAATCGAATAGATATAGTGAAAAAGAAAAAGTAGCGTTAGAGTTGGCGGAAAACATGACATTAATTTCAGAAAGAGGAGTGAATGACGAGCTGTATCATCGAGCGAGGGAACATTATACTGAAAAAAACTATGTAGATTTAGTTATGATTATCAATCAGATCAATATGTGGAATAGGTTATCTATTTCCATGGGAAATAAAGCGAGTAATTAAAATAGGCAAAAAAAAAACACTGGATTAAAGATGCCACAGTCACTCAAACAACGCGTTTGTTCAAACTTTCACGATTGTTTGGGTGACACCAAAAATGATGTTTTTAATACTTCATGGAACCCACTTGAAGTCCATGGGGGCTCCATGCGTTTAGATTAATTATTTATACCATGATTCTCTGTCATCCTGCATTATTCCGTACCTGAAACCAATATATGTAATTGAAAGTATAAAGGTAGCAAAAACATATAATAGGACAATACTAATAAAAATTGTAATATTTGCGATCGTGGCAATTAAATGAGTAGTGCTATATTCAATTCAATTCCAAATACTAAAGCTGACATTCCAACGGGTAGTAATAGGCCGATTAAGAATGTATATCGAAACATTTGATTGATTGAAAGGAAGGAAGAAGTATAATGCTAAACCAAAAAGTAGCCCTAAACTGTATCGGAAATTTAAAAATCCTAAAATATGTTATACCTTCTATTCCCCACATGGCATGAGCAATAGGAAATGCAAATAATTCAACGTTAGCTCCAGGAATAAGCATCATTAAAGTGCCTTTAAGTTCTTTTTTAAATATAAAAAAAGAAATAAACGCAGAAATTAGCCCATTAAAATATTATACAATTTTTTGAAGACAGGCACCTTAACAAAAATAACCTACTGAATATGTTTCCCATTCGGTAAGCTATTCATGTATCCCCCTTTTTCCAGCAGTCTCCAATTTATAACTTCGCTTTGCGACATACATGGCTTGGTCAGCATGATGCAGGAGTGTTTTTCCATCCCTTCCATCCTTAGGGAATTGACTCGCGCCAATACTAAGCGAGATAGGTAAATCAGGATAGGTTATTGAAATATGCTGTGAAAATGTTGATTGTAATTGTTCGATAAACTGATTCGTTAGCTGTTTGGAATGTACATTCCGTAGGAAAAGGACAAATTCATCCCCGCCTAATCGTGCAACATCTCCCGTATCCTTCACCGCATCTTGCAATATTTGTGCGGTAACTTGAAGCAGTTCATCCCCTACTTGGTGACCATACGTATCATTTAAAGATTTGAAATTATCGATATCTATTAAAAGTAATGTAAGTGTTTGCTGTTCATTTCGACATGTTTCCATCGCTGCTTCTAGTTGTATAGTAAACGACCGCCGATTTGGTAAGCCTGTTAAGGCATCGTGGGAAGCGAGAAATTCGATTTCCTTTTGATATTGTTTTTGTAACGTCACGTCCTGGAGGATTAATAGAATATGCATCTGATTGTCCACCCATATATAATCTGCATTGACGAGCAACAAAAATTCGACATCATTATTTGAAATACTCAGAGAACAATCTTTAATTTCTTTTTCGGTTAAAAGCTGTTCCTTTAACGTATCGTCTAGTAAAGTAAATAATTGCTCTTGTCGGAGATTCAAATTATCAAGCAATTTTGTTGCAGCAGGATTCACATTATGAATGATTCCTTTAAAGTCGAGAAGCAAAATAGCGTTTGGATTTAAATGAAATAATTTTTCATAACGTTTATCATACACATTAAGAAAATCATGTTGTTTCATTATCTTGCGTAGGAAATAACACCAAACGATTCCAGCATATATAAAGGAATAGGGCGGTAGCGTGTTTCCGTATTGAAAATAGCCTAATACAATATTTAACATAATCGCTACACAAACCCCGATTATCAGTTGGTGGTAGATCGCCCTTTGTTCTTCTATTTTCTCCCTATACTTTGCAATCAATAAAGGGATTAAGAAAAGAATATCTGTGATCGTACCAACAGTCATGGCTATGTAATAGTTCTCATTATAAATTGGGTATTTCCACATCCCCACTTCAAAAAAGTCTTGTGTAGAAATCAATGTAGCACCAGTAAAAATATTTAAGATAACAAAAATAAAAGGTATATAAAATATATATGGATACAGAAAACGAGGCCAATTGGTATGAAGACCTGTAAATTTTATAAGAAAGTGAAAGCATAATCCAGGGATAATAAAACCTACACTACTTAACCAAAGAGAAGAAAGAAGAGGACTATATTCTATCGAGACCTGATTTCTCACATACTCTTCAGCAAATAGTAATAAAAAGCAAAGCGCAATAAGGCTTAGTAAAATATGTTCCGTTTTTCTTTTATTGCGAAGAAGTATATCTGTTGCCATATAAGCCAAAAATAAAATCGGTAATCCATGGGTCATCAGAAGCACTAGCGCCTCGTTCAATTCCATGATTCTATTATCCTCCTTTCACAAGAAATAATAATTCTATAGTACCCTATCGCTACAATTTATACTATAATGTTAAACGTTTCTTTAAACTAGCTTGTTTTGGTGCCACTGTCACCCACACAAATCAAACGCTATTCTGACAATCAGATGTGACATGAAAAAATAGCCCTTCGATCGAATAATGGATCGAGGGGCTTTTCTGTCTTGAAGGAGTCACTCACACAATTTAAACGGAACGTGATGATTTCATAAAGATTGACGAAATGAGGCCGACAATCGCCAATGTTAATCCGAAAATAAAGGAAGTTTGGACGCCAGCGGTTAAAGACTCGCTAATTGCCAACGGCGTAGACGGGTCTTTCACCCCCTCCAAATGAATGGCTTGCGACACAGACATAATCGTAATCGCAACCGCCGTTCCAATAGCGCCTGAAACTTGTTGCAACGTATTCAATAAAGCCGTTCCATCTGGATAAAGTTCTCTTGGAAGTTGGTTCAAGCCATTAGTTTGAGCTGGCATCATCACCAACGAAACACCTATCATCAGAAATGAATGCAATAGTATAATCGTCAGCAAAGATGTTGCTGTTGTGACGTTTGACAAGTTCCATAACATAATCACCATAATAATAAACCCCGGCGTAACAAGCCCTTTTGGACCGTATTTGTCAAACAGGCGACCCGTGATAGGCGACATGATTCCATTGACAACACCACCCGGTAACAACACAAGCCCCGCCGTCAGCGCAGCTAATCCTAGCCCAGTTTGTAAATATAAAGGCAAGAGAATCATCGATGACAAAATAACCATAAACGTCACAAATACGCTAAAAACACCTAACGTAAACATCGGATATTTAAATGCACGCAAATCAAGCATCGGCGTCTCCATTTTTAATTGTCTTACAGAAAATAGAGCAAGCGCTACAATGCCAATCACGATTGTTGCAATGACAAGCGTACTTCCCCATCCTTTTTCACCCGCAATACTAAATCCATACACAACACCACCAAAACCAATCGTCGATAAGCCAATCGACAAACTATCAAATTTAGGCTTTGTGAGTGTAGAAACATTTTGCACATACTTAATTCCCACGAATAAAGCGAGCGCAAGAAACGGTAAGGTAACCCAAAAAATCCAATTCCAACTTAACTTTTCGATAATTAAACCTGAAAGAGCCGGTCCAATCGCCGGTGCAACCATCATAACCAAGCCCATCAGTCCCATAATGGTACCTCTTTTATGAATGGGAAAAATAAGCAGTATCGTATTAAACATCAGTGGAATCAGGATGCCTGTTCCGATTGCTTGAATCACACGACCGAGTAATAAAATACCGAAAACGGGTGCCAACGCTGCAACAATCGTTCCAAGAATAGAGAATAATAAGGACGTAACGAATAATTGTCGCGTACTAAACGTCTGGATCAAAAGAGCAGAAATTGGAATTAAAATTCCTAACGTTAATAAATAACCTGTTGTTAGCCATTGAACAGTAGAAGAGAGGACACCAAACTCTTTCATTAAACCGCCAAGTGCCATGTTTAAAGCTGTCTCACTAAATAGACCGATAAACCCCGCGATTAAGAAAGAGATTAAAATCGGGAGAGCTCGAATACCTTCATTTTGATTTTGTTTTGCAATTGTTGACAAGAAACATTCCTCCATTAAAGTCCATTCAGCTTATTTTTTCCTAAATCAATCGCGCCTCGGCGTGATTGCGTCCAGATTTTGAATTGAGCTTGCTCAATTGACTCCTTTCAAAATCTGTGACATCCGCCGGAGGCTTAATTTCATTCAGCTGGGGTTTGAACCCCACTGAATGAAATTAATAACGGTATTTGCTCTGCAATCACTTGAAGAGGCCTTCCGCTTTTCTCCGTTACAGCTAAGAGAATACCACCTTCTATCAATGCGTGAACCGTTATGCTTAAATCTTCTGCCTGTTGCTCGTTAAAGCCTGCGACAAGAAGTTTTTCCGCATAAATTGATTGCCAACTTTGAAAAGCAGATTGACAAGCTAATCTGATTGCTTCACTCGTCGAATGTTTTTCACCCGCAATTGCCGCAAATGATAAGCCCTGTGAACTCTCTCCTCCGCCGAAAATTTTGGACAATTGATAAAGATGAGCTTGTAATGCTCGTACGGGATCTTCCGTCTGTCCAAGACTCTCTTGTATATCGTTCATCACAATTCTTTTCGAATAATGAATGGCCTCTATCGCTAACTCTTCTTTGCCACCCGGAAAATAATAATAGAGCGACCCTTTAGGGATCCCACTCTCTTCAATAATATCGTTTAGCCCAACCCCATAATATCCACGTAATCGAAAAAGACGCGAAGCCACTTCAATTAATATATCTTTGGAACTTTTTTCATCAGTCATCTGCGAATCATCTCCTAATTATAACGACTGGTCTACTACTTTAATTGATTGTTGATAATCTGTCAACGATCAATTAAACAATAAGCTTCCTCTCCCGATAACAACTTTAGAAAGACAAATAGAGGGCAATCATAGTAAATAGACTTGAACTACTCCCACTTATAGAAGTGGGAGATTCCTGCGAACACCAGATCAACATCTAGTTATGTTAGCAGGCTCTATCCGTAGTCCCTACGGTGAGAACTTGAAAGTTTTGTACGTTGAACTCAGCGTCTAGCGTACTGCTTGGTTTTCGCTTTTCGGCTAGACGGGGCGATTAGAACGTTGAAAATTTTACGTGACAGACGTATTTCCTATCACAACCTCATATCTTCAGTTTTCAATGAGCAATCTGTACCATTTCATTATAGCGCACACGTTCTGGTTGTACGACAACTTTGGCTGTCGCCAACCGACATTCATCTCCCCCTTATCGTTGGGCTACGCCCTGCCCGCGATTGAAGAGGGAGTCTTCTGTCGGATAACGATAAATAAGAAGGATTCGGAACTTTGAAAAGGTGGCGTTCAGTTTGACTTTACAACAATTAAAATATGCATTGGAAGTAGCTAGTAAGGGCTCCATGAATGAGGCAGCAAAAAGTTTATTCATCTCCCAGCCAAGTTTGTCTAATGCGATTAAGGAATTAGAGAAGGAAATAAAAATTACCATATTCATTAGAACGAATAGAGGCGTTACTGTTTCTAATGAAGGAGCTGAGTTTCTAGGCTATGCTAGGCAGGTATTACAGCAGTTTAACATGCTTGAAGAAAAATATATGAGTGAAAAACCAGCTAAGCAACATTTTTGTATTTCAACACAGCATTATACTTTTGCGGCCAATGCTTTTGTAGAACTTGTAAAAGAGTTTGGGGCTTCTGAATATGAGTTTACACTTCGTGAAACGAAGACTTATGAAATCATTGAAGATGTAAAGAATTTACGAAGTGAGTTAGGGATTATCTATTTAAGTAATTACAATGAATCAGTATTATTAAAACTGTTAAGAGAAAGAAACATAATCTTTTCAGAACTGTTTACTACAAAACCCCATGTATTTATTAGTAAAAAACATCCATTAGCCGACAAAAAAGCTATTGATGTGGATGAATTAGACGATTACCCATGCCTTTCTTTCGAACAAGGAGAACATAATTCATTTTACTTTTCAGAAGAAATTTTAAGTACACGAAGTGTAAAGAAAAGCATCAAAGTAAGTGACAGAGCAGCTATTGTTAATTTCATGATTGGTCTCAATGGGTATACCATTTCTTCTGGCGTTTTCCCTAAATATCTTCATGGTGATGAAATTATTGCAGTTCCTCTTCATGTAGATGAGGTTATACGAGTTGGAACAATACAGCATAGAGATGTCACACTAACGGGACTTGGTGAGCTATATTTAGATGCATTAAAAAAGATTGCGCAGGATTTATAACTGAATATGGCCTTAACTTTCAGCTTGATATAGTTATTTCCTATATCAAGCTATATTATTTCGATATTATACTATATCAAAACCATTCATTATACTATAAATGACTAAAGAAATAAGTTGAATGATGGAAGGTAGAGTGGATGTTGATATGGGAGTTCAAGTATTATTTTCATTTGCTATATACGTTATAATAAATGCCTTTACGCCAGGACCTGGAAACATCCTAGCGTTAAATACGATGACTAATTATGGATGGAGAAGAGGGAAACCCTTATTCTTCGGGATCTTTATTGGTTATTTTTTGTACAAATAGTATGTGCGGTATTTATTTTCGGTTTAGAGAGCTTAATAAATCCGATAATGTCTGTCCTTAAATATGCAGGGGTTATTTATATTTTATGGCTGGCCCATCAGATTGCCATTAGTAAGCCTGACAATAAAACTACTGGAAAACAACCTTCTTTTTTGACTGGTTTTGTTTTGCAAATTGTGAATGTAAAGATATTTTTATTTGGTATAACTTCTCTGACAGGGTATGTTACTCCCT
The DNA here is from genome assembly GCF_038007285.1 of Sporosarcina sp. FSL K6-3457. Taxonomy (GTDB): domain Bacteria; phylum Bacillota; class Bacilli; order Bacillales_A; family Planococcaceae; genus Sporosarcina. The sequence goes on from NZ_JBBOWX010000001.1 coordinate 4,290,644, forward strand.
ATTATTCGTCATTTGGATGGCTTTTATTTTTTGAAATCATCATTGCGACAATAGGTACGATCGCTACCTTGACTTGGATACTTTTTGGAGGATTATTTCAAAAGACCTATTTCAAACATTTCCGAGTCATAAATATTATATTGGCGTTACTACTCTTGCAATGTGCAGTTGGACTTTTATTGCAGTAAAGCAACAGGCAGAGCTTTTACTATCTCTATAAATTCGGTTGCACATTAATGAATTTTATATCCCCAAGTGAATTACAATTAAAGATTTTAGCATTCTATCAATTGCACTAAATAATAATAAATTAGATTGTTAATCCCACCAATACTTCATTTCTTTAAAGGTAACATCCCATAACTTCACATTTCCTTTAATTGTTATTGTAAGTTCATTTACCTTGTCCATAGGACTTTCGGAAGAGCTTGGGCCTCTATATTCTTTGCTCATAGGACTTATTGACATTTCTTCCCCATCAACAGAAATAACTACCATACCATCATAGTCACTAGAATTATCAGGAATCCCATAGTTTAAAGAAAGCACAATATCTTTACCACCAAATATATAGGTAAATACTTCCGAATCATAACTTTCGCTACCATACAAGTTTATTTTTGGTTCAATTTTTTCATGTTCAATTTCGAAACTTTGGAGATTTTTATCCATTGGTACATTTCTGTTACTATCCAGTTCATTTAAAGCTATAATGGGTCCTTCTATTTTTGTAAATGATTTGTTTAGCAACTCTGAAAAACCTATTACCCCTATCGAAAGGATAACAACGGACATAACCGTGACAACAAGTTTTTTCCGAATACTCTTAAAACGAAATCCGATTTTGTATGCACAAAATCCTACTGCAGCACCTAATGAATTCACGATTATATCATTTATATCAAAACTACCGAGAAAAGTTAGCATTTGCACCGTTTCTATTATCAGGATTGACAAGAAAAACAATGAAATAAACCTGAAGAAATTACAACGATATAGCCTAGGAATCAATATACCAAAAGGTATAAATCCTGCAAAATTACCTAATTCAAAAAAACCACGCGGAAAATATTTCAAATCTGAAATGGTTGGAAAGCTGAAAGAAATTATATTCGGAATTAAATTAAATCGATATTCTTGAATGCCTATTACTGCGCCAGGTCTACCAACACCAAAAAACAGAAAGTATACTATCAAAGCTGTATAGATTATTAATATGGTAAATATTAGCTTATGTTGCTTTGTTCTCATAATATCTCCTATCTTTATAAATAATATATAGCTTTTATTAATATAACATTTAGCACGAAAAATGTAAATATTAACCTTTTTCTATTTCCCTCACAAAATAAATTGACCACTCTAAAGAGAATATGGTACTGTGTATATGAATATAAACAGTATCACAGTTAAGAAAGGGTGTTTATATATGAATGAGTGGAAACAAGCATACAGGCTCGCAGCTTTTGAAATAAAGGCTTCATTAAAAAACTTTCTACCAACCCTGATTTTCTATATCGCGATGAGCCTGATTTTCATGCTGGCGTTCGATGTCTACCTGGAAGGTGAATTCAAATTCTTTGATTTCATGTTTCTGCTGATTTTCTTCATGTTCCCGGCCTGGATGAAGAGTAAGGAATTCCAGATGCAGAAAATGGACGGGGATTTATGGACAGCGCCGTCCATCATTATGCTACAGCAGCTGCCTATCCCGAAAAACATCATCGTCAAAAGCCGCTTCATTATTCATGCGTTCTGTTCATTTCCATTCCAGTTAGTTCTGTTCATCGCGATGCCGCTAATGTCGGAGAATTTCCGAGACACGATGACACCAATCACTTACATCGCATTCCTGTTGATTTGGCTGAGCTTATCGATTTCAATCGGCTTTATCATTGTGGCAAGCGAAGCGGGTGGTAATTTCAAAACGACTGCCATCGTAAAATCGTTTATTTACCTGGTAATTGGCGCCGTTGTACTTTATTTCATGTTCCCGCTTTTATCAGAGAACGGCTTTATTCACTGGACGATGTCGCTTGCAACTGAATGGACACTGCCGTCAGTCATCGCCTCGATTGTCTTGAGCATTGCAGGCTGGAAATACTGGCAAGCGGATATGAGAAAAACCATGAAAAAAACGGAATATCTGTGAGAGGGGGGCTGGATTTTGCTGCCGATACGCTTATCCAAAGATTCTCGTGAACCGATTTATCATCAGATCGAAAAGCAGCTGAAGGCACTGATTGCAGGGGGCCATTTGCCTGCTGGAACGCCACTTCCATCCATTAGGACTCTATCGAAAGATTTGGAGGTCAGCATCATCACAATACGTCGCGCCTATCAGGACTTGGAGTCACAAGGCTTTATCAAAACAGCCCATGGCAAAGGAACTTTTGTTGCGGAAATACAGAACTCCATGAAACAAGAAACGATGACGACTTCCGTCCAAGCGGAATTCGAACGGGCCATCCGCAACGCGATGGATTACGACTATACTGTCGATGAAATCAAAACGGTTTTTGAAGAAACTTTAGAAAAACTTAGGAAAGGGGAATGACAAATGCAGCCATGGATTGATATAAAAGACGCGAATAAAAAGATCGATGATTTTCAGCTCGGGCCGATTAGCCTAGCGATTGAGCCAGGGACCATCACGGCGCTAGTCGGCAATAATGGCTCTGGCAAAAGCACCTTACTGAAGCTAATCATGAATCTAGCAAATCTAGATGGAGGAAGGATTAGGGTCTTCGGCAAATCGGTCGATGGGAAAGACGAAAGCTGGAAAAGGCATGTCGCATTCCAGCCGCAAAACATAGTCGGCTGGAACGCCTATACAGGAGAGGACCTAAAAAGGCTGATTGCTCCTTTATATACGAAATGGGATGAGAAGCTTTTCGAGCGCATGATTCAGCTGCTCGACATCCCGCTCGATAAGCGTTTCGGCAAATTATCGCCAGGTCTGCAGCAGAAGCTGAGTCTATCACTAGCATTGCCGCGGAATACGACTATCCTCATTCTCGATGAACCGACTGTGTCACTCGACATCCCATCAAAAAAACAATTCATGGATTTGCTTGTCGAATGGATGGAAAAGGAGGACCGCGCTGTCATCCTGACAACCCATCAGCCGGAGGAGCTCCAGAAACTAGCAGATTACTTGTTCCTGATGAAGGACGGGCAGGCGATTGGACGGTATGAGAAAGACATGCTCGCTGCTGGATTCCGCCGCTACTGGCTCAAGGAAATGCCTGCGGTGCCAGTACCCGGTGAGCTTTCCCGTTCCGGAAACGAGCTGGTATCAGATAATCCTGACGCAACAGAACAGTATTTCACGCAACACGAAAACAGTGTCATTGACGTCAAAGCCTTAGAACTGGAAGAAATCATCAGCCTTCTGCTGAAATAGAGAAATAAGAGAGGATGAGTGAAATGGACACAATGCTTACCGTAGAAGGATTAGGAAAATCCTTCAAGGACAAGAAGATTATTTCGAATATTTCCTTCGAAGTGAAAAAAGGAGAAATCATGGCGCTGCTCGGACCGAACGGAGCGGGGAAATCAACGACAATCCGCAATATCATGGGTATCTTGTATCCCGATGAAGGCACAATCACTTTTCGGAACCGCTCAACGAAAGATATTCCACGCGATAAAATTGGCTATCTTCCAGAAGAGCGGGGACTCTACAAAAACGTCAAGGTCATGGACATTCTGCTGTATCTTGCGGAGCTGAAGGATTATCCGCTGGACCAGGCTAAAGTACGCGCGCTCGAATACTTGAAAAAGTTCGGCCTAGAAGGCAAGGATAAAGTGTCGGTCGAGGAGTTATCGAAAGGGATGGGTCAGAAAGTCCAATTTATCGCCTCCATTCTCCATGAACCGGAACTGCTAATCCTGGATGAGCCGTTCTCTGGTCTTGATCCCGTCAGCCAGGAGCTGTTCAAAGAAGAAATCCGCTCACTGGCCGAAAAAGGCACGGCGATTTTATTGTCTTCGCATCAGATGAACCTTGTCGAAGAAATGGCGGATCGGCTGTTCCTAATTCACCGCGGCACGAAAGTAATCTCCGGGACTCTGAGTGATGTCAAAAAGGAATACGCCAATTTCAAATGCACGATCAACGGCGGCAACAGCCTCAGCCTGCTTGAAAGCCTACCGGAAGTCGAGCGGATCGAACAGAACGGGGTAACGGCTGTGCTTTATCTCTCAAAACATGTGCAGCCCGCTGCCTGGCTGAAAAACCTGCCAGATGAACTCGACATCCAAGAACTATCGATGGACCGGATTTCACTCCATGAAATCTTCGTGGATATCGCCACAGACAAGAATCTTTTGAAGGAAGTAGGTGAGTTACATGCGTAACACGATGAAAGTCGCCAAATGGGAAATCAAACGCAATATGAAAAGCAAGTCGTTCATCATCGGCCTATTCCTGACACCGATCATCTTCCTAGCATTTTTCTTGCTACCAGACCTATTCAAATCGGATGATGAAGCAGCGACAACGACAGTCTACGTCAACGACCAGCTCGGAGTCTACGAACTATTGGAAGCCGCGGCAGCAAATACCGAATGGCAGATGGAACAGACAGACACCACAGAACAGGAAGCTACTGCAGCACTTGAAGAGAAAAAAGATGCTGCGTATATCTTTATCAACGAACAGGCGGTTGAAACCGGAAAAGTCGCAGTTTACACGCATGAAGACACGAGTTCTGCCTTCATGGATGAAGTCCAGATCCTCGGCGGTCCACTGCAGATGGTGCAGATCGAGAAGCTCGGCCTAACAGCGGCAGAAGCCGCAGTTGTCGCGCAGGGAGTCGTCTTTGAAGATGCTTCTGAGGAAACGAAAGAAGGTGGCCTGTTCAGTGAAAACATGCTGGAACGTGTGATTCCAGGAGCATTTGCCGCTGTCGTCATGCTGTCAATCGTCTTCACCGGAATGGCGATCTTCCAAAGCGCGTCCCAGGAGAAGAAAGACAAGATTGCTGAGATTATCCTATCGTCTTTAACACCAGCAGAACTGATGCAAGGCAAAATCATCGGCTATTTTGTCCTTGGTATCATCCAGGTCGTTGTCTATATTGTCATCGCGCTGCCGGTACTCATCTGGAAAATCGATTTTCCGATCATCGAGTATCTGCTAGTGCCCGAGCTTCTAGTGCTACTATTCATTTCTATCCTCGGATACCTGCTCTATGCAGCGTTGTTCGTCGGAATCGGTGCGACAATGGCCGATATCTCGACAGCGGGGAATTTCCAAGGCATGGTCATGATGTTGCCTTTCAGCCCATTCCTTTTCATTGCGCCAGTTTTCAGTGACCCAAGCGGATTCTGGGCGCAGCTTGGAAGCTATATCCCGTTTACATCACCTGGCGTTCTCATTTTGCGTCTATCACTTCTTGAAGAATGGCCGTGGGTGGAAATCATTATCGCCATCGGGATTCTTGCTGTTAGCGTCTGGGTCTTCATGAAACTTGCCGGCAAAATCTTCAAAATTGGCATCCTGATGTATGGCAAAAACGCCACCCCGGGCGAAATCTGGAAGTGGATTCGGGCATAAAAAGATAGAACTTGCTATTGATATCTATTAACCCACCCCTCCTCCAAAGAGGAATGAGCCCTAATTTCTCATTCCTCCTTGGTAATCAACAGACGTGCTTTTAAAATTATCAATTCATCGTAGCCTTAATTAGGATACCTGTTCTTTAGTACTTGGTGTTAAATAATTATGAATGCAATCAGTCGGTAATTGTGCAGCTAACAGGGCTTTACTCGCTTCGTGCTGCACATTATTAAGTTGATCAACCGTTGTTTTCTCCACAATCTCCCCTTGGTACATAATCGCAATCTCATCTGCAATTAACTTTACAGCATGTAAATCATGTGTAATAAAAAGGTACGTTAAATTTAATTCTCGTTGCAGTTTTTTTAGCAGCTTTAAAATATTAATTTGCACAAGGAGGTCTAAGCTATTAATGGATTCGTCTAAAACAATTAAATTCGGCTTTGTGGAAATTGCACGTGCAATCGTTATGCGTTGTAATTGACCACCGCTAAATTGATGGGGGTATTTCATCATGTCTGTGGCCTGTAAGCCTACCATTTCCAATAAATCACTTACCCGCTTATTGATTTCGTCCTTTGTCATTTTTTGATGCACACAAAGCGGCTCTGCGATAATGTCTCGTATTTTCATTTTCGGATTCACTGCACTATGACAATCCTGGAATACCACTTGAAGTGCATGCTGTAAAAAGCGTTTTTCATTGTGTGTTGCTTCATGAATATTAATCTCATGAAAATGAATAGAACCCACATCTGGCTTTTCGATTCCTAATAGCATCTTTCCTAATGTACTCTTTCCCGACCCACTTTGACCAAGCAAGCCGAAACAACTGCCCTCTTGAATGGTCAACGTCACATTGTTAACCGCCTGTATATGCTTCGCTTTTTTAAAAAACTGTTTTTGTGTATAGCTTTTGGATACGCCCTCAATCAAAATCATGTTTGTGCCTCCATTCGTACCCAATGGTCTGTATCATACCTCACTAATTCGCCTGTAATAACACCGTCAAAGTGTCCATCTAGCTCATCTAAGGTTAAATGTTCGTCCCTTGCAGCTACAAGCATTTTTGTATAGGGATGAACTGGATGCAATAAAATATGACTTGTCGGTCCTTTTTCTACGATGACGCCATGACGCATGACGATAATTTCTGTCGCTATGTTAGCAATCACCCCTAGGTCATGCGAAACGATTAGCATGCCCATCTCCTTTGAAGCTTGAAGCTGTTTCAACTGCTTTAAAATTTCTAATTGTGTCGTCGTATCCAGAGCCGTTGTTGGTTCGTCTGCTAATAATAAAGATGGCTCAAGGCTAGCTATCATCGCAATCATGACACGTTGTAGCATCCCGCCACTTAACTCATGCGGATATTTTTTCAAAATGGTCGGATCGTTCAATTGAAATGTGCTCAATTGTGCCTCGGCCTGCAAAAGTGCCTCTTTCTTAGACATTTTCCTATGCGCTTGCAATGATTCGATAAAATGCTGGCCAATCGAAACAATGGGATTGAACATCGACATCGGATTTTGCATCATTAAACCAATTTCCTTCCCACGAAGCTTACGCATATCCTTTTCAGGCATTGTCACAACAGATGTGCCCTTAAAGATAATATCGCCTGTCACTTTCCGCTTATTTCGATAAAGTTGCAAAATGGACGTGCATAAAACCGACTTGCCACTGCCACTTTCACCAATGACACCGACAACTTGCCCTCGCTTAATGGAAAAATTAATATCGTGTAAGACGGCTATTTCGTTCATCCCGTTTTGTAACGTGACATGTAATTGCTCAACCTTTAACATATGAAGCCTCCTACACTGTTTTTGGATCTAGCGCATCCCGTAGCGCATCTCCAAAGGCATTAAAAATAATAACTGTTAGTGTAATCATAATACCTGGAATGAACATTAACTCTGGCTTCGTCATTAAATAGGTCTTACTGTCGCTGATCATCATTCCCCACTCAGCTGTCGGTGCTGTCACACCTAAACCTAAAAATGACAGCTCTGAAACCATCAAAATTGTGGAGCCTAAGCCAATTAATTTTAATAACAACATTTGTGGAAACACGAACGGGAAAATATGCCGGCTAATTAACTTCGCTTTCGACACGCCACATAGTTTGGCATAGGTCACATAATCCGCAGTTTTCAAGGTAACAACCATGTTGCGAATAATACGCGCAAACCCGACCCATGTGACGAATACAATCGCAATCAACAAATTTTTTATCCCAGCACCAAGCGCACCTACAATAACAATGGCAAATATAAAATTCGGAATCGCAAGTAACATATCGCATATCCGCATCAGTATTAAGTCAACCCATCCACCGACAAAGCCTGCCATTAAGCCTACTGTCATACTAATAATGAGCGTAGTTGCTAAAACGATTAATGCAATCGTTAACGACACCTGTGTCCCTTCAATTAAACGCGATAAAATACAACGTCCTAAATGATCCGTCCCGAGTGGATATTGCTGTGAAAATCCTTGTAGTTTTAAAGCGACATTTAGCTCATGAGGGTCATTAGGCATCAACCACTTCGCAAAAATAGCGACGAAACATAATAAACAGACGAATAGCCCGCTTATATAAAGAGACCATTTTTTTCTCATCCTATTTCCTCCTTCAAACGTGCACGTGGATCAATCCATGCACAGAGCATGTCCGCTAAAAAGTTTACTACAATATAAAAAAAGCCTATGACAAAAATAAATGCCTGTAGCACATAATAATCACGCGCAGTTATTGCCTCTACAATAAAGCGTCCTACTCCCGGAATCGTGAACACAATTTCAATAATTGCGGACCCGCCTAGTAGTACTCCAACCGTCATAGCAAGTGATGTAATGAGCGGAATCAACGTTCCTTTAAATATATGACGACGAACAATGACATGCTCTGGTATACCACGTGCTCTTGCAAATACAACGAATGGCTGCTCGAGCTGCTCAATCATATTTGTACGAATTAATCGAATATAATAAGGAATAACACCCATCGCTAATGTAAGTGCAGGTAAAATCATTGTATCCAGGCTCCCCCAGCCCATAAGCGGTAGCAAATCCAGCTTTAATGCGATTGTATAGACGAGCACAAACGCTAACCAAAAACTCGGCATCGATGCAACCGAAAAAATCGTTATACGTGTTATGTTATCGAATAGCGAATCCTTCTTTACGGCACTTACTATACCAAGCGGTACACAAATGATAATGATCAATAAGAACGCAACCGCCGCTAGCTGCACCGTCACCAAAAAACGATTCAACAAATCTTCGCTTACGGGATTGCTTGTTAAAAACGACATCCCAAAATCAAATTGTAATGCCCCACCTAACCAATGGAGATACTGCGTCAATAGAGGCTCATGAAATCCATGCTGTTCACGCAATAGTTCGAGTGTTTCTTCTGTTACCGGTATATTATTCGCGTTATAATAGGCTTCAATCGGATCGACTGGCATGATCCTTACGAGGAAAAACGCAATAATGGTAATCCCCCATAACGCTAACAACATACTGAACAATCGTTTGATTACATACTGTCCCATACACTCACTTCATTTCGTATAAATTGAATGGTACCTCGTATTGCTGTGGTGAAAAGTTTAGTGATGTAAAGACATCATTCGCGACTAAATAGTTTTGACGATACGAAATGGGAATTAAGATTGCTTCTTGTTGAATCGTCGATAATATACTTTCATATAATGCACGTCGCTGTGCTTCATCTGTTGTACGAATGACCTTCATAATTTCTTCTTCCAGTTGCGCCTTGGATTCTGTTCCGCTTAACGCATAATTTCCAATTTGTTTCTCACCTAGCATTGTACGAATATACATATGTGGGTCATAAGGTGCGCCCCACGTATCATTAAAGGATAAGTCAAAATCGCCTGCCTTTAAACGACCCGATAATAGTTGACTTTCTTCACCAGCAAGCTGTACATCAACCCCAGACTTTTTCCATTCACCTTGGATATATTCGGCAATCGACTTTTGGATTTGGTCTGAGCTGTTAAACGCTAATACGACGGATAATGCTTGACCATCCTTCACACGCACATTTTTCGCCGGATCCATCACCCAGCCCGCAGCATCTAAAATGTCAGCTGCCTTTTCCTGATTATATTCAAACGTCGTAATATTTAGTTCACTATAAGGGAAGCTCGGAGCAAATAAAGTTGTCGCCGGTATCTCTAAGCCGTTTAGCACGTGTTCTACTACTGTTTGGCGATCTAATAAATATTGGAATGCTAGACGCACTTCTTTAATTTGCGTAATGTCTGAAGTTGAATTAATGGCAATTAAACGCGTAGATAATGGCTCCGAAACTTTAGTTACATATTGTCCGTGGTCCTCTAGCGTTTTAAATTCTGCCGGTGCAAGCTGGCCGCTACCAAAAATCAAATCAATATCTCCTTTTTCAAGCGCCATCATACGACCCTGTGAATCCCCCATAACTTTTACTACTACTTTTTCAAGCGAAGGTTTTTTACCCCAATAATCTTCATTGCGCGTAAATTCTGCATAACTATCCTTCTCATAGGTCGTTAAAATCCATGGTCCTGTACCAATGGCCTTTTTTACGCCTTCTGCTGTATTTCCACTATCCGGGAAACCTGCATCGGCTAGCATACGTAAAGGACGAATAAGTGCTAGCTCCTGTAAAAATGGGTAATAGGAATCCTTTAAATGAATGGCGACGGTTTGATTATCTACTACCTCAACCGTTTGAATCACAGCAACAACCTCTAGCCAACTATGAGCATCAATATTCGCTACGACTGTGTCAAAGTTGCGCTTCACATTTTCAGCTGTCAATAAAGAGCCATCTGAATACTTGACCCCTTCACGCAATTTAAAAGTATATGTTTTACCATCCTCTGATAATACCCAAGACTCAGCTAAGCCTGGTGAAATAGTACCGTCATTTTCATAAACAACGAGTGGATCGTACAACATAGCTTGTGCAAACATTTCGTTTGGCGAATACGCATGCGGATTCACTTCTCCACCAATATCTTTTGGCCATGACATCACCAATGTATTCTTTCCCTTTTCAGCACCAGTTGCGGCAGCCCCATCATCTTTACAAGCCACTAATGAAAAAGTAGCTAGAATGACTACTACTAAAATATAAAATCGTTTCATTTTCACTTTCCTCCCAAGTTCATTTAATTCACTACAAATAGCTTTCCTTAGTATTACCCTATCGAAGCTTTTTTCATATTTGGCTTAGTCTGTCGTGCGAAAAGGTTATACCCGATCGCTATAACACCTAAAAGCGAACAAATCGCAAACATCGCCTCGTATGAGAAAAACTGCACGATGAATCCCATCGTAAAGCCACCCATGGAAAAGCCTAAATCGTAAGAGGCTAAAAAAACGCCTAATAAAATATGTCGCTGCCCATGCGGTACAACAAAGGATATGTATGTCGTTAAAGTTGGATATAACATAGCCGTCGCAATGCCATTAAATACCGCACTTACATAAACGAACATTCCGATCCCCGGTGAAAATGCGAGCAAGCCTGTCCCGATAATGGAGCTCCCGAGCACAAGCGTAATAAATTTAGGATTCCAATGTCCGTCTGACGGAATATGCTTACGGAAAAAGAAGCGGCTACCGACAACGACAATTGCCTGTATAAATAAATAAAGCGCCGCATTGCCCGTGCCTGTCGTCACTAAAAATAACGGTAAAAAGGCAGATAGTCCGCCAAAAATACTCGCACCAGCCAGCATAATAATCGATGATTTCATCAACCCATCATGTTCCCTTGCAACTTTCATGGCAGAAAACATTTCCTTAAACGTAAATGACGCATTGTCCTTTTTCGTTTTTGGCAATGGCGACTTGATGAAAAATAGCAATGGGAAAAATGCTAGCGCCGTAATGAGTAGCAACAGCCACTTCATATCACCTTGCGCCCATAACACCAATGCGAGTGCAGGTCCGTACAAGCCCGGTAAAACCGTTGATAGCGAATACATCGCCATTCCTTGTCCACGATCCTCATCACGTAACACATCAGCCACTCCAATTTGCATCGCCATTGAAAAGAACGCTGTTACAATCCCTTGTAGTATGCGTACTACATATAAGCTATCTACACCCAACCAAACATAGAGTAACAGTGCTACAGCATGTCCAACTAATAGCCATTTCATTATTGTAAACACGCTATGCTTTGCAACCATTTGTCCCGCCCACGGACGTAAAATCATACAAACGAACATATACATTCCCATCATTATGCCAATTTCTGCTTCCGATATACCGTTTTCCGAAGCCTGTAGGGGGAAAATAACGGTCAACACAGCATTAGCTGTAAAATAAAACGTCGCTAAACCGTACATTTGAAGCATGCTAACCGATAATGGACTTCTTTTCATACAACTCCTCCTCGTACACTTTTCAATATCCATTACGTCTCAGCAAAACTCGTGTCCATATTCGGCTCTCGCGCTTGTACTTTGTTTGACCAAAGAACACCCTTCCGAATCGCATGACTTGCCAGGATTGAATACTGTTTTTCAGCATGTAAATTACAATGTAAGACTGTAACATAGAATTCCTTGCATATAAATCGTAATCATTACTATTTGAAAAAGTGTAAATTTTTTTGCTCCATTCATATTAGTAGATAGCATTCATTGTAGGCTACCGTTGAACAGTTATCCAATCGTTACAACAAAAAGCAAGCTACACAACCACTGTCTGGACCAACAACTAACGAATTAAAATCGTAATCATTACGGTTTAAATAGTAGCATAGAGATTTTCTACTTGTCAAACAATTTTTAAATTATACAGGTTCTCTAGAAGCAATATGCTTTTAAACGTAAGTGAAGCAGTAGGCGGGGATTTTAATGAAAGGTGCCAGGCTCTAGCACAATTCTGAATTGTGTTAGAACCTGGCATCTTTTTGGGGATTGTATATTGGAAGTTCTGTGATTGGTACTTCTTCTATCTCCTGAAAACAATGGTTTATTGCGTTCTTCACTATCTATTTAACATAATAGGTACGCATTAAAGACTATTCACTGAAGAAATTAACTAACATTTTTGTTGCATGTGCACGTGTTGTGAAATGGCTCGGCATATATTTCCTATCAGATCCTGTTGCAATGTCCAGCTCATACAACATCGTAATGGCATTCACTGTTTCTTCATCATACCCCTTAATATCAGAATATGGCGCTATGTCATTCACAATATAATCCATACCTTTTTGTTGGTGATAAGCCCTGTTCAACATCAATGCCATATGCGCTCGGGTTACTTTTTCAGTTGGCTTGAATGTTCCATCAGGATAACCTCGAATAATATTATAATGGTATGCTGCCGCAATTTCTGTCTTTGTTTCAGCTGCATAACCTCCAATATCCGAGAATGGTGCTGTCTCATCAGTTTTCAGTCCCAATGCACGGACAATCAAGGAGGCTGCTTGGGCACGAGTTACATACTGGTTTGGTTTAAATGTACCATCAGGATAGCCCTTGATGATGCCATCTCTGACACCTTGCATAATAACTGCCTCTGCCCAATGTCCATCGATGTCTGTAAAAGGCATGACTGGAGCGACTGGCACGACCGGCACGACCGGTTCTACCACATCATCCTTTTTGTAATGAATGGTCAATGTATAAGTTTTCTTTGAACCATCTTCTGCTTTGACAACGATTGTCAATGCATTGCCACCTTCATCCAATTCAACCTGAAGGCTATCCGTTATTTCTTCCTCCTCGACATACACTTTCGCCTTACTATGTGCAGGTTTTAACGCTAATGAAATCTCCGCAGCGTCTGTCTCTAGTTGATAATCAAAGACATCTGCTGCAAATGCTGGTGTTAGTTTAAGTGACTCCCCGTTCCCAGACACATGTAAACTTGCTAACTGAGCATCATTTGAAGGAACATAACTAGAACCACCACCACTAGATTGTTTCGTAAGTACCCCATAAATAGAGAAATGATCAACCGTTGCGATTATTTTGCCACCATCAATTTGTCCGCCGATGAATTCCCATCTTTTGTTATCTTCATTGTAATAGTAAATGGCTACATTTTGATTTTGCTTCGTTTCGTCAACCCCTAAAGTCAGGGTATATTCTCCCGTATACTCCTCATATCCATTTGGAAATGTAAAGATAAATTCATATAATTCACCTGCTAGATTATACCCGCTTGTTGGGGGATTCTGGACAGACTTTACTTGTAGTGTGGTCCCTACTGGTAAATCATTAGGCAATTGAATACTTGTCTTTGAATCTTTGATGTTGACGATAGAGTTGGCATAAACGTTTATAGGATCCTCACCCAATACTAAGGAAGTATTCTTTGGTAGTACAACATGGATTTCCCTTGTTACTTCGCTCGCCTGATTCCCTGCCTTATCTGTCACGTTATATCGAACGGTATATGTCCCTATTTTAGATGCGGCCACATTTCCAGTAATTTCAATCGAATTTGTGATATTCCCATCTACATTATCTGTTGCAGTTGCACCTGGTTCATCATATGTGTCTCCAATTTCCACTTCAATAGTTTCAGATCCTACTAATGTTAAAGTTGGTGCTGTTTTATCAACATTCGTGATGTCTATTGTTTCGGATGTGATGTTTCCAACCTTATCCTCCACCTCGAAAGTGTAACTACTATTTTCAGAAACGACAAATTTCATTTCATCCGCATCTTCCCAGTCACCATCCGCAACGCGAATCCGTTTGACACCGCTATAGGCATCCGTCGCTTTTGCCGTGATGACAACTTCTTGATTGGTAGGCTTTGATGTATTCGGTGTTAACACCAAACTAGGATTTTCTTTATCTAGCTTCACCATTTGACTAGCACTTTCACCCTTGTTAGTTGCTTTATCAACCGTGCGGGCTTCTACTAATGTTTCACCATTTTCCGTGATCATAAATTCACCCGAGTACGTTTGCCACTCTCCACCATTTAATCGGTATTCTGTATGACCTACACCACTTCCCTCGGCCTCTCCCTCTACAATCGACACGAAAACATCATCCTGCTGCCATGCTGTTGGTGCAGAAATCGTTGGTGCGGTAATCGTTGGTACAGTAATTGGTGGTACGGTTGGGCTCGTGCTATTGATATTCACAATTTCTATCGTTTCTGACGTGATGTTTCCAGCTTTGTCTTCAGCTTCAAAAGTGTACGACCCATTTTGGGAAACAGAAAACGTCTTTTCATCCGCATCTTCCCAGTCACCATCCGCAACGCGAATCCGATTGACACCGCTATGGGCATCCATTACTTTTGCCGTGATGACAACATTTTGTTTGGTAGGCTCTGTTTTGTCCTGTGTTAACGTTAAATTAGGGTTCACTTTATCTAGCTTCACCATTTGACTAACGATTTCACCCTTGTTAGTTGCTTTATCAACCGTACGGGCTTCTACTAATGTTTCGCCATTTTCTGTGATCATAAATTCACCCGAGTACGTCTGCCACTCTTCACCATTTAATCGGTATTCTGTATAATCTACACCACTTCCCCCGACCTCTCCATCCGCAATAGACACGGAAACATCATTCCTCTGCCATGCTGTTGGGGCAGATATTATTGGGGCCGTTGGGTTCGTTGTGTCATATTGGAAGCTGATCGTGTTAGATATTGTGTTGCCATTTCCCGCTATATCGGTGGCTGCGTTCTCCGCTACATAAACGCTCACGGCCTGTCCGCTTATCACTGGTGTAATCGTTACCGTGTAAGTTCTGCCATCATCAGGATTAGCAATCAAATCCGAAACGGTAGCATTATCCGCAACGATCCCCGCAATGGAAAAATCAGTGACCGGTTCATTGAACGTTATTGTCACCGGAAAGGTAGTGTTCACCATACTTCCAACTGAACTCGCTACCGTAACTACTGGCGCCGTATTGTCGAGCAGGAACGCATTTGTGACTGCATAGGTTTCATTTCCAACCTGATCAGCCGCACGCACATGCAAATACCAGGTGCCGTCTACGCCCGTCAATTCCAACGCATGTATATAGATAATCCAGATGCTGTCATTGCCTGTCAAGAAAGTCGTCCAACCGTCAGTCGGAACGACCGCGCTACTCTGCGACCACGCATATTCCAGCATCGTCGCATCGACTCCACTCTCCGTATCAGTTACCGTGACCTTGGTCGCAATAGCTTGTGAAGCCAGTGCATCGCCGTTCACAGTGAATTGGATATCTGGTGCCGTTGAATCCTCGATTAAGGTAAGTTCATACGTGATGATGTCTGGCTTGAAATAAGGCTTAACCTGCACAGAGATGACCATCGGAATTTCAGTGACATCGACAGATACGGCACTACCGCTTGCTTGTAGCTCATTGTTGATGTATAACTCAGCGAATCTCGTATCTGCCAGCGTCGCAACAACATCGACGGTCGATACGTCTGGACCGATATAGGAAGTATACGACGTACTATTAACAGAAAAGGGCTGATCTAGAGAACCATCCGGCAACATTAAATCCTTTAGGCTGCCGCCCGGCACTCTTATTTGCTTGTTATTATCGCTTCCCCAACCGACGATCGTACCGTCCGATTTCAATGCGAGTGCATGATTCGATCCTGCAGCAATCGCAACAACATCATTCAAATCTTGTGGCACACTTTCTTGAGCGCTGGAAATATTCCCCCAACCCACGACAGTCCCATCTGACTTTAACGCCAGTGAATGTAAACCTCCCGCTGCAATCGCAACGACATCTTTCAAACCTGTTGGCACCTTCGTTTGATCATACAAGTCAGCACCCCAAACGGAAACCGTGCCATCTGATTTCAATGCTAGTGAATGAGTGTCACCCGCAGCGATCGCAACAACACCGCTCAAACCCGTTGGAATGGTCGATTGTCCATCGGAGTTGCTTCCCCATGCAACAACTGTCTTATCCTGCCTCAATGCCAGCGAATGGTTTCCTCCCGCAGCGATCACAACAACATCATTCAAATCTGTTGGCACAGTACTTTGTCCACTAGAATTATCTCCCCATGCGATGATCGTACCGTCCGATTTTAATGCCAGTGAATGCGAAGCCCCAGCAGCGATTGACACAACATCTGTCAAACCATCTGGTACGTTCGTTTGGCCAGCGGAGTTGCTCCCCCAAGCGACAACTGTACCGTCCGATTTCAGTGCCAGCGAATGGTCTCCCGCAGCAATCGACACGACACTCTCCAACCCTGGTGGTATCGTCCCACCAGAACCATTTCCCCAACCGACGACAGTACCATCCGATTTCAACGCCAGAGAATGGAGTATTCCCGCAGCGATCGGCGATTGGCTTTCTGTTTCAGTTTGAGCTGCATGAACTGAGTGGGAACCGAATGGTACTACCAAGCCAACTAGCAACACGAAGCAAAGTATGAGCAACATGCCCTTGCGTAAATGTGTTAGTAACATAATTATCACTTTCCTCTCTTAATCGTTCACTACTGACATAGAGACAAATCAATATAAAAAGCGTCCTTGCGGGTTTGAACTGCCCCCGATTGTTAGACACCATTTTTCGCCGTCTACATACAAATGAAAAACAGTTTGACTATTTTTCTCACCATAAAAGCCTCCTTTTTTATTCCAGCGCATATGAATTCCTTATTCGACCCTATCACAAAAAAACAGCAAAAAACCGAACCTTAAGATTTCTTAAGGTTCGGCGTGTCTTATCCTAACTTTCGCTTGTTAGGGGTAACGTAAATGTAAAGGTAGTTCCTATATGTAATTCACTTTCAACTGCTACATCTCCATTCATCCGCTGAACAAGGTCCTTGACAATACTTAAGCCAATCCCGGATCCTTGTTGTCTTTTTTTATAAAAACGATCAAATACATAAGGCAGCTCATTTGGCTGAATGCCAGCCCCATCATCTGAAACAGCGATTTCCACCCATTCCCCGACACTTTTCACATCAATCGAAACCCTTGTAGAAGCATAGGAAAGTGCGTTCACCACTAAATTGTCCAGTATTTGTATGAGGCGCATTTTATCCGCGATACAAACGACATCCTCTGTTTGCGTGTACACGGTCACCCCTTTTTGTTGTCCCTGGACTTTGTACAATGTTTCAACTTGTTCAATAATCCGGGCAATTTTCACCTGTTCCAACTCAAGCGTAAAATTTCGGTCACTCATTTGGGATAACGTAAATAAATCGAGTGTTAGTTTTTCCATCTGCCATAAACGCATCTGTGAATTTTGAATATAGGTTTGATTCGCCTCGTCTAGCCAGGGATTATTTTGTAATAATTCCATATACCCACCAACAACTGCAATTGGCGTGCGTAAATCATGAGAAATACTAGAGATGAGCTCGATCGTTTCTGTTTCTTTTTGAACAAGTTCCTTCGTACGTTCTTTCACCTTGCCTTCTAACGTGACATTCGCTTGTTCAACTTGGATGATCGATTGATTATAATGGATGGCCAAAATAATCGCCTGTAAACAGAGCATCACAAAGGCCAGATAAATCGTATTGTTTCTAAAGTGAAAGCCGAATACCTCCATGACAGATGTCGTACAAGTAGATAGAAAGAAAATAATGTTTAATACACGAATATCCTTTAAAAATCTTTTTATTACCTTTAACAGATCATACACAATATACAACTGTGCAATGGCATTAAAAACTTGAATGACGAACGTTAGGATTGCCATATAGATTGCTGAAAGTGGCATGAATAGGCATGCAATAAATAAAGTGTTTGCCCATATTTTTAGGCCCTTTTCATATGCAGGTCTTTTGATACGTAAAATACCCATTGTATATAAATTCAAGTATAAAATCATTTGTGTCGTACACATAACTGCAATGATTTGTTTGTGCTGATCATTTAATAAATTAAATGGATACAGGTCAAATGTTGCGACAGTAGATACATACCATACAACAAAAGAAATACAAATCATCCCAAAAAATAGATGGATAGAGAGCTTCTTTCTAACAAGGTAAATAACGATATGAAAAAGGCCTAAAAATAAAATACCTCCGAGCAATAGCGCACTGAATAACCATTGATTTAATGTAATGATATCTAAAGGCATCGCCCTACTCCCTGCCTTCATATTCAAAACAGTACCCGACATTACGAATGGTCTTTATGCCAATGACTGAAGAGTTATCAGGAATAATCTTTTTTCGTAAACTAGACACATGGACTTGCAAGGAATTGATATTTTTTTCACTCAACGGATCATCTCCCCAGATTTGCTCCAATAAATTCTCTTTCGTGACAGTGGTGCCCCGATGTTGGATTAAAATCATCAATAATTGGATTTCCTTCTGTGTCAAAAAGATTTCTTTATGATGTAAAAATACACGATAGGTGCCCACATTGATTTTGAGTGGTGGAAATTCATACATAGTAGACCCGTGCATTTTCGTTCTTCTGATATTTGCCTGAATTCGTGCAGACAGCTCAGCTAATTTATACGGTTTTGTCATATAGTCATCCCCGCCAATTTGCAGCGCCTCTGTTTTGGGGGCATCATCTAGCAAACTCGTTAAAAAGATAACCGGGGCAATTGTGTAATTGCGAATCTTTTTACAGATGTCGATTCCCGTCCCATCCGGCAACAAAATATCCAGCACGATTAAATCCGGATTTTCAATTTCAATGAGTGCATATGCCTGTTCTGCCGTTTCAGCTAGTAAACATTCATATCCTTCACGTTCCAGATAAATAGAATTAATATTCAGAATATCTTTGTCGTCATCTACTAATAAAATTCGCGTCATGCACTTACACCACCTTTCCTTACAATCTAGTCAATACTTTTAGATTTTAAAAGTATTAAATCCTTCTTTCGTATGCCTATTTAACTATATGTTAACCCGCCAATTTTGTTTTTACAACTAAGGGTATGTGACCAATTCAGAAAGTGACTGACATCATAAAATTTAGGATGGTCTGAGGTTCCATATGTACTATATACTTCAGAAAAAATCATTATGGATATAAATATGCCTATTATGGATGGTGGTGTTGCACAGAAAAGATTAAACTTCGATTTCCGTTAACGAAAATTATCATTCTGACTTCGTATAAAGAGGTTGAATATGTTTTAGCAGCATTAAGCCATGGGGCTGATCGTCTCTTTTTTAATTATCTATTTTGCTAATTCATATGACTTTTTTTAGTATAGTATGATTTGTAATCTACAATATCTGAAAAGGAGAAATCACTTATAATGAAAAACACTAATACACTCTATAATAAGGTATGTAGCAGTAGGAGAATATCTAAATTTGGTTCGTTCTTTCAATCCCCGCTTATCTGTACTAAAGATGTTATCAAGACTGACAACTGGGATGTTGACTTTTCTACATTTATGAAAGAACTGGAGAAGGGTTCTCTGTAGACCCTTTTCCACTAGATGATCCGAAGAGCCGTTTCTTCTTACCAAGAAATATTTATAGTTGCTTACTCATCGTTAACATGAAATGAAAAGCCAATATTTACGCTTCGTCCTTTTCCAAGAACTGCTTGTATTCCTCCCCCCAAACCATAACTGAATCTAGTATTGGCTTTAGTTTTTTTCCGACATCGCTCAATGAATATTCGACTTTAGGTGGTATTTGAGAATATACCTTACGAACAACAACGTTTTGCTCCTCCAGCCTGCGAAGCTGCTTGGTTAAGGTTGCATGAGTAATGTCTGGAAACAACCGTTGAATTTCATTAAATCGCATCGTTTTTTCACTTAAAAACAGAATAAGCAGCATGGACCATTTTCCCGACAATATCTTTTGGGCGCATGTGAACCCGCATTCTTCCAATATTTCATTAGTGTAGTTCATAATGGCTATCCTTTCCGGTATCTAATTGCATACTAACGCTACTCCAAGAGCGTAGAAACCCTCCAAAGATACCTCTATAATACGAATTGCGCGATACAAATTTATCATATGATAAATTTGTAGACAATAAAATGAAAAACAGAGGAGAGTGCTCGTATGAATACTATCATACCCGTTTGCAAAGAACACGTTATTTCAGCTTTTCAATATAGACACGCTACCAAAACTTTTAATACGACCAAGAAAATATCCGAAGAGGATTTTAACTTTATTCTAGAAACAGGAAGGTTATCTCCCAGCTCGATTGGTTTAGAGCCATGGAGGTTTGTCGTTGTGCAAAATCCGGAGTTAAGGAATAAGCTAAAAGCAGTTTCACCTGGAGCGCAAGGCCAACTGGACACCGCGAGTCATTTTCTGATCATTCTTGCCCGAACAAATGTAAGGTATGATTCCGAATATGTGATTGATCAAATGAAAAATGTGCAAAAAATGTCCCAAGAGGTTGTTACTTATATCTCTGAAGCGTTAGGAGAGGTTCAGGAAGTGCGTGGTTTGTTGAAAGATGAACGTTTAATGTATGAATGGTCTGCCAAGCAAACCTATATTGCTATGGGGAATATGATGACCGCCGCTGCTTTAGCTGGAATCGATTCTTGTCCGATGGAAGGATTTGACTATGCTGCAGTAGACCATATCTTAAACGAAGAAGGTTTGTTAGAAGAAGGAAACTTGAAGGCATCCGTGATGGTCGCTTTTGGATATCGGAATGAAGAGCCCAAACGAGCCAAAATAAGAAGCAATATGGATCAAATTGTGAGTTGGACATAAAAGATTGAGGATCGTCAATTGGTTCTTCGGTTCTTGTGAATTGGATTCCAAAGGGGAGAATCAAGGCTATTTAATGGGAAGAACAATCGATTAAGCCTAGCATACCAATGATGCTAAGGGTGTTCCCACAAGAAAGACGAAATCAGATATTAAATAGTTAAATTTGAAAATCACCTCATCTCTATAAAATTTCTTAGAGGGGATGATTTTTTCAAAGGTGATTATTCAACTCCCATGAAAGAACTTAATCACTCCTATTTTCGGGTGAATTTAATGCCACTTAAGCAAACATCAATTTCTAGACCACTTAAATTTTCATGGAAATTAACACTAATCTCAACCTAATTATGAATTTGGAAACCCTCTTAAATTATGCGATACTATGACTACAAGAACTAACGTTTTATCGCAAAAAGAAATGAGGTGCTATCATGAAACCGGTCATCCTATTATGTGGATGAAAGGGTCAAGAAACGTTAAAACTTAGGTGAAAGTTGTTGAATCCCTTACTTGATGAGGACTGTATACCATTTTCACGTTAGACTTTCCCGAGTAAATAGTCTAACAATAACGAGGATTAGAAGATCAATCATTTTGGGTGAATTTATTACTGACTCCGTTAATATTTAACGCAGACACAAATAAAGGGAAGAAAAACACCTTAGGTCAAGGTATTTTTCTTCCCTTTATTCAATATTACTACCCCATGACAACGAGAAGTGGCTATTCTGCTACAACTCCCTATTTGGCTATAAATAATTCGTTGGTTCAATAAAATTATTATGAAGTTTCATTTTAAATCTAAAATATCTTCAATCATCCGGATTTTTAATATTTCACCAAAATAGAAGCCAAAAGTTTACCATCAATATTTCCACCTGATAAAACAAGCGCTATGTTTTGTCCTCCAATTTTTTCTCTGTGCTCCATAATAGCAGCTACAGTTGTACAGCTCCCAGCTTCTACAATATATTTTTCTTCCTTTGCCATAAAACTAACGGCTTTTGCAATGGATTCCTCTGAAACAACAAGAAATTCATCGACATAATCCTTCGCCATTTCATAACTTAGTTTTCCGATACCACCAATTAGGGAATCACATAGTGACTCTTCACTAGGATATTCTTCATAGAAGGTATGATCTCTATAAGAATTTATCATAGCGGGACATGCCTCTGTTTGTACCCCAATAATACGGATATCTGGCTTGAGGGATTTTGCAGCAACTGCAATACCTGTAATCAAGCCTCCACCGCCGATTGGAACAACAATCGTATCAATATCTGGCTGTTGTTCAAGAATTTCAATGGCAATTGTTCCTTGACCAGCGTATATTTTAGGATCACTATAATATGCATCTATAAATGTTAGATCATTTTCCTCTATATAAGTCATTCCAAGAGCATGTGCCTCATCATAACTGTTCCCCATCAGCATAATATCTGCACCAAAGTATTTAATTTTATCAATTTTACTTTCCGGTGTGTTTTTAGGAACAATCACTTTTGCATTTTTGATACCAAGAATTGAAGCTGCATAACTAACAGAGCTGCCATGATTTCCTGAAGAAATGGTTCCAATACCACGCTCTTTTTCTTCTGTTGTTAATGTCATCATTTTATTCAAGGCACCACGAATTTTAAAGCTTTTTGCTCTTTGAAAGGATTCAAGTTTAAAGAAATAGCGCTGATTTTGATTTCCTAAATAATAAGATTCTTCTAGGGGTGTTGTTGGAACATGGTTCTTAATACGTGCATAAGCATCTTGTATTTCTTTGTATTGTAAGGTCATTTTGTTATCTCTCCTTTAAATAGTAGACTTCATACCAAGTCCATTTTTCTCTGCCTGCTTTAATGCCATGTCAGCTGTAGCTATATCTAAAAGTGCCATACCGGTAGCATCAAAGATTGTAATTTGTTCATTACTTGTTCTTCCATTAACTGTTCCTACTATTAAATCGCCTAGTTCACCAATGATATTTGTTTCATGTATAACGCCCTGTTTAAGTGGAATTTCTATTTCGCCAACCTCTTTGCAATGTTTCATATCGTCTACAAATAGTAAGGACGATGTCAGAATTTCAGCAGCGATTTCCTGCTTCCCTTCCATATCCGCACCGATACAAGAAATGTGCGTCCCTTTTTGAATCCATTCTTTTTTGATGATTGGTTTTCTTGAAGGAGTTATCGTAATGATAATATGACTATCGTGTACGGCTTTTTCTAAATCTTCTACAGCTTCAAATATGATACTTTCTGTGCTTATGCCAAATTCGTGTTGAAGTTTATAATGAATCCCTTCGACAAAACTTTTAGAATTGGCTGTTTGCTGTGCAACTACTCGCACTTTCTTAATCGTTGGCATAGTCGTCAATGTGGCAGCGATTTGGAAGATTGCTTGATTCCCAGCACCAACAATTAATAGGTTTTCTGCATCTTTTCTAGCCAAATACTTAGCGCCTAATGCTCCTGCTGCCCCTGTTCGCATGCCAGTAATATAAGCAGCATCTGTCATACCAAGAGGCATCCCTGTCTCAGCATCAAATACAGCAATCATACCGATTAGTGTTGGAATACCTTTTTCAGCATTATCCCCAAACCAAGTGACCGTTTTATTCCCAAAAAGTTGCTTACTTTTTAAATAACCCGATTTAATATCTAGATCAGCTTTTCCTCTATTGAATTCATAAAATACTGTAGGCCATACGTCTGTTAAACCTTCACTCTTTGCTTTATATACACTTTCAACTACCTCTATTACTTGTTGCATATTAATGATTTTTGTTACATCTTCTCTACTTAGAATACGAATGTCAAACATTATTATTAACTCCTTTCTAGTTACTCGAAAAATTTATAATTTATAATTTCTATTCATTTTCACTCTGTAAATCCCCCTCTCCTCTCCAAATACAAGTTGCATTTACCCTAAAAAAAGCAATAAAGCACCGAATCTCACTCCTCCTCTAAAGGCCCTAACGGAGTGAAATCCAGTGCTTTTATTGTTCTTACCCGGGGGTAAAAACAAGCATCATAATATTTAATTTTATAACTCTTGTTAAGAATAGCATAATTTAATGACTATTGGCAATAAGGTTTTATAATGTAGCTTTTGAATAACCGGATTTTACTCACACCATCTATTGGGACTTTTAAAAGTAGTTATTAGAGGTGACCCCAATGGAATATGGTAATTACAGATTTGTGTGGAAAGCAAGGAGGGGATATTGTGTACACACCCTCGTTCATCATTGGACTAGAGAACAAGTCAACCAAAGAAATATTCCCTCACCCTATCAGCTATTTTCTATTTAAGAACTATCATAGAAACTCGGGCTCTGTAAACACTGAACTTACCATAACACAAGTTATGGTCCCCTTTTTAAACTTTATATTAGACAAAGTGAACCGGGAAGTGACTGAATATACTGAAGTTACTAGTTTAGAAGATCTACGTGAGTGTCACGCAAATGCCTATTTACAATATTGTGTAGACGAGAAGAAATTAGAAAGGTATACAAAATCGATTTCACCTTTAAAAAAACCGATGAAACCCTTTTACGGGAAAAAATAAAAAGAAAAGATATAGTACCCCAAAACCACGAATCAAATGAGAATAGAATCTTTATTCGCCTGCAATATATTCGCGAGATACTTTACGTAGCAAAGCATGAGACGCCTGACATTGCCTTTGGAGTTGCATTACAAATATTTTGGGGATTGCGTAAAGGAGAAGTAGTAAACCTCACTAGAACAGCTTTAAAATTGCAGAACAGCCAAGAATATGGCGTGGAAGGGTTAGTGCTGGTTATAAGAGACCATCAAAATGATTTATTTACTCGATTTAACGACGTTTCGACAATGCAAGTAAAGAATCCGAGAGACCAATCCTGCTTGATTGATCCGATTTTAAATTACTTATATAAGCATCATATAGAAGTCGTACTTAAGAAAATAAAGAAACCACTACACCCCAATGCACTGTTTTATGATTCCGAAGGAAATACAATGTCGGTAGATACGTATGATAAGAGATTTTTGAAGTTAAAAAATTCTTATTTAGGAATGCTACTTGGAACTCCCGGTAGATATCAGGATTATCTAGACTTCTCTCAAACTAAATGGCGCTCACACATTGGTAGGGGGGTGTTTACCAATATGTGTTTAGATGCTGGGTTTAATGAAAAACAAACCGCAGTATTACGGGGCGATAGATCCACCCAATCTATGGAAGCCTATTTCGATATCATAACCGCTACTTTCTTCTAAAACCCGGTGCCAGTCACCCACACAAATATATCAAACGCATTTATTTGAATAATCAAATTTATTTAAACCTTCTTGAATTAGACTCCCACGCGCACATTAGATAACCTCCCCCATTTATGCGATAATACAACTATCAGAACTAACGTTTTATCGCATAAAGAAAAGAGGTGCTATCATGAAACCGGTCATCCTAGCTGAAAAACCATCCCAAGCAAAAGCCTACGCAGATGCTTTCTCCGTCAAACGCCACGAAGGTTATTTGGAAATCTTACCATCCCCCATTTTCCCAGAAGGTGCTTATATTACATGGGGCATTGGCCATCTGGTTGAATTGAAGGAACCCAAAGCGTACGACCCCAAATGGACGAAGTGGTCACTGGGCAGCTTACCAATTTTACCTGAACGCTATGAGTTTCAGGTGGCGAAGGGGAAATATAAGCAATTTACGATTGTGAAGAAGCTTATTAAAGGGACGGATACCGTCATTAATGGCTGTGACGTGGACCGCGAAGGATCGAATATTTTCTATAGTATTTACTATCAAACGGGTGCTAGAAACCAGACGATTAAACGGTTGTGGATCAATTCACTTGAGGTCGATGAAGTACGCAAGGGCTTTGCGAATCTGCATGATAATCGTAAGGATTTACTGATGTATGAAGAAGCGAAGGCTCGTCAGATTAGTGATTGGCTTGTGGGGATGAATGGCTCACGGCTGTATTCGTTGCTTCTGAAGGAGCGCGGTGTTCAGGACGTATTTTCAATTGGTCGCGTTCAGTCGCCAACAGTTTTCTTAATTTATCAGCGACAAAGAGAAATTGAGACGTTTGTTTCTGAGCCATTTTTTGAAATTGAAGCAACTTTTATGGCTGCTAATGGAATGTATAAAGGAAAAGCGAAAGCCAAAGAACCGAAACGGGAAATCATTCGGGAACTATTGGCAAAGCATAATATCCACCCGAAATCACCGGGGACGATTACATCTGTGGAGAAAATCGATAAACGAACGCCGCCTCCCCAGCTCCATTCACTGTCAACGTTACAAGCGACAGCGAATCGGTTATGGAAAACGAGCCCTGCGGATGTGTTGAAGATTATGCAAGGACTCTATGAAAAGAAAATTGTCACGTACCCAAGGACAGATTCTCGCTATATTACGCCAAGTGAATTCACTTATCTTGCCGATCAAGTAGGCGATTTCCAACAGCTCATCGGACATCCCTTCCCTGTCGAGTCGCTTGCACCGAAAAAGCGTTACGTTGACAGCTCGAAGGTTCAAGAGCATTACGCTATCATTCCGACGAAGAAAATCCCGTCACAGGCAGTGCTTGGCAGGCTATCGAATATTGAACGTAACTTATACGAAGAAGTGGTTCGCACGACACTCGCCATGTTCCATACTGACTATCTGTACACCGAAACAAAAGTGACAACTGACGTCAACGGACTTCCTTTCTTCACAGTCGGCAAGACCGAGCGTGACAAAGGTTGGAAAGCATTATTCGTTCGTTCATCAGCAAAAGAAAACGACAAGAACGAGCCGACATTGCCGCCACTTACGCTCCATGAACCTGTTGACAGTGACATCGGCATTAAAGAAGGCAAAACGATGCCGCCTAAACCTTATACAGAGGGGCAACTCATTGCTATGATGAAAACCTGTGGGAAGCTCGTTGAGGATAAAAACGAGACGGAGATTCTGAAAGAAGTAGAGGGGCTTGGGACAGAAGCAACTCGAAGTGGCATCATCGAAACGATTAAGCGTCATGGCTATATCAACGTGACAAAAAACATTGTTTCTATTACGGATAAAGGGCGTATCCTATGCCAAGCCATTGATGGAAATCTACTTGCAAGCCCGTCGATGACTGCTAAATGGGAAACCTACTTACGTAAAATCGGCAATGGCGAAGGAACGCAGGAACGCTTTCTCGGCAGCATAGCGAAATTCATCAATAGCTTATTGGAGGAAGTACCGGGCCAATTAAACGCCAAGCCGATTGATGCAAAACTAGCAGCTAATGTTGTTGGCAAAACCACTCAACGTACCTCCTACAAACAAGTCGAAGTCGCGCCATGCCCTGCTTGTAAAGAGGGTATGATTATTGCACGCAAAGAATTTTACGGTTGCAGTGCTTATAAGAGTGGCTGCAAGCAAACATTTCCTGGGGTGTTTTTGAAGAAGAAGCTGACGCCAAGTCAGATTAAGCTCTTGTGTACGAAGGGTAAAACGAATGTAATTAAAGGTTTTACGGCTAATACGGGGAACAAATTTGATGCACAGCTGACACTTGTGGACGGGAAGATTAATTTGGAGTTTTCTCAGTAGGGGCTTTCAGGAACCACAGGCGAGTGCCTGTCGCCGTCGCTTTTTATATGGTTAATGCTTAGCATTAGCCATAAATTTTTCAAAGCTCGGTATCCATTAAAATCCCAAGACCTTAGATCAGTACTTACCCTGGTCAAAGACAGTCCAAGCAATATGTAGCAAACCATAAAATGGGCCGCCTATTCGACTTGAAAAATCGTCGTAGACGGCCATTTGTCATACATACCTTAAAAGTACACATTTTTTATAATTCGGGCTTACTTTTCTACTGATCGTTTACTTCGACACTATCACAATCTTATATAAATTGCTTTTGTTCTGCAACATGCCAACTCACCATACGAGAATAAGCATTCGTACACTAAAGCCAGTTTTATTAGTTATTTTTGTTTTGTGTTTTCTCCATAGAGTGTTGGTAACCTATTGTGTAAGTCAAAATAAATGACACAGAGAAAGCAACAACGTTGACAAGAATATAAAGGGGCAATTGATTATTCAAGTATAATAAACTACCCGGAATTCCTGTTAATGCCATTCCGGTAGCTTTTAATTGCAGGATAGATGCTAAGAATCCTCCCACACCGCCACCAATCATTGACATAATAAAAGGTTTTACCAACCTAAGGGTCACTCCAAA
Organism: Sporosarcina sp. FSL K6-3457; assembly: GCF_038007285.1. Lineage (GTDB taxonomy): Bacteria > Bacillota > Bacilli > Bacillales_A > Planococcaceae > Sporosarcina. The sequence goes on from NZ_JBBOWX010000001.1 coordinate 4,319,113, forward strand.
AACAGCTGGTTCTGTAATACCTAAAGCAGCAGAAAGACTTGCTGGATAAGCAATTTGCTTCATTTTCGGTGAAAAAGTTTTAATCCCTACCGCTAGAACCGCACCAGCCTGAGCTAAATTACCACAGGTTCCTATTGGATTTAACATATTCCAACCTGTTTGTGAAAGCATATTTATCTCTAAAAAACTCAAGACATGGTGGATACCCAAAATGCCTAATAGTTGTCCGAAACTTCCATAAATCAACCCACCGATTCCAAATGGCAGCTCCAATAAAAATTGAACAGCATATAAGACAACCATTTCAACTTCATGGAAGATAGGTCCTATAACAAATAATGCTAGTGTAATACCAAAAAGAAGTGTTAGAAATGGAGTCAAAATAAGGTCAAGGATGTCAGGTATTTTTGTTTTCAAAAATCTCTCCGTTTTTGCTCCTACAATTCCTATTATAAAGGCTGGCAAAACTGATCCTTGATAACCTACCACTTTAATAAATCCAAAAAACACCAATGGATCTGCAACCTGTTGACCTACTTCATAAGCATTTGGTAAAACAGGATTGACAAGCATTAAACCTAGTACAATCCCTAAAATCGGATTCCCCCCAAAAACCCTAAACGTTGACCAACAAACTAACGCTGGTAAAAAAGCAAAAGCTGTATCTGTTAGAATCTGAGTGAACAATAAAAGTTCATTGGGAATACTATCAGGTGTTAAACCTAACAATGCCAAAATAGATTCTTGTGTAAGCAAACCTCTTAAGCCCATAAATAAACCAGTTGCAACCAAAACCGGAATAATTGGAACGAAAATATCTCCAAAAATTCTAATGCCACGTTGAAAGCGGTTTCCTTCTTTCTTAATAGGAGCCTGACTTTGGCTATTATCACCCATTAACATCATGATCTCATCATAAACTTTGTTTACCAATCCAGTACCCAAGATGATCTGAAATTGACCAGAATTAAAAAAACTTCCTTTAACCTTATCTAGATTTTCAATTTCTTCAGTATGAATTTTTTCTTTATCTACAATAATAACTCGCAATCTTGTCGCACAGTGAGCAACTGAATGTATATTTTCTTTCCCGCCAATCAATTCAATAATCTTCTTTGCTAAATCTTTATTTCCCATCTTCTCATCTCCTAAAATGCAAAGTAGTGTAATTCTCCTTCTTGCTGTAATCCGGCATATTTCACACTTAAATTCTCTTCATTAGTAAAATATCTTAATGAGAAAACACATTCTCCATCATTCACAAATATCTCTATAGAGGAGTTATCACTAAAAATACTCATTTGTGCTAGACTTTGAATCTGTTTTACTTTTGTTTCCTTTTTATAAGTTACCCAATTTTCTCGTGTAACAGATAACTCGTTTTTCTTACTACAATAATGAATTTCTACTGCACCATCTCTCAATAATAATTGGAAATCACTAGTACAGTCTTTTCTATCCAACTCTAGTTCAAATCGTCCACTTTCTAATTCAAAAGAACCTTGAGAAGATATAAATTTCTGTTCCTGTTTTCTTAGTTCTTTAACTTCTTCGATAGGTCTTTGACGAATTCCGCCATTTTCCCATGTTACAATACGTGGTAAAGTCAAACAATGCATATATCCATATTGTTTAGTAGGGCATAAACGCTCCTCTAAATCAGACATTCGGGACATCCATCCCACCATAATTCGTCTTCCTTTATAATCCGAAAAAGATTGTGGTGCATAGAAATCAAATCCATAATCAAGTAATTCCAAAGAACTTTTTGGTAGAAACTTTTTTGCCTTTTCATCAAATTTTCCAGATATAAATGCTGAGTAGCTAGAAATATCTGTTAAACCATCTTCCTTTTCTGACCTCTCTTGAGGACAACAAAGCAATATATCTGTTTCATCATTTATAGAAAATAAATCTGGGCACTCACACATGTTGCCTAAGTGCTGGCCGTACAAAATATTTTCATATTTCCAGTGCAACAAGTCACAAGAAGAATAGAGTGCAATCGCGCCTTTCCGCTCTCTCGTTTGAGCACCTACAATCATCCACCAATTATTTTCACCTCTCCAGACTTTTGGATCTCGATGGTGTTCCGTAAACTCCGTCGGGGTTTCAATGGCATTTTCTTCTTTAATAAAAGTCCGACCATCCTTAGATCTACTAATGCACTGATAGCTTTTTCTTTCCCCATTATTTTTTACGTTTCCAGTATAGAATGTATAGATTTCTCCATTATGTTCTATACTGCTCCCTGAATAAACACCATCACGATCCAATTTTCTATCCGGAAGTATAGCAGAACCCTCATTTCTCCAATCAATCATATTAGTTGAAGTAAACACCCCCCACTCTTTGTAATCATGGTTCGTATCAAAACGATTCCATTGGTGGAAAAAGTAATATTTATCTTCAAACCAAATTACACCATTTGGATCATTCATCAAACCTTTATCTGGCTCAATATGGTATGTCATTTTATAAGGATTCTTCAAAAATAGCCCTCTTCCCATTACTTTTTTATCTTGTATATTATTGATATTTCATTTACATACGATACTTTTTAAATCTCCAGAACATACTTACAAAGTCTTGCTTGATTATTGGCAATGTAATACCAATATTCATCAACTCATCCCCTCCATACAACTCTTCCGTCTCAACATTTTGATACAAATAATCGGGATGTAAGCCTTTAAGTTTTATCGTTCGAAGAGGAGCTGCTGGTTCAGACAATACTTTGAAATAACTGGCTGCCGCTTCTGATTGGTCTTCTGAAACAAAATTCCATGCAGCTTCATTCCCATCAAAGGGGTTAAATATTCTATAAAACCTACCGAATTGAATAAGTGGTCGGATCTCTTTATACAAAACAATTTGTTGTTTAACTACTTCTTTTTCTTCCAGTGTTAACTTTGTTAAATCTAGTTCGTAACCTAAATTCCCAGACATGGCAACATAGCCCCTTGTCTCAAGCGAAGTAATTCTTCCAACTTGATGATTTGGGACAGATGAAACGTGCGCCCCCATTGTGATCGGCGGATAAACAAGACTTGTACCGTATTGAATTTTCAAACGAGAAATCGCATCTGTGTTATCGCTTGTCCATGTTTGTGGCATATAATAAAGCATCCCTGCGTCAAAGCGCCCTCCACCGCTTGAACAACTCTCAAACAATATATCTGGAAATTTAGTTGTAATTTCTTCCATTACTTTATATAATCCTAATATATAGCGGTGTGCCGTTTCACGCTGTCGTTCGGGCTGTAACGCTATTGACCCTACATCCGTCATATGACGATTCATATCCCATTTTACATAGGTTATTGGGGCACTCGATAAGATATCTGACACTCCTTTAACTATGTAATCACAGACTTCCTGTCTTGAAAAATCCAAAACAAGTTGATTTCTCCCTAACGTATACGGTCGATCTGGTACATGTAAACACCAATCTGGATGACTTCTATATAAGTCACTATCTATAGAAACCATTTCAGGTTCAAACCATAAACCAAACTCCATACCAAGATTACGAACGCGGTTTGCAAGATCTACTAAACCATTCGGAAGTTTACGCTGATTGACTACCCAATCTCCTAACGAGCTGCTACTGTCATCACGTTTTCCAAACCATCCATCATCTAATACAAATAATTCTACTCCTACTTGTTTTGCTTCCTTGGCAATTTGTTCAATCTTTTCTGCATTAAAATCAAAATAAGTGGCTTCCCAGTTATTAATCAGTATTGGACGTACCTTGTCTCGAAATAACCCACGGCTTAGTCTTTCACTATACAATTCATGATAAATTCTGGACATATCGCCTAATCCTTTGTCTGTGTAAACCATTACAACTTCAGGCGTTTGAAAGGTTTCCCCTGGCTCTAATAGCCACGAGAAATCGAAAGGATTGATACCCATCGATACCCTTGTATTACGATATTGGTCCACTTGAACTTGTGCTGTAAAATTCCCACTATATACAAGGTTAAACGCATACACTTCGCCTTGATCTTCATCGGTTCCTTTTCTAACTAACGCTAAAAATGGTGCCTGTTGGGGACTGCTGGCCCCCCGGCAACTATCAACCATTTGAATCCCTGGTACAATTTCACGTCTCACAATATTTTTTTCATTACCATGAGCACCATGCAATGTGATTAATTCATATTCATCATCACGAAAATCAACGCTTGCACTTAGTGTTCGAAGCATTTTTAAATTTTGTGATCCTCGATTAGCAAACTGAACAGATCTAGTAATAACATCTCGATCTTCATACAAGCTATAGGATAACGTGACAGTTAGTCCCAACAATTTGTCTTCCATAATGATTTCTAGTGTTTCCGCCTCATTTTCATCCTCTACATAAGTGGATGGAAGCCCTTTCAATTTTGGTTTACCTTTATACATTCGGTATTTCTTATAACGAAGGTCTGTCACAGTAGAGCCATTGTCTAGTTGTATTTCGTAAGCTGGAACTCTAAAATCTCCTCTTCCATATGCCGGATACTCCTGAGGTAATGTGTCTAGCGAAAATGTTCGATCTAACGGGTCTGGATTAGGAGAAAAAACCCGATCCATAAAGATAATTTTATTGCTCCCGCGATACGTGTGAACTCTCTTCCCCCAATACAAGTGAACTAAATAAGCATCTCGTGTAACCTGCATAACATAACTCGTTTTTTTTCCTTGCAAATGAAATAAAAGTTGTTCTTCATCGATGTTAATACCCATAGCAACCTCCCATATAGAAGTAAGCATCAATTATTCCAATGGTGTACAATGTATACACCATATAACTTTCAATGAAATATGGTGTATTCCATAATGCTTATGGCTTCATATTAATAGTTTTAACCTGATATTTATATGGCATTATGTAGACTCAGTATGGAATGATGTGATAACTTGAGGGAATTTTCAATCAGAGGGGTGGTACAATGAATTCAAACTTTTCCAATCTTCCACATAATAATTTAGATATAAACTTGTACACATACGGTAAAGAAACTTGTATAAGTAACTACTCTTATGGTCCAGCGATACGAAGCGGATACATAATTCACTATATTTTAAAAGGTAAAGGGATTTTTAAAGTACAGGACAAAATTTATCATTTAGGTAAAAATGAAGCGTTCTTAATTGAACCAAATGTTTTAATTTATTATGAAGCAGATGTTGAGGATCCTTGGGAATATAAATGGATTGGTTTCAGCGGAGTAAAAGCAAAAGAATATTTAAACAGATCAAGTTTATCTATGGATCAACCAATTTTCACGTTTGACCCGGATACTAAACTAAACCAATGTATGGATAGTATCATAATGACATCAGCGCTATCGTCTAATAAGGATTTGCTATTAACTTCGAAGCTTTATGAGTTTTTATATATTTTATGTGAACTCTTTCCGAATCGTGAAGTCACCATCGAGGTAAAAAAGCAAAAGTATATCGAAGATGCGATACTTTTTATTGAACAAAATTACTCGCATTATATTACTGTTAATGATATTGCTAAATATATTTCAATTGACCGTTCATATCTTCATCGGTTATTTAAGCAATATCTCAATACATCGCCGCAAGAGTTTTTATTAAGTTTAAGAATAGAGAAAGCATGTTTTCTACTAACGAACTCTACGCTTAAAATCGGGGATATTTCCCGTTCAGTGGGGTATAATGATCCACTTCTATTTTCAAAAACATTTAAGAAAAGTAAAAAGTGTACTCCTTCAGAATATCGAAAGAACCAGTGATTATGAAGTCGGTTAACACGCATAATGAATATACAAAAAAAGCTACAATCACTGAATGCTCTTCAGGAGTTGTAGCTTTTGAACTTTATTCTTTCTGCTATCCCATTCGAATCCTTTTATAGTTTAACAATCGTTCTACCGCGTACTTTTCCTTGTAGAATAGCACCTAATACTTCTGGCAGCTCTTTTAATGAGATTTCATTTACCATATCTTCATTTAACGCTGTTGGTTTCAAATCATCACCTAAACGACTCCAAATTTCTAAACGCTTCTTCATTGGATATTCAACCGAGTCAATGCCAAGCCAATTAACACCTCTCAGAATATAAGGAAGAACGGTTGTAGAAACTTCAGTCCCGCCTGTTAAACCACATGTGGCTACAGATCCGCCATATTTCAACGTACTTAGAATGTATTGGAGCGTTTTTCCACCTACAGGATCGATTGCGCCAGCCCATTTTTCTTCACGCATTGGCTGATTGTCCTTATCTACAATTTCGTCACGGTGAATGATTTGTTTGGCGCCTAATCCTTTCAAATATTCTTCTTGATCTGATTTGCCTGTACTCGCAACCACGTCATAGCCTTTTTTAGCCAAGATATTCACCGCAATACTACCTACTCCACCTGTAGCACCTGCTACCAAAACAGATCCATGGCTTGGTTCTAAACCATTATCTTCAAGTCTTTGAACGGATAATGCTGCGGTAAACCCAGCTGTTCCGAGAATCATGGCTTCTTTTAAAGACAATCCTTTTGGAAGAGGAACAACCCACTCTGCAGGGACACGTGCGATTTCACTAAATCCTCCAAAATGTCCTGTTCCTAATTTGTAGCTAGTGACAATGACTTCATCCCCTGTTGTAAAACGTTCATCTTTTGAATCCATAACCGTTCCGGCTAAATCGATTCCTGGTACTAGCGGATAGGAGGTTACAAAATCATTTAGGATAGCTACTATACCGTCTTTAAAGTTCACACTAGAATAGGCTACTCGAATGGTTACTTCCCCTTCTGGCAGATCCTCCATACTTAATTGTTTGATTTCTAACTTTGTTTGATCATTTACTTTATCTAATACCATTGCTTGAAAATTAGTCATTTTATTTACCATTTCCTCTCTCAACTCTTTTTGGTTCAGCGTTTCCTTTTAAAATCATACATGTGCTAGTTGAATGAGCAACAAGACTTCCTTTTTCATCATAGACATGACATTCCAGTAGTCCAACTGTGGTGCCTTTTTTAATTAATTTCCCCTCAGCTCGAAGTTTCGAATCAAAAATAGGTTTAAGGAAATTTAATTTAATTTCCACTGTCGTAAAAAGTTCATCATCTGCAAGTGTGCTGGCAAAAGTATATCCCATCGCAGCATCTGCTATATCGCAAAGTATCCCACCATGTAGCGTGCCCATTGGGTTATGCAATCTTTCAGAAGCTTCCATTTCTATGACAACTCTACCTTCTTCGACTTCTACAACCTTGAAACCAAGTAATTGCGCAACTGGGGGGCCAGGTATTTCTCCTGTCACCATTTTCTTTAAGTTTTCTAAGTGATTCATTATCCACGCCTCCTAAATAATAAATTTCAAGAGTATTTTCAAAAGTGCAGGTGAAGGTGTCCAGCGAGGGTGCAATGGCTATCTAATTTTTAAAATAATTTTCCCTTTAGCTCTTCCTGATTCCGAATATTCCATTGCCTTTTCAACATCATTAAAAGAAAAAACTTCATCAATTACAGGTTGAATTTTTCCAGATTCAATAAATTTTGTAATCATGCGTAATTGATCTCCACTTGCCTTCACAAACATAAATGTATATTGAATACGATGCTTCTTTTCAAGTTTTGTAAGTTTATAACTTGCAGCTGAAAGCAACATCGTTTTCAAAAAGCCCAAACTATCTTCTTTAGCAAATCGAGCATTTGGCAATCCAGAAAGGGAGACTATTTGTCCGCCGTTTTTAACAACTTTGAATGATCTTTCGAGTATCTCCCCACCAAGCGTATCAAATACGGCATCATAATTTTCCAAAATATCTTCAAACTTTTCTGTTCTGTAATTAATGATTTCATCTGCACCGAGAGATTTTACTAAATTCGTTCCTGCTTCACTGGCAGTTGTTGCAACAGTAGCACCCATTAACTTTGCAAGTTGTATAGCAAAGGTTCCGACACCACCAGCCCCAGCTTGAATCAAAATCTTTTGTCCTTTTTGTAATTGCAGTATGTCATGTAAGGCTTGATAGGCGGTTAACCCAACTAGTGGGACTGATGCTGCTTCCTCAAAGCTCAAGTTCTTAGGCTTTAAGGCTATATCATTTTCATGAATTGAGATATATTCTGCAAAAGTACCAATACTGCTCTTACGTGGACGTCCATATATTTCATCTCCGACTTTAAAACTTGTTACCTTTGCGCCAACCTTTGCCACAACGCCAGAAAAGTCATTCCCAAGGATAAGTGGCATTTTATATTTAATTAATAATTTTATTGTTCCATCACGTATCTTAGAGTCAAGCGGATTAATACTTGCCGCATGTATTTCTGCCAACACCTCATAATCACCTACTGTGGGCATAGGCCTATCGGCTAACAACAGAGGAGTTTTTCCGTATTTTTCAATTATCATTGCTTTCATCATAAAGCCTCCAAAAAACGTTTTAACGAAGGATTCTTCGTTTGTTCGCTTGTAACCAACCGGGAGCCCAACCTCTTTCCATCGTATCCAGGGTTATTCCTGGTGGAACAATAGAATCAATTTCGTCGAGAATATCGTTACTTAATCGAATGTCTTTGCCTTTTAAAGTTTCTCGAAGTTGCTCAAGCGTTCTAGGCCCTATAATGGCTGAAGTTATGGAAGGGTGAGCTTGCGTGAATGCCATGGCAAGATGTGGTAAAGTCATCCCCACTTTATTTGCAAGTGTTTGTAGTTTTGTTATAGCTTCAAATTTGAGACGATTTTCTTCTCGGTTAGGGTCCACAATAGATTGCAGATTTCCTGCAAAGGTGGCTGCTCTTGAATTGGAGGGGACTGCCTCCCCAAAACGGTATTTACCAGTTAATAAACCACCCGAAAGTGGACTCCAAACCATAACTCCCATTCCGTATTTCGCTGTGGCAGCAAGTAAATCAAATTCGATACTACGATTTAATATGGAATACGGGGATTGCTCAGAGACAAACCGTGCTACATTTTTACGTTCGCTAATCCATTGAGCTTCTGTAACTTGCCAAGCTTGGAAATTAGATGTGCCAATGTAGCGAATCTTCCCTTCAGTGACCAAATCCGTAAGTACACCAAGCGTCTCTTCAATATCTGTATTAAGATCAGGCTCGTGTAGTTGATACAAATCGATATAATCAGTTTGCAACCTTCTCAAACTATCTTCTACAGCTTTTCTTATCCAGTACTTTGAATTTCCCGATTGATTTTGTCCACTGCCCATGGGCTTGCCGCCCTTAGTGGCCAGAATGACATCCTGTCTGCGTCCTTTTAGTAATTTACCTAGAATTTCTTCTGCTTGGCCACTTGAATAGACATCTGCCGTATCAATTAGGTTAATTCCTTCAGCTAAAGCTTCATCCAGAATGGGTGCAACCTCTTTCTCAGTATTATTCCCCCAAAAACCAAATGTACCGGTACCTAATACAAAACTGCTTACTTTTAGACCTGTGCGGCCTAATACTCGATACTCCATTTATCCCCAACCCCTTCTTTGATTAATTAGAATGATCATTCTAATTAATTTTAAAATCTCCCCCGTACGAGGCTTACTGTCCAGTGATTTTATTCAAATCTTTCTAATACGATTTTCCCGTTTTAGCTACCTTTAGACTTGCAAAACTATTTGAGGTGATAAACTCGAATAGGCACAAATATGAATTATCATGTCGACAATGCAACTTTACTTTTTGTAATTATCTATTAAATAATTACAATAACAAGATCAATTATTCTTCTAAAAACGGATAATCTGTATAACCCTGTGCACCACCAGCATAGAGCTTAGTTACATCCGGTTCATTTAGGGGGACGTTTTTCTTTATACGCTCAATGAAGTCCGGATTTGCTAGTGCCCAAATCCCTACTGTTGCAACATCTGCTAGATCATTATCCAAGTCCACTGTCAGTTGTTCAAGTGGGCGTCCCATTCTATTGACCAATAGGGGTTGCTTCCACAGTTGACGTATTTCTTGTAATAAAGGGTCATTACCAAAGTGCATAATATGAAGATAAGCCAAATCAAGCTTATTTAATTCCCCTATTAAATATCGATACATCTCAATATTTGTATCGCCTTCCTCAATTCCGTTCAATGTTCCTTGAGGCGAGAACCGAATTCCCGTTTTTTCTGCACCAATTTCATCAATGACTGCTTTAGTCACCTCAATTGCAAATCGAGCCCTGTTTTCAATTGAACCACCATAGGCATCTTGACGATGATTCGAGTTCTCACTAAGGAACTGTTGAATTAGATACCCATTCGCTCCGTGAATTTCGACTCCATCGGCTCCAGCTTCGATTGCAGCGGCTGCGGCTGTACGAAATTCTTGAATGACTTCTTTTATCTCATTTTGACCTAATTCCCTAGGCCTCGGGATATCTTTCATCCCCTCAGCTGTAAACATTTCTGTTTCAGGTGCAATAGCCGAAGGTGCAACCGCTTGTCGATGATGGGGTGTATTGTCAGGATGTGAAACACGCCCTGCATGCATGAGCTGAATGAATATGTGGCCGCCTTCATTGTGTACACGACTCGTTATTTTCTTCCAACCTTCTATGTGAGATGGTCTATAAATCCCAGGTGTATTTAAGTAGCCTTGACCATCATCTGAAGGTTGTGTACCTTCACTTATGATTAAACCAAAAGAAGCACGTTGACCATAATATTCAGCCGCTAGCTCTCCCGGGGTACCATCAGGTAAAGCTCTATTTCTCGTCATTGGTGACATACCTAAGCGGTTTTTCAATGTAATGTCTCCAATACGAACCTCTTCAAATAGTTTCTTCATTTATATTCTCCTCGTCTATTAGTAGTAATGGTCCTCTTCATCACTCAGCATCAAGAAATCGATTTACATCGCCAGCGAACTGTTCTGGGTACTGAAATAGATGTCCATGACCAGAGTCTGGATAAATAATGAGTTGGGCATTCGGTAAGTTTTCAGTAAGAATATAACTGTTTTTAGTCGCAACCATGATGTCTTCAACCCCATTGGTCACGAGTACTGGTTGCGTAATCTTCTGTAACCAGTCGTATTTCTGTTCAGGTTCCCGCTCAGCCCATTGGGAGATTGCCTTGAATTGTGCCTCGGTCACTTGAGATGAGCTTTGCACTTTTTTCTGACCCAAGATTCGTTTTAATGAAGCTATACCAGCCGCTCGACTCGTTTCGGTCGGACCGTAAAATAGGAACAAGAAATTCTCCCGAGCATCATTTTTACTAGATCCAGTCATCGCCTCATACACGCCTTCTCTACGCTCACTGACACCAGATCGTGGAGATGTCCCTGCCAGGACGATGCGTCGTACCATATTTGGCTGTTGCAATGCTAATTCCTGTGCAACCATTCCTCCTATTGAAAAACCAAGGATATCGACTTGCTCTAAGCCAAGTGCTTTAATAAATGTCGCTGCATCCTTTGCCATCTCAGCTATAGTAGTCGGAGTTTCACCACTGGATTCACCGACACCAGCATTATCAAAAAGAATAATGGGTCGATTTTCAGCTAAAACACCAATCATATTAGGATCCCAGTTTTCCATTGTTCCGCGGAAGTGAATGAAGAAAACTAGCGGAATTCCTGTTTCTTGCCCGAGCTTTCTATAGGCAAATCGTACCCCTTCGGCTTCGATATAACTTGATTCAGTTGGAATTGTGAATGTTGACATCATTTTTCTCCTTTCGAACGGCGAGTTCGGATTGATTTGATAGATTTTAAATTAGTTGCAATTTTATCCGCATTTCTAGAATGTTCATTCTAGAAAAGGTAAAAAAAAGAAAGCTAGTCTAACACCGAAAGTGTCATATCAACAATACTTTCTAATTTCTTTTTATCAGCCTCAATCTTCACTAATACGCGTAACCCGACAAGTGAATTATGAAGAAAAAGAGACAATACTTCAGGATCATGATTCTTAGATATTTCCCCGTTTTTCTGCCCATGTTCCAGCAGCTCATAAAAGAAACCTTCTGTCTTTGTAAACATTTCTACAATCTTTGTTGCAACTTCTTCGTCAAGCAAAGATAATTCAACGGCTGCATTTACAGACAAACATCCTTTTGGCAAATTAAGATTTGGGTAAATTATCATGTTAAACACTTCTCGTATCCCTTGTTTTACCAGTAAGTTTGAATCTACTCTCTTCTTCGTTTGACTAGTAATTAACTCATCATAGTGAGTTAAAGCACTCAAAAACAATGTACGTTTGTCGCCAAACGTATCGTAGATGCTTCTACGATGAATGCCCATATAGTCTACCAACTCTTGCATAGACGTTTTCTCATACCCTTGTTGCCAAAAAAGCTCCATGGCTTTTCTTAATACTTGATTTACATCAAACTCTTTACTTCTAGCCATAATTCCTCCCTAAATACGAGCACCTAAACAAGAATGAACATTCTAATTATAGGATATTTAACTGCAACTAATTTAATCTCTTTTAGAATATCATTACTAGAACGATTAGTAAAGAATTCAAGTGATAGCCGTTTTAATTCTTTATAAATCCCTTACCCCAATTTTTTCAGTTGCCGAAACAAGGAAGCTTGGTAACACATTTAAACCAGATGCTAACGCAAAAATAGTATTGATGGTCGGCTTTCTCTTCCCGCTCTCCATTAAGCTAATATATGTACGATCTAAACCACAAATATGTGCTAACTCTTCCTATGAAAACTTCTTTTCCAACCTAATTTCCCTTAATACTTTCCCAAAAACCTCTTCTATTTCCATCCACTATAGCACTGTACTCTTTTTCCCTATACCCGGAGAAATATGCTGTTCAATCCACGGAATATAGTCCGCAATAGGGTGTCTGATATGCTACACTATCTGTAATATAAAACTACAATTGGATTATACACAGGCGAGTACCTGTCACCGTTGCTTTTTTGTATGAATAACTTTTTCAGAGCGTAGTGGTAACAGGCACTCGGATGGTAGCTACACATGTGATTCGATATAATCTCCAGCGAAGGCGCCTTACTGGGGTAGCCGGAGCAATAGACTGACAGTGGTCTTCTGTCTGGCTTATTGCGGGAGGCATCCCCAAGCGCCAAGCGATGTTGGCAAGGTTCTTTATGTAAGTTGCGATAAGTTAATCAAGACCTACCCAATAAAATAAACCTAAAAAAGGACTGAAGCGCATTGGATTCTAAAAGAATAACGCTGGAAGACGACCTAAAAATAGCATTTCATATTAGAAAAGAAGTATTCGTCAAAGAACAAAACGTCCCTTTAGAAGAGGAGTTTGATGAGTTCGACACACTGAATGAGCTATCTGAACACATTTTAGTTTATTATAATGACGAGCCTGTTGGAACTGGACGAGTAAGATGGGTGGATGGCTTCGGTAAATTGGAGAGAATTTGCATCTTGGAGCCTTACCGGAAATTCGGACTTGGAAAAGTAATCATAAAAGCATTAGAAGAAATCGCTGAAGAAAAGGGATTATCCCGTGTTAAATTACATGGACAAACACATGCGGAAGGTTTTTATGAAAAACTTGGCTATCAGACTTCATCCAGTATATTCATGGAAGCAGGGATTCCTCATGTTGTAATGACGAAGGAATTGGCTGCTAAATAAGGTCTTTCGAGGTCCCGATACAATTCAAGGTTATGAATTGTATCGGGACCTCTTACACTATTTAATTTAAGTATTCATTCGCATCAACTACCGTACACACCCCCGATTCCTCCAAAAACTGTTTAATAAGATGAACATGGGCGCCGCCGATTAATAGTAATACTCGATCCTGTGGAGTTGATAGCAATCTTCTCACATTTGTATAGAGGATTAAATTTCGTTTGTACCACCACGTTAACCAATCCATCGCGTAGTACTCTTTCTCTTTTCCAATCATCGCGAATTCCATGTAGATTTGGTGCGCCTTTTTAACAGTTTCCGCTTCATTCACACGCTTATAGCCCTCTAAAATCGTGAGCTTGGATAGTTCCCCCATTTCACGTTGCATCGGCTCCATATACGTTGTCATTATTTCCTTATAACGTTCGGGTTCATATTCTTTGGCATACTGAAAAATATCGTCTATTGGTGCCGATTCATTATCGTCCCCTCTCCAATCGACACAAGAAACCTCGCTTATGCCTGCTTTTTTGGCTAAAGGAAAACCAATCATCTGTATTTCATTCTTCGTCGGGTTCGAATCATCCAATTGATATTTCCGATAACTTTCATTTAACTTCGATTGTACTTCCCATTCTGCTTCGACTGCTAGCTTCGTCGGATTAAACCGATTTAGTGCGTCAACAACTTCCTTTGCCTGTAGCTGTAAATCATTATTGTTTTCACGTTCCATACTGATTAAATCCGACGTCTCTCCTAAATGATACACCCCGACAATCATCACTTCTGGTTTCATGTTAACCCTCCACTCGCTAAAGATATTATAGTTAAAAGCCTCGATTATCTATATATTAATATAAATTTAATCTTATGGTTTTTAATTTTTGGTGTTTCATGATAGTAAAATTGTTTAAAAGACTACTTTCTATCTCTCGACAAGCAACATTGGAAACTTATCGATCATTCGCAGGGAGTTAACGATCAATTCGAAGTCGTTATTAATCATTTGGAGAGAGTTATCGATCATTTGGGCAGAGTTATCGTCATTTCGGGACCTTCGACCCATCGAATTGGCACAGCTTTTGATGGCTATCCTAGCCGTAGAGCGTATCGACATTCTTTATTTAGATCAACATAAAGTATCATACTAACGCTTTGGCAATGGCATGCCGTATTGTTGACAGTTCCTCTTTCTCTTTTCTAAAACTTAACAAACAGCCCCTTTCTCGTTGCCGCATTTTTAGTGTATGATTAGGAAATGCTATAGATAGAAGGAGCTATGTATATGACCGATTATCAAGAACCAAAGAAATATGAGTATTTATCGGAGAACCCGAATGCCAAGGTTATGCCCATTATGCTGTCCCTCATCATTGGGGCATTTTTCGCGATATTAAATGAAACACTGTTAAATATTGCGCTCGTCACCTTAATGGAAGAGTTCTCTATTACATTACCTACTGTGCAGTGGATGGCGACAGGCTTCATGCTTGTCATGGCCATTGTGATTCCTATATCTGCCCTGTTACTTCAATGGTATACGACCCGCCAATTATTTTTAAGTACGATGATTATTTTCACGATTGGGACCATCATCAGTGCGAGTGCACCAACGTTTGCAGTTTTATTAGTCGGTCGATTAATCCAAGCAGTTGGAACTGGCCTACTCATGCCGATTATCTTTAATGTATTTTTACTTATTTACCCACCCCATAAGCGTGGGAAAATCATGGGCATAATAGGTCTAGTCATCATGTTTGCGCCTGCAATTGGGCCAACGCTTTCTGGTGTGATTGTTGAATACTTAGGATGGCGCTATTTGTTTATTCTTGTCATTCCATTTGCTATATTCTCTATTTTATTTGCTTCTAAATATTTGATTAATGTGTCAGAAGTAACGAAACCGAAGATTGACGTTGTCTCCATTATTTTCTCTACCATTGGTTTTGGATCTCTCGTTTATGGTTTTAGTTCTGTCGGAGCAAGTCCTGATGGATTTTTGGATACGACTGTTTTAATTGCGATTATTGCTGGAGTTGTCGGGATTGTGTTATTCGTCATTAGACAATTACGACTTGAAGAGCCTGTTATGGATTTACGCGTATTTAAATATCCGATGTTTACGCATGCAGTTTTGATGTTTTTAATTATTATTATGGCGATGTTTGCTTCAGAGATTATCTTGCCAATTTATATGCAGGGTCCTTTAGCTTTAAGTGCAGCTACAGCAGGCCTGGTGCTTTTACCTGGTAGTATTTTGAATGGGATTATGTCACCATTCATGGGGCATCTTTTTGACAAGTTTGGTCCTAGAGTCCTGATGATTCCAGCGTCACTTGTGCTAAGTGGAACGATGTTTATGATGAGCAGATTGACGGCCGAAACGGCGTTATGGGTTGTCATCCTTGGGTATATTTTACTCATGTTAACTGTTTCAGCAATCATGATGCCTGCCGAAACGAATGGCTTAAATCAGTTGCCTAAACGACTATATCCGCATGGAACCGCGGTTATGTCTACCTTACAGCCTGTGGCGGGTGCTATTGGTGTGTCTGTGTTTATTAGTATTATGAACGCTAGACAACTTAAGTTTTTACAACAATCCGATACGACTGATGCCCCTGCTACAATAAGCGACGCAATGGTAGCTGGTGTTGAACTTGTTTATTTCATCGCTTTTGCCATGTCTCTCGTAGCTGTTCTTTTGGCGTTTATCGTTTATCGTGCGAAGCCGAGTGAAAATGAAGCGGATGAACTGACGCAGGAAGAATAATGGATGATAAAATATCAAACGTCTTTCCCACATGTCAGAGGGAAAGACGTTTTTTCTTTCAATATTAATGAATGGGATCGATTTTCAAAGACCTAAATTGTCTGCTGTACATATTATTATTCAAAATACACAATTATCTAAATAGTAACTAATCGGGAATGTTCTATTTTAATTGAGAATCTAAAGATGCTATTATAATTCGTTTTTCTTTATTTTTTATAAAGATAAAGATAGAATATAAAGAAGTAGTACATATCTACAGCACTAATTGGGGTTAATACTGATTAGTAGGTATAGCGATACGTTTGAGTAATATTGTTGACAAACAATATTAATTATATGATAATAATTATGTAATTAGAATTATTATCGTTTGAGCAATAGTAATTAGATTATTATCATTACTGAAGTTTAGGTTTTAACTATATGACCTAAACTTACTATAGTAAAACACACACTAGGAGGAATATTTATTATGTCTATAATTGGAAAAGAAATACTACCCTTCAAAGCTTCGGCTTACAATAGTGGTAATGGCGAGTTCATCGAGGTTTCTGAAGAAAATCTAAACGGTAAGTGGAGCGTCGTTTGTTTCTACCCAGCAGATTTTACATTCGTTTGCCCAACTGAACTTGGAGATCTTCAAGATCAATACGCAACATTGAAAGAACTTGGCGTTGAAGTCTATTCCGTTTCAACGGACACACATTTTACACATAAAGCATGGCATGACCACTCTGATGTGATCAGCAAACTTGAATATATTATGGTCGGTGACCCATCTCAAACAATTTCACGTAACTTTGATGTGTTGGATGAGGAAGCTGGTCTTGCGCAACGTGGTACGTTCATTATCGATCCAGATGGCATCGTTCAAGCAGCTGAAATCAATGCAGACGGTATCGGTCGCGACGCAAGCGTCCTCGTTAACAAAATTAAAGCGGCACAATATGTCCGCAACAATCCAGGTGAAGTTTGCCCGGCAAAATGGCAGGAAGGCGAAGAAACACTTAAACCAAGCCTTGACCTTGTAGGAAAAATTTAACTTTAATGATATAACAGGGGCAGCCCCCTTCCTTTCCAGGAATAGGGCTCCCTTTATTTTTTAACTTGAGTCCACCACTTCTATCTAGATGGTGGGATGAATGCCAAAAAGCATTTTAATCAGAGGGTCCCTACTGATTCAAGTTAATCCTTCGGCGGATGTCACAAATTTTGAAATGAATTGAATCACTTCATTTCAAAATCTAAGTCAATCACGCCGAGTAGCGTTTAGTAAAATACAAGTTAAGGAGTAGGATTAATCTTGTTAGATAAAGATATAAAAGAGCAATTAGCTCAATACCTCGAATTATTGGAGAGCGATGTACTACTTAAAGTTAGCGCGGGAGAAGATAAGGTTTCGCGCGAAATGACGGGGCTAGTGGATGAATTAGCCACAATGTCATCCCGCATTAAAGTAGAGTTGACAGATTTGGAAAGAACGCCCAGCTTTAGCGTCAACCGTATCGGTGAAGATACAGGCGTCACTTTCGCAGGTATCCCGCTTGGACATGAGTTCACTTCATTGGTCCTTGCTTTATTGCAAGTGAGTGGCCGTGCCCCTAAAGTGGATGACAAAGTGATCGAGCAAGTGAAAAACATCGAGGGCGAGTACCGCTTCGAATCATATATCAGCTTGAGCTGTCAAAACTGTCCGGAAGTTGTACAAGCACTGAACCTGATGAGTGTGCTAAATCCTAGCATTACACATACAATGATTGACGGCGCAGCGTTTAAAGATGAAGTGGAAAGCAAAAACATCATGGCGGTTCCTACGGTATATCTGAATGGAGAGCCATTCTCAAGTGGTCGGATGTCTCTCGAAGAAATTTTAGCCAAACTGGGAAGCGGACCGGATGCATCTGAATTTGCGGATAAAGATCCGTATGATGTACTCGTTATCGGCGGTGGTCCAGCGGGTGCAAGTGCAGCAATTTACGCGGCACGTAAAGGGATCCGTACAGGGATTGTCGCGGATCGTTTTGGCGGTCAGATTTTGGATACGGCTTCGATTGAAAACTTCATCAGTGTGAAGCATACAGAAGGTCCTAAACTAGCTGCAAGCCTTGAAGAGCACGTGAAAGCATATGACGTAGACGTGATGAATTTACAACAAGCGAAGCGTTTAGAAAAGAAAGACCTCATCGAAATTGAATTGGAAAACGGTGCCGTTCTGAAGAGTAAATCCGTCATCCTTTCAACAGGGGCACGTTGGCGCGATATTGGCGTACCTGGCGAGGCAGAATTCAGAAACAAGGGGGTCGCATACTGTACGCATTGTGACGGTCCATTGTTTGAAGGCAAAGATGTTGCGGTTGTCGGCGGTGGTAATTCTGGTATCGAAGCAGCCATCGATCTTGCAGGAATTGCCAAGCATGTTACCGTTCTTGAATTCTTGTCAGAGTTGAAAGCTGATTCTGTTTTACAAGAGCGTCTGTATAGCCTACCGAATGTCACAGTTCTGAAAAATGTTCAAACAAAGGAAATCACTGGAACGGACAGCGTCAACGGTATCACTTACATCGACCGTGACTCTGGTGAAGAACAGCATATCGAACTTGCAGGCGTATTTGTTCAAATCGGTCTTGTACCAAATACGAATTGGCTAGGTGACGCTGTTGAACGCACTAAATTTGGCGAGATTGTCGTCGATAAACGCGGTGCAACGAACGTACCCGGCGTATTTGCTGCGGGAGACTGTACAGATAGTCCGTACAAACAAATCATTATTTCAATGGGCTCAGGTGCGACTGCTGCCTTAGGTGCATTCGATTATCTAGTTCGAAATTAATAAATGCGAAACATCTAATTCGTACGACTACTATTCAAAAGGGCTGTCCAGAAAGTCAGTGAAAATTGACTTTCTGCGACTGCCCTTTTTTTCGTGTTTACCCAAAAGAAATTGCAGTTGAAAAAGCCCCATTTTTTTTGCAAATCCCCTTGTAGAAATGAATAAGCAGGACTACCATATTGTCGATTACGGTAGTCCTGCTTTTTAAACTACTAGATTAAGAATATTCACTTTGCGGTTTCCCGTCGAACAATCGGTGCCACTTCTGTCGCTAGCATTTCAATACCTTCAGCAACCCTTGAATACGGTATGCCTCCGATATCCATTTGTGCCATAAATCGTTGGTGGCCAAACAATTCATGTTGCTGGAGAATTTTCTCAATAATTTGTTGAGGACTCCCTACAAATAAACCAGTCTCAGGGCTAGCCATGTGCTCGAAATCCGCCCGAGATATCTTCGTACCCATTCCTCGCTGTTTGTTCACATATTCCCAATAACTAGAATAATACGGGTAAAATTCATCTTTTGCCTGTTGCGAGGTTTTCGCAATAAATGTATGTCCTGTCACCGCTACGCTTAAATCATCGTTGCGATGCCCAGCTTCTAATCCAGCTTGGCGATACAAATCGACAAGGGGCTTGAAACGTTTTGGATCGCCACCAAGAATAGCAAGAGCCATTCCTGTTCCAAGTCTTCCAGCACGTGCTGCACTTTCCGGTGTTCCACCTACACCAATCCACAGCGGTAATTTCTCTTGAGCTGGACGAGGAGCGATCATGGCGTTCTGTAGCGAAGAACGGAAAGAACCTTGCCAATTGACAATTTCACTAGCATTTAATTGTTGAAGCAATTGCATATTCTCCTCGAACAGTTCATTATAATCGTTTAAATCATAACCAAATAACGGGAAGGATTCTACAAATGCACCACGGCCTGCAATAATTTCCGCGCGGCCATTTGACAGTAAATCCAGTGTCGCAAAGTCTTCGAAAAGACGGACAGGATCGATCGTACTTAACACAGTTGTTGCACTCGTTAATTTGATATGCTTCGTATGTTGTGCCACTGCTGCGAGCGTGACAGCTGGAGACGACACTGCATAATCTAAACGATGATGTTCGCCGACCCCAAAGATATCCAGTCCCGCCTCATCTGCTAGTTTTCCAGCGGCTAATACTTCTTGCAGGCGCTGCTGAATGCTAATTGTTTTTCCTGTTTGAGGATCTGGACCGAGATCACCAAGCGTATAAATGCCTATTTCTATTCCAGGTTTCTTTTCTGCTATTTGCATTGTATTTACTCCGCTTCTGAAACAAGTGTAAAACGCTCGTTAATATGTTGAGGTTTTTCGATCTCATCTAAAACTGCGATTGCAAAATCAGCATAACTAACGTAGCTGTCGCCTTTTGCGTTCACAATAAAATTGTCTTTTCCTTTTTGATAAGATCCTGTTCTTTTTCCTTCTGGGTTGAAAAATGCTGCTGGACTAATAAATGTCCATTTAATATCAGTTTCATTTTGTAAATCTTCTAGATTCTTTCCTTGATTGGAAGCGGTCGGAAAATACTCTTTAGGAAATTCAGGTGTATCCACCAAGCGAACCGTTTTAGCTTCATCCACAAATAGACTTCCTGCACCGCCAACAACAATCAATCTTGTATTAGATGCACCTTTCACAGCTTCGATTAAGACTCTTCCTGCATCAACATGAAGATGTTCCTGACCTGCTGGTGCACCAAAAGCATTGACAACAACATCAAATGATTGGAGATCTTCAGCTTTCAAATTGAATACGTCTTTTTCAAGTACAGCCACTTTTTCTCCTGCCAGTTTCGCAGCATCCCGAACGATCGCCGTCACTTCATGTCCGCGTTCGCTTGCTTCCTTTGCAATGAGGCCTCCTGCTTTCCCTGTTACACCAATAATACCGACTTTCATAGTCAATTCCTCCAATTCATTGATGGCACATTATCTAATGTACGCTTTTTATCCTTTAGTATGCACGACTATCTACGTCGTTATAATTGTCAACTAGTTAGTAATACTATGTACACTCGTGAAGCGTACAAAATGCAGAAACAGGTTTGAATTGAGTCTGCATTTTTGCACAAATCACTTATTTTATCGTACAGTTTTTAATGCACCGCTCCAAGCAAGAACTTGGTCAAGCATAGCGTTTGCGTTGTCTGCATGGTAATCAGCAGGCTTGAACACGCTCATGTTTTCAAAGTCAGACATCAATGAGAACGTAACTGCTGTGCGCACGTCAGCGACTTGTAGTTCACCTAGGATAAGACGTAGGTTTTCATGTGCACGTGTACCGCCCAAGCTACCATATCCAACGAAGCCAGCTGCTTTATTGTTCAGTTCTGGATTCAAGAAGTCCAGTGCATTTTTTAGTGCCCCACCAATTGCATGGTTATATTCAGGTGTTACGAAAATATACCCGTCAAATGAAGCCATTTTTTCTGACCACGCTTTGATTTGTGCTTCAGCATCTGGTTGTGCATTTGCTGAGCCTAGGAATGGAAGGTTATAATCAGCAAGGTCTACAATTTCATACTCTGCATCGTTACGTTTTTTTGCAAAATCACTCATCCATTTCGCTACAGCATCACCGTTGCGCCCCACACGTACACTACCTTGAACAATACCGATTTTCAGTTTTGCGTTTGTCATTGTTTTTTCCTCCTCAGTTGATCTACCTAATAGTCTGTCTAAAAAGCCCACTTTACTTACCACCTATGCGATTTAATTACTTTTTCAAAAATACTTACTTTACGTAACTAACTATATATAAGTAACATTATGTTGTCAAGCAAGTAGTTTCAAGATTCTTCCGATACTCTATAAATTTATCTTACACTTTACAAACTCCATTCCATCCTTTACACTGAATGCGCTGGAGACAATTCAGCACAATACGAACTTTACAATCAAAATCACATACGTTGTCTGCACTAGGGGTGCCTATTTTCGGCTGAGATGAGAGCTTTTGCTCCGATCCCTTATAACTCGAACCAGGTAATACTGGCGTGGGGAAGTGCGGTTACTTTTGCCTTAGGTTACCTATGCGCAGGAGAGCTGCATCTTCACGGATGTGGCTTTTTTTGTGGAGAAAAATAGGGGGAAACGGTTATGGAAACAAACTTTTCTTGTGGGACCAGTCCAATTATTGGATTGCGGTTTTCGCTTCATCCGATGGCGAACAATTTTGTAGAAATCATTAAAGGGGCATTATCGAAGGCGGAGACGTCCAATGTCTGGATGCACACCGATGATGTGAGTACAGTAATGCGCGGCAAAGAGGTTCATGTTTTTGATACGGCCAAGGCCATTGTGTTACACGCTGCTAAAACAGGAGCACATGTCGCCTTTAACGGAACTTTTTCAGTCGGCTGTCCGGGCGATACTGCGGGGGATGTTTATTTAGAAAAAGACGATGTCCGATTAAATGAACCACTAGTGAAAAACTTGCGACAGTATGTATCCTCTCAGTTTGCACTGTACCCGATGAATAACCCTGATTATATGTCTGTTATTTACAAGGAAGTGGAGCGCGCAAAGGAACGTGGTGTTTTTAATACGAGTATGCATTATGCAAGTGGCTTGCACGGAGATATTCATGAGGTTTTTGCATTTTTAGAAGAGACTTTTTCCGAGGCACGTTGTACGGAACATCGCCATCTTGTCATGACGGTCAATATGAGCATCAACAGTCCTTCACACAAAGGGGATGCCTGATATGTTGAAGTCCTGGAAGCTGAAGGAAGTTGTACTGTTGTCAGTTCTGGCCGTTGTGTTCGCTGTTGTCTATTTACTGTTCGTCCATGTCGGCAATATTTGGGCGGGCTTCATCGGCCCGATTGCGTATGAATGGATCTTTGGCATTTGGTTTATCGTCTCGATTATTTGCATGTATATCATTCGTAAACCTGGCGCCGCCGTCCTGTCTGAAACCGTAGCTGCTGCGATTGAAGTGATGATTGGTAATGCGGTCGGTCCACGACTCATTTTGAGCGGACTTATACAAGGATTAGGGGCGGAAGCTGCATTCGCTGCGACAGGCTATAAGCGGTTCAATACATGGGTGCTTATTTTGGCGGGTGTCGGATCAGCGGTATTTAGCTTTGTCTACAGCTTTTTCGTATCGGGTTACGCGGCACTATCCCCTACTTATGTTGCTCTCATGTTTGGCCTACGGATCATGAGTGGTGCACTGATTGCCGGACTTGGCGGGAAATGGGTATCTGACGGTCTTCTTGCGACAGGTGCGCTACGTGGCTATGCCATTTCTAGAGATAAACCAAATCGCAAGCAGAAAGTAACGGTTCAGCATGGTCGTTGAATGGGCAAAGCGAGCACCGACTGTTGAATCCGCCGTTGTCATGGCATTCGCCAACGTCAGCTTCCGCTTCCCCGAGGATGAGAAGCCTGTGTTACACAATGTTTCATTGACCATTCAACAAGGTGAGCGGGTTGTCATTACAGGTGCGAGTGGTAGCGGCAAAAGCACATTGCTGTATTTGATGAACCGTCTGTACCCGGCGAGTTGTGATGGTATTCTGTCGGGGACCATCACATTATGGGGTAAAGACCATGACGACTATGCCCCAGGTGAGGTCAATGCCCGCGTGGCCACTGTGTTTCAAGATCCCGATTCGCAATTTTGTATGCCGACTGTTGAAGAAGAAATGGCTTTTACACTGGAAAACTTACATGTGCCACGTGCAGAGATGGGGCAGCGAATAACGGAAGCTTTGGAAGTCACGCAGTTAACACAGTTGAGGCACACGATCATTCAAACATTGTCTGGTGGGATGAAGCAGCGGGTTGCTACTGCTTGCGCTATTCTGATGAAACCGGAAGTTCTGTTGTTGGATGAACCTTTGTCACATCTCGATCCACTGACGGCACGGGAATTTGTTAGCTGGTTAGATACATTGCAGAGAATGTATGACTGGACTGTTATTGTCGTTGAGCACCGCCTTGATGCTTGGGGTAATTTTTTCGATCGGGGTTTGCAGGTTGTGACTGGCGGGTTTGTTAAACAAGCGGATTGCGCTGTGGCCGCTCCGATTTTATTCGAAAAAAGGGGGTCTTCGAGGGCTGTTGCAACGATTTTCGACATGCAGAGTGTATCTGTGGAAGTGAAAGGGAAAACGTTGTTGGAAGATGTGTCCATCCAGTTGAAAAGCGGGGAAATTGCTGTACTGGCTGGGCATAACGGCAGTGGAAAGTCGACGCTGTTGAAAACAATTTGCGGCATTATGCCGAGGTCGAAGGGACGAATTATAGGAGAAGCCATCCTGCCGGGCTATGTCCCTCAATCGCCTGAGCATTTGTTTGTGACACAGCGCGTCGAGGATGAGATTGTTTTTTCTAAAAGTGTAGCACCTGAATTGGTTGAGGATATTATGCGACGGTTGAAGTTAGAAAATATTCGACAGTCCCATCCCTTTGCGATTAGTCATGGGCAAAAACGTAGAACAGCCATTGCAGCGATGCTTGCGGAAAGGCGGCCTGTTCTTCTATTGGATGAGCCGACAAGTGGACAGGATGAAGCCGCTTTGCGGGAACTGCATCATCTCGTGCATACTCGCGCAGAAGAAGGACTTGCGGTGCTTATCGTGACGCATGATATGGAATTTGCAGCGGCTGTTGCGGATACGGTCTTTTTGTTGAAAGAAGGGCGATTGACGGGGCGTTATGATGCGGTGGATGTGTGGGGAAATGAACAGTTGTTACGAGAGCACTCCTTATTGCCGCCTATGGGAGGTGACTATTTGTGAGAATTCGTGAGCAGCTGCATGATATGAATCCTTCGTTTAAATTTCTTGTTGTTGTCATTTCTATGCTGACACTCGCCTGGTTTTTCAATCCCTGGACACCCGCATTGTTTTTTATAGGTATCTTAACTGTTCAATTGTTGTACAGCTCGGTCAATTGGAAGTTATGGCTGTTGCTGATGATTCCTTTTTCGATGACAGCTGTCGGGTATTTGTGGACAACGATACTATTTGCTGCTGATACGGCTGGAACGGTGATTTGGACGTGGAACAGTATTGTAGTGACAGATGAACAGCTGTCACGCGCATTATCGCTGGCGCTTCGAGTTATCGCATTTTCTGCGATTTCCCTGCTGTTCATTTTGACAACGCAGCCAGTCAAATTCATCATGAGTTTAATGCAGCAGTTACGGTTATCGCCCAAACTCGCCTATAGCATTCTCGTTGGCTATCAGTTTTTGCCTGTTATCAAGGATGAGTTCATCCAAATCCGCCATGCGCATAGACTTCGGGGTGTTGGTGTGGAAAAATGGTGGTGGCAACGATTGTATGGCATGAGACGGCTACTCATCCCCCTACTGGCAGCTGCAGTCCGAAAAGCCGAACGCGCGGCATTCGCCATGGAAGCTCGCGGCTTCACGGGCCAACCACGCACTGAGTTTTTTAAACCTGTCACTGTGCGCCTCAATGATTGGGTGCTGCTCGCTTTATTTTTAACACTTCTGACAGCGAGCTGTTGGTTGGGTGTTGTATGGACGTAATAAAAACGCAAGCGCCCTAGCATAAGGCGAGTCGGCTTGACTATTAAGGAACAAGTCTAAGTTCGCCGCGTCCTGCGGCAACGACTGCGTAACTCACATCCTGTGAGCCTCCGAGCCCCTGGGCGCTGGAGTCTGGACATGATAAAAAATACCCTCCCATTTTAGTTTGGGAGGGCGTTATTATGAACCTTTTTTCTCTGTCATAAATGTAACGACCACAAACAATGCAAAGCTGATCAATAAAACAGTTCCACCCACAATGTAGAAGACGAGTGCTAAGGTTTCATTAACATTAAAGGGCTTCATAAATTGTAGCCACATACCTGTCGTCAAACCGATTGCTCCAATAATTCCGGTCCACCCATGAAGTGTAACCAATTTTTTTGCCCGCACTTTATAAATCCGGTAAAAGACACCCCAAGCAAATAGCGACAACCAACCGACTAATAAGATATGTGCATGAATCGGACGGAATGCGTATGATCCTGCGCCCGCCATATGCGAACCTAAAAACGTCCCGATCAAACCGAAAATTGCTGCGACACGAATCAATCGTAAACTCCATTTTTCCTGCATATTGAATTCCCCCTGTGCTGTTCATGTTATACCCTTATTGTAAACACCCTATATGAACGGAAGATGAACAGGACATTACAATTTCGGCAAACGCACTGTGAAAGTCGTGCCTTCCCCTATATAACTAGCAACATCAATCGTACCGCCATGCAGCTTCACAACTTGTTGAACAATCGACAATCCGAGTCCCGTCCCACCTGTTTCCTGCGTCCTCGAATCATCCGCCCGGTAAAAACGGTCAAATATCCGTCGAATCGACTCTTCGCTAATCCCAATACCCGTATCACGAACCATTACCCTAATCTCGTTATCCTGTTCCGCTAATAAAATATCAATGGTCCCACCAATATCCGTATATTTCAACGCATTCAATACAAGGTTCTCCCATACTTTCTCAAGGAATGCCGGATCACCCGTATAACGAACCTCATCAATATCCATCGACAATGACATTTCCTTCTCTTCCAGCAACCATCTATACTTCCGAATCGTCTCCTTGAGCTGTTCATCCAAAGCAAAGGCCTTCACTTCCAACGGGGACGATAACTGATCCAACGAAGTCAACAGCAACAACTGTTTCGTCAATGAAGACAAGCGTTCCGTTTCAGATTGAATAATACTCGCATAACTTTTCCGCGATTCCACTGGTAACTGATCGTCCAATAATAGCTGCGCATAGCCCTTAATATTGAGCAACGGCGACTGAAAATCATGCGATACATCACTGATGAACTCTTTGCGTATCCGATCATTTTCACTTAGCTTCTCCGTCATCTGCTGAAAACTATTCGCCAGCTGGCCAATTTCATCTTTTCGTTGAATATCAAGTGTCCCAGTAAACTGTTCTTCCCCCACCCTTTTCGTCGCAACCGTCAATGCCGTAATCGGGTCAATCAGTTTCTTCGCCACCATTAACATCGACAACAAACTAATCACCGCCATGACCAGCACCATACCCCCAAGGATATAATGCACTTCCGTAAACAGCATCTTAATGTCTGGTCGCAGAAAAAGGGCATAGGTTTTCCCCTTATAGTCAAACGGGACCCCTACTGTATTCGCTGATTCATTCGAGAAAAATCCCGTCACAAACGTCTCGCTAGGGAGATCCCTCATCCCATGATAGACGTCCCCATTCAACACCTGATCTATTGCTTTTTCTGCCAAATTTTCAACACGAAATGGCTCGCCATACCGTATCACCCGTCGTTGTTCATCCACAACATACAACTTGTACCCCACTGCAGACTGCATCATTAAATAATCTTCAAGATCCAACCCTTCATTGGATTGGATGAAAGACGCAACACTCTTTCCAATAGTCATATTTTTTTCATCGTTCTGCCCCTTCAAATACTGGTGATAATATGTATTGACCGCCAAAAATGCAATAAGGCCACTAATCACCATAATCGCAGCCGTCATGGCAATGAACTTACCATACAGCGACCTCACGAAGATACCTCCAGCTTATAGCCAACTCCCCGTACCGTTGAAATCTTCACTTCTTCCGTCAGCTTACCTAGCTTATCCCGCAATCGTTTTATATGCACATTCAACGTCTGCTCATCACCCTCATAATCATATCCCCACACCCGCTCCAGCAATAGCTCGCGCGCAAACACATGATTCGGCCTTGACGCTAACACCGACAACAACTCAAACTCTTTCAACGGCGGAAGTAGCACCTTCTTACCCACAGCTACCTCATAGCTCTGGCGATTGATCTTCAGCGGTCCCGCCTCAATAAACACATCGACCGCCTTATCATATCTACGTAAAATGGCATTGATTCGAAATAATAATTCCTTCGGTTCAAAAGGCTTCACCACATAATCATCAGATCCCGCGAGAAACCCCTTCTCCTTATCCTCCAACTCACCCTTAGCCGTCAGCAATAAAACCGGTATATCCGCCTCAGCTCTCAGTTTCTTCGTCAGCGCATAACCATCCATCCTCGGCATCATCACATCTACTACGGCCAAATCGGGCAACTCCGTCTCCAACAGCTCCAGCGCCTCAAAACCATCCGAAGCCTTCAAAATTGTATACCCCGCCTGCATCAATTGAATACTGACCAACTCCAAAATATTCGGATCATCATCCACCACAAGTATTTTCATCATCTCTTCCTCCCACGCCATTCCGCATTCAACAAACCCGAAAACAAAATAATAACTGCCGACAAATAAAACCATAAAACCAGTAAAATAATTCCCGACAACTGGCCATATAACAATGTATAATCAACATTTGATACATAATCTCCAAACACAAGTGAAAACAACTGCCAACCAAGCGTAGAAAAAATTGCACCTGGCAGTACTTCTTTTAACTTCATTTTCCCCGTTGGTACAACTTTATAAAATAATAGGAAGAATAGAAACAAAAACAGTGTGCCCAGGCCCCATTTCACATTGGGCCAAACATATATCCAGCCTTGCCACTGCTCAATCGTATCATAATAAGTCACAACTCTATACAATGCCTTCTCAATAATTGGTAGGTACAATGATAACGGTATAACAAGCATAAAGACCAGCGTCACCCTAAGATCACGTAACAGCACTTTCCAAAATGCATAACGTCGTACATAGCCATTTGCTAAATCGAGCGAACGGGCTAGCGACTGAACCGCCATCGAAGAAATCCAAAACGCAGCAGCAAGGCTTGTATACAACACTTTTCCCTGTCCTTTATAAAGGATCATGCGGACATTCCTCTCTATTATAACGAATGCCTCATCCGGCGTGAAAGGTCTAAGAAACGTTAGTAGCATTTCTTCATTCACCGGGAACAAACTAAGCAAGGAAAAGATAAAGATAAGAAAGGGAAACATCGACAGCAAAAGGTAATACGCCGTTTGCGCTGCCTGGTCAAAAAATCGTTCCTTGAAAAAACGGGTTACAGCATTTCGAATAATCCTCATTCATTCACCCCTCTACCTCAATATACCCTATTCGGAATAAGACAACGGGATAACCATGAGAAGCGATAAGGAAATTTATGAGTTAAAATTAAACACAAAAAAAGCCATTACCTATTGGTAATGACCATGTGCCTGGCGACGTCCTACTCTTGCAGGGGGAAACCCCCAACTACCATCGGCGCTGAAGAGCTTAACTTCCGTGTTCGGGATGGGAACGGGTGTGACCTCTCGCCTTCGTCACCAGACCTGCATGTCCTTTTCTCAAAGACAATACTCATTATATCAAATCTTTTGAGATTTGCAAGTACTTTTTTATGAACGGTACTTATTCGCTCAAAACTGAATAAAAGAGACATTAAGACTTTTTAGCGTATTTCAGCTAAAATAGTCTTCCATAGTTCACAAATCAGGGCCAACCTGCCCTTTTTACTATAAGGTTAAGTCCTCGTTCGATTAGTATCCGTCAGCTCCACACGTCACCGTGCTTCCACCCCAGACCTATCAACCTCATCTTCTTTGAGGGAACTTACTTACTTGCGTAATGGGAAATCTCATCTCGAGGGGGGCTTCATGCTTAGATGCTTTCAGCATTTATCCCGTCCACACATAGCTACCCAGCGATGCCTTTGGCAAGACAACTGGTACACCAGCGGTGTGTCCATCCCGGTCCTCTCGTACTAAGGACAGCTCCTCTCAAATTTCCTGCGCCCGCGACGGATAGGGACCGAACTGTCTCACGACGTTCTGAACCCAGCTCGCGTACCGCTTTAATGGGCGAACAGCCCAACCCTTGGGACCGACTACAGCCCCAGGATGCGATGAGCCGACATCGAGGTGCCAAACCTCCCCGTCGATGTGGACTCTTGGGGGAGATAAGCCTGTTATCCCCGGGGTAGCTTTTATCCGTTGAGCGATGGCCCTTCCATGCGGAACCACCG
Source organism: Sporosarcina sp. FSL K6-3457 (assembly GCF_038007285.1). Taxonomy (GTDB): domain Bacteria; phylum Bacillota; class Bacilli; order Bacillales_A; family Planococcaceae; genus Sporosarcina. The sequence continues at coordinate 4,349,283 of NZ_JBBOWX010000001.1, forward strand.
GATCACTAAGCCCGTCTTTCGACCCTGCTCGACTTGTAGGTCTCGCAGTCAAGCTCCCTTATGCCTTTGCACTCTACGAATGATGTCCAACCATTCTGAGGGAACCTTTGGGCGCCTCCGTTACTCTTTAGGAGGCGACCGCCCCAGTCAAACTGTCCGCCTGACACTGTCTCCTGCCCCGATAAGGGGCATGGGTTAGAAGTCCAATACAGCCAGGGTAGTATCCCACCAACGCCTCCTCCGAAGCTGGCGCTCCGGAATCTTAGGCTCCTACCTATCCTGTACAGGCTGCACCGGAATTCAATATCAGGTTACAGTAAAGCTCCACGGGGTCTTTCCGTCCTGTCGCGGGTAACCTGCATCTTCACAGGTATTATAATTTCACCGAGTCTCTCGTTGAGACAGTGCCCAGATCGTTACGCCTTTCGTGCGGGTCGGAACTTACCCGACAAGGAATTTCGCTACCTTAGGACCGTTATAGTTACGGCCGCCGTTTACTGGGGCTTCAATTCAAAGCTTCGCTTGCGCTGACCTCTCCTCTTAACCTTCCAGCACCGGGCAGGCGTCAGCCCCTATACTTCACCTTACGGTTTTGCAGAGACCTGTGTTTTTGCTAAACAGTCGCCTGGGCCTATTCACTGCGGCTCTCTCGGGCTTTAACACCCTACCAGAGCACCCCTTCTCCCGAAGTTACGGGGTCATTTTGCCGAGTTCCTTA